>DATKWE010000218.1:0-3394 GCA_035529735.1 Desulfobacterales bacterium | reverse complement strand
GTTGGGGGTTTCACTCAATGGGGTCGTCGATATCGATATCCGGATCGTGTTTGCTGATGCATTCGGGGCAGATACCGCGGCTGAACCGGGCTTCGGACCGGCTGTGAATGTTGCGAGATCTTGGTTGAGCGCGTCGGGTGCCTGTCGGGATACCCCGGCCAGAGTTCATGGGGCTTGTGACATGACGATATTTTTTCTAACGTTGTGCTAAAGACGCTCTACGACTTTTTTCAGCTTGGCCTGGATCTGATCGGCGATCTCCCGCAAGTTCGGATTTTCAATGGCCCGCATGGACGCAATGGGATCGATGGCGGAGACCTCTATCTGCCCGGCTTCGGTCTCTTGGACGATCACATTGCACGGCAGCATGGTTCCGATTCTACGCTCTGCCTGAAGGGCTTTGTATGCAAACGGAGGATTGCATGCCCCCAAGATCCTGTATTTCCGGAAATCCACATCCAGTTTTTTCTTCAAGGTCGTTTGAACATCGATATCCGTAAGAACACCAAAGCCCTCTTTCTTGAGTTCATCGATAACCCGGGTTACCGCATCATCAAATGACATATCCAGTATTTTGTCGATGCTGTATTGCATAATTTTTCTCCTTTTTGGAAACGCGTGTTTCACGGTTCTTTAGCACACGCCGACGGCAGTTGAATGCCGTGTCATACATTTTTCAGGAATTCAATTGCTTCATTTTTATCATTCATGGAAAAGCTTTTCATATCTATCTTTTTAAATATTTTTCCTTCAAGATCGATAATTTTGTGCATCCATTTTTTGTGCGTTACCACGGCTATCCTGCGGATATTCGATATGCCGACATCGGAAAGGAACTTGAATTTCTCGACGATTGCATCAAACTCAACACCGCCAAAACTTTCAATTTCCTGATATATAAAAACCTCTCCGAAAGTCTCGATTTTCTCCTTAAGGGCAGAAAGCGCCAACGTCATCTCATCCTCTGTGATCTTTCCTCCCCAACGATAGGCAACGGCCTTCTCAATTCCAATATCTATCATTTCCAGCATTTTTTTACCTCCGGGTGAATGATTTAAGCATACCATAGAAGCTAAGGGCGAGTTTTGGAATCGCCTGAAGCGAGCCTTAGATGTATCAAAAAACGTTTCGGAGCCAGCGAAAAGTGAGTTGGGCAACAGCCCGTTTGACACTGTCCCCACATACCTTGTAAGTCACAAATGGTTTATTTCGTCCGTTCAGCCCGAGGCAAGCCGCGTTGCGAGATAACGGATATGCCGGTCGTCAGTTCCGCAACAGCCCCCCAGAATCTTCATGCCGAGTTCCCCGTGGAGGCCGGCCACCCAACCCATTGGGGCCGTGCCGGTCTATGCCATTGATCTTCAACCGGGAATCTTTCCTCTCATAACTTTAAGCTGCCCTCTTTTGCTTTTGCGGTCAAGGCGTTTTTTTCGAGAGCTGCGGCTCGGTTGGGTCGGTCGGCGTTTTTTAGGAGACACCGCCACGCTTTTAATGAGTTCCCGGAGACGTCTTAAGGCCGACTCCCGGTTCTTTTCCTGGCTTCGGTGCTCCTGGGCCTTGATAACGATGACACCCTCCTTGGTAATACGATGGTCGGACAGCCTTAAAAGTCGTTTTTTATAAAAATCAGGTATCGATGAGGCGTTAATGTCAAAACGCAAGTGTACGGCAGAGGAAACCTTATTTACATTCTGGCCGCCTGCCCCCTGGGCGCGAATCATGCTAATCTTGATATCACCGGCAGGGATAGTGACTTGATTCGATATTTGCAACATATATATTGAGTTTGTTTACGCGTCCGACTGTAAGCGCAATGTTATGCCTGATCATTCATAATGAATCCACATCCTAATGACTTTAAACACTTTTTCGTCATCAAGAATCTGATAGACCAGCCGATGTTGTATATTTATTCGCCGGGAAAAGGCCCCGGATAAATCACCCAATAGCTTTTCGAATGGTGGAGGCGTTGTGTATTGAAATTGAGATTTTTCAAGGGGCTACGGCTTTCTTCGGTTCGAGTGCATCGAATGATTCGCCGGTTTTATCTGCGTTTTAAATAGCTTTTTAAGTCTCTGTAGTAGTTTTCATGCGGCCCAATCATAATCAACTCCAGATTTTCACCGACGAACCGGTAAGACAAAAGATATTGAACCGTCTGAAGCTTGAACTTGTGGACATAAACTCCACGGAGATCGCCTTTCTTTTCTGATCCGATAGAAGGATCATCAATAATTTTCCGGATCTGATCGTCCAACCTCTTTTTTTCTTGTTTCGAAAAATTTTTGACTTTTCGCTCAAATGACCTTGATTGAAGGGTTTTCATTGGCTACGATCCGAACTTGTATTCTGACAATTCCCCATGTTCAAGCTCTGCAAGGCCGATAAGAATGTCCTTAATTAAGCTATACGTTAAGTCAGGGTTTTCTTCGGCGCATTTACCAATTCTTGCCCAATGTTCTATCTGCCCGGTTAATGATCGTTTGTCTATTTTACTATATATCTTGGCTTCTCGTACCAGATCATCTGATACTCTTACAGCGGTCGTCATGGTACATACCTCCTATATTGTAATTTGTAGCAATATAAAACAATATGTTGCTAAACGCAACCTTTTGTTTGTTTTTAAAACATTGAATGCGGCATCGAAACCCCTTTCAAATGCCGGGGGCAGACCCCCTCAGTGCTCTCAGTAAATCTCGTATTTAACCAGCCTGCCGTCAAGCCCGCCGGCCTTGATCGGTTTTTTCCATGATGCTTTCAACCCGATTTTTTTGATATACTTCCGTTCTCCGAAATAAACAAAAGCGGCCGAGCCTTTGCATTTTTGTTTCAGAAAATCGCCGAAATTTTCATAGAACATTTCAAGGTTCTCGTCTCCCCCCATCCGAATTCCATAGGGCGGATTGGTTACAATTACATGCGCTTCAAGGGCGGGCAGATTTCTGAAGTCCGCCCTTTCAACGCTTACGTTATTTCCGTAATGGAGCCCCATCAGGTTGGTCCGCGCCGCGCGGACAGCCTCCGCGGACACATCACTGCCTTCAATCAGCCCTTTCGGAAGTTCCCGGATGCGTCCGTCAGCCTCTTTTTTTACCTGCTTCCAGACAGCGCCGTCAAAGTCGGGCAGCCATTCAAAACCGAATCGATTCCTGAAAACACCCGCAGGAATATTGCTATACCGCATGAGCGCTTCACACAAAAGGGTTCCCGAACCGCACAAAGGATCATATAAAGGAACAGAACCGTCCCATTCGCTGAATCGGACGATCGCGGCGGCAACGGTTTCCTGCATCGGCGCCGAAACGGTCTCCTCTCTGTATCCTCTCCGGTGAAGCGCGCCGCCTGAAGTGTCGAGGCTTATTACTGCCTTATCGTGCCGGATATGAAGGTT
>DATKWE010000217.1:0-4653 GCA_035529735.1 Desulfobacterales bacterium | reverse complement strand
TTTATTGTGCTGGCCGTATATGTGGGGCTGCGATACTCGAGCAGAGGTTTTCTCGGGTACAGTATTGTGCCGCCGTATTAAGCGCCAAGATACCCCTTCGTTGGGTGTTGCGCATAAAAAGCATTTGAGAGATATCCCCATTGAATTCGGATCCCAAGGAGTGGATGTTCATGGATTTTCTCCAGGCAGTTTATTTAAATATGGATGCCGTTCTGATTTATTTTTTCCGTATTGTCGAACAACCGTTACTCGGTTATTTCATCGGAACCGGGGTATTATCCTTGCTGTGTGTCATCGTTGGCGAATTTACCCTCTCTGTGGCTTTCAGATTCAACAAAGCAGGTATCGATCAAGATAGCCGGGAGATGACCCGAATGCAGAACCTTTCCATAAGGGCCCTCCTGGCCAAAGATAAGCCGAGCTATAAATTATTCAACAGGGAAGCCAACGAAGCCTTTGGAAAGGTTTTTTTCAAGCAAATCGCCCTTGCTGCCGCCTCCTTGTGGCCCATCCCTTTTGCCTTGGGCTGGATGCAGACACGGTTTGTGAATATTGAGTTCCTGTTGCCGTGCCGTCTTCCCGGGGTGGGGGAGACGGTGGGTTATTCCTTCACGTTTATACCCACGTATATCCTTATCTACATCCTTTTTGGCAAGGTCAAGCACAAACTCCCGTATTTCAGAACCATGGAAACGATGTTGGCTTTCTACAAAGAAGACTCCCATAAGATGATGACCCTTTCTGATCTTACGGAAGCTTCCAATGACAACAACGTATCCGACCCAAAAGGATATGGACTTGGCTAAATGCCGAAACACGAAAAAAAATATAAAGTCTCATGTCTTCGTGATCGATTGATTTATGTTTCGGTTTAGACGAATCTCTATTTTGAGTGCGGTTGTCTTTCTACTACTCGGCTGCAACAGTGCTCTTTCCAGCAAGTCCACCTGCGTTTTATGCCATCAAGACCTGGAAGTCGCCTCTGCCAATCACCGAATTTGTGTCGACTGCCACAAGGGTGATCCGAAAGCAAAAGACAAGGAAATTTCACATCGCTCCATGGTCGGCCCGAAAAACCCTTCGGCTCCTGAATTTTGGGAACAGACCTGTGGGAAGTGTCACCCGTATCAGTTGGCGCGTGTCAGGGCGAGCCTCATGCATACGAACACCGGAATGATCAAAAATATCCAGAAGACCTGGGAGGGAGAAGACGGCAGGCTTTACGGCACACGCTCGGAAAACGTTTTTTCAGCATACGGACGACCACTCGAACTTAAAGATGTATCCCAATTGAATAACTTTTCCGGAGAACTATACCGCAAATTTTGTTCCCGGTGCCACGTGGGGCGGGAAGACAATCAAAAGTATACCGCAAGCCATGGCTCCGGGTGTTCGGCATGCCATTTTCCTTACAACGATACCGCTACCTATCAGGGGAATGATCTCACCGTCAAAGACAAATGGCCTTATTCCGCCGATCACCGGCTCGATCCCCTTCCCGGAAACGATGTCTGTATGCGCTGTCACAACCGCAGCGGTCGCATGGCGTTAACCTACCAGGGGCTTAATGACGGCAATAATTCCATGGTTCCGACCCGAAACGGGTTTCCGGGTCCCAAAATGATCAGTGGCGGGCGTAACGTCACCCATATCGTCGAAGATGTTCATTTCTCTAAAGGGATGGACTGTATCGACTGCCACACTTCCAGAGATGTCATGGGTGACGGATACGCTTATGAAAACATGTACCTTCAGACAGAGATTCGGTGCGAAGATTGTCACGGCAGCGGCGCCCATCGCCCTGCTTTTCAGGGAATCACCCGTGAAAACGATTCGGCGGTGCGGGAATCTAAAAGCTATACGCTAAAGATGCGACCGGGGATGAAAATGGTAACCACCGGCAAAGGGCGTAAATACGCCAATGTATTTTATGAATCCGGTGATGTTTACGTTTTGGGCAAACGCACCGGCAAATTATATAAGAGCCCTGTCATTACCGGCACGCCGGAGCACACCATTGTCGGTCATGAACGGATGGAGTGTTATGCCTGCCATTCCCGTGCCGTGCCCCAGTGTTATGGCTGTCATACCCGTTACGACCGAACCAAGTTCGGCCGGGACTATATCAAGGATCGGGAAACATTGGGTAAATTCAGTGAAACCGAGGACTGGCGAAAGCTTTATCCTTTTCCATTGGCCGTTAACCAGCGTGGAAAAATTTCTCCGGTCACGCCAGGGTGCCAGACCTTTGTTACGGTGATCGATGCGCAAGGGCAAATGATCAAGGATGAATATGTCGCCGAGTTTAACGGAAAGAACCGGTTGCGTTTTGCCCCTTTTTATTCTCATAATACCGGTAAAAAAGCGGTCGGGTGCACAGAATGCCATGCAGATCCCAGCTTTCTGGGCTTCGGACAGCATGTGGTCAACGAGAAAAGCATCGTGGCGACATTACTATGCGAAAAATCGACACAAAAGCCTCTCGACGGTTTTTTGGTGATGAACGAAGGAAAGGTCAGTGCCTTATCCGCCATTGTTCGGGAGAATTCCAGGCCGCTGAACGGTTCGGAAATCAAAAAAGTTCTGGCGGTCAATCAGTGCCTTGTTTGTCATGACGATTCCAAGAATCCGATTTATCAAAAAAAGCTCGACTATAACATGCTGCCGACGTGTCTTGAGCGTACCCACCGACCGGAACATCGACGTCCGAGTCCGGCGATGGGAACGGTGTTGCACCGATCCAAGCCCAAGAAGAAAAAAATCCGCTTTCCGATCCAAAGGATTTCAACTTCCAAATACAATGCAATCTTTGATCAGTCGATGAGCACCCGGGCCGTTGAAAAAGCCTTTGTGAAAAAAAATATAGGTCAGGATGATCCGGATTTTTTTAAAAAAAACTGTGAATCGTGCCATGTAAGAAATTGTTTCGACTGTCATGAAAGAGCGGGAGATTTTCTCATCCGCCCCAAGTCGGATCGATGTCTCGATTGCCACACCGGCTATTTTACCGGTATGGAATTTTACGGCAGAGCGCCGCGCGAGGACAGTCTGCGCTATCAGCGGGGAGCGGTGGCAAAGGGCTCCCCCTTTCTTAAAATGCTGCCGGATGTCCATGCACAGGCCGGGATGGAATGCGGAGACTGTCATTCAATGGAGAGCTTGATGTCCGGGAAGAAATCCTCTGTCACCTGCAAGGATTGCCATAAACCCGATCCGGCGATCATCGAGCACAGTATCGGCACCCATTCAAAGAATCTGGAGTGTTACGCCTGTCACAGTGCATGGGCGGCTCAGGAATACGGCACCTTTTTTATCCGCTTTACAGACAGCTCCAACAGGGATTATTTCCGTCTGCGGCCTTGGGGCGACGGTCAATATGTTAAAAGTGGTTTTTTAAAAAAGCAGGATTCACCCCCTTTGGGTATCAACAAACGCGGAAAAGTCAGTCCCATCCGACCCCAGTTTATCGTCTATTTTACCGACATTGAGAACAACACGCCGGTGGGGAAGGAAAACCGCCTGCTGGCCGCACAGTGGAAGGCTTTTTTTCCCCACACCATTCGCCGGGGCACGGTCATGTGTGACGGTTGCCACAATACTCCTAAAAGGTTTTTACTGGAAAAAGAAAAGGATCGCATTTACCAGCTCCAAAAGGACGGTATGACACTGGTTTCGTTTTGGGACCAAAGGAAACAAAATATGTCCAATGGGTTTTTCATGCCACAGGACCGGTTTGCGAAAATGGCATCAAAGGGACCGGATTTTAAAAAAGCATACGTAAAAAAATGGAAAAAACTCATAAGGGCCGTCGAAAATTAATCAAAACCCTGGTATTGGCGCTGGTCTCTTTGCCCTTGCTGGGTAAATTTCTCATTCCCCGGACAAAACGTAAAAAAGGGATTTTTCGTGTAAAGAAAACAGATGTTCCCGGCCGCGGTGCACTGGTTTTCGGAGAAAAAAAGATCGCTGTGATAAAGGACGGCAAGAATGTTTACGCCCTTAACCTGACCTGTACCCATCTCGGGTGTACGGTGGACGCGACCCCAAAAGGATTTGCCTGCCCCTGTCACGGAAGTGTTTTCAACACCCTTGGAGAGGTGGTCCAGGGACCGGCCGACCGTCCTCTGGCAAGGGTTGCTACTGAAGAACAGAATGATGATATTTTAATAATGATGACCTCGTAACGAGCAGATATTTTGACTTGATTTGAAACTGCAAATGATGAATTTCGAATATCGAATGATGAATGTCGAAGCATTTTTGTTTTTCATTCTTGATGAATTCTTAAAAAGTCTGATTTTGTTCGCTCCCCAAGCAATTTTGGGATTCATGACGCGTCTGGCTAAATTGCAAGAACTCGGGCTAACGCCCTCAAACAGCTTGCAATTTTTAACGCCAGACTCATCCTGAATCTTTTTCCAAAATAGCTCGATGTCGCTCACAAAAGACTTTTTACGAAGCCGTCATTCTTCATCATTAGATATTCTTGTGTTCATTTGAAATTGATTTGCTGATTGGTTCAGTGTTTTTCGAGTCAGTTTTTCAGGATTAAAATGCAAAACGAAAACGGTCTATTTAACGCGTTCATCGGTCACCTGTTCCCCAGAATGGTCCGTCGGGAGAATCTTCGGATCACCTATACGTTTTGTCTGG
>DATKWE010000216.1:0-2983 GCA_035529735.1 Desulfobacterales bacterium | reverse complement strand
ATTAATGTAGTTTTAAATATATAACGGCTTCCATGCCGCACCGGTCCCACGACCGAGTACCCGGAAAAGCCGATTGACAGGACACAAGTAGCTCCTGCCAGTCGGCTTTTTTATTTTATTAACCCTTAACCACCGCCAAAAGGCGAGAGAGGACAGACCATGAAACATTTTATAGCCTTCCTGCTGAGAAAACTTCTTTGTCAGCGGGGAGAGGTAGCAGAAGACATCGAACCTGATGCCGATCTTGAACAAGAGGTCGAGGATGAGGACGTCGAGGATGAAGACGAGAACATGTTCAGCATTCCCGAAGAAGAAGAAGACGAACCGGACGGGGACGAGAAGAAGAAGGACCCCCCAGAAACCGAGGCAACCATTGAAAGCCTCAGAAAGGATATCGAATCTCAAAGCACAGAGATGGGTACGCTCAAATCTGAATTTGAGAAACTACAAAAGGACAGGAACGCATTAGCCTATCAACTTCGGACAACCAAAAAAGAGGCGAAACCAACGGAGGAAGAAACTTTTTCGGACACTCAACTGATAGGGCTCCTTGAGGAACACAAAGACGATCCCGCCGCCACACTTCAGATCATGAAACTGGTGGCCAATCAGACCGCCAAGGGAAACAAAAAGGAAACCCTGAATGCAGTTGAGATCTCTCAAACAAAAAAGGAATTGGATTCATTTATCACAAAAACCTACCCGGCGCTTTCGGACGAAACTGGTCCTCTTCGGGAGGGTGTAAACAAAATGAAATCCAAACTCGGAATCGAAGATCACCCTTACGGGGATTGGTTCGGTATGGCGTCATTTGTACTGACCAATATTGAACAGATCGAGAAACAAGCGTTTGAGAAGGGGCAAAAGACCGCCCTCGGCAAATCCGCCGATGATAACCGTAAAAAAGACATTAAAAAAAAGGGCCTCACGCCACCCAAGAAAAAGGCCGGCGAGTCAACCGTACTATCGAGCAGGGTGTCAAAGGTAATTAAACAGATGGATATGACGCCCGGACAGGCCAAAGTTTATCAAAAATTAATGGCGAAAAAAACCGAAGGGGAGGGCTAAACCATGACCACAAACGATACCACCAAAAAACCAACGTGTCAATTTTGCGACAGGCCGCTTGAACCAAGGGGTCTGAAAACTCACGAACGAAATTGCAAGAGAAACCCTGTGAACAAGGTAGAGGCCAAAAAACCCCTGCCCACAAGGTCCTTGACCGCCGAGGAGGCCGCGATTGTTAGCCGGGTTCAAGGCGAGGATGTCAACTGGTTCAATTTGTCCGACTCCGAACTGAACGATTTTTCGTTGATGGCCGATCCGTTACTTTTACCACCGGTAGCGCAGAGACTTCAGAACGAAAAAAAGTACGCTTTCCGATGGTGCGAGAGAACCGCCAAGAGAATCGACGAGCTTTGTAAATCCCAACAGCCGCCCTTACGCTGGGCGATTGCAAACCGGTCCAACCTTCCGGAATTGTCGGATCAGGTGGACGATATCCTGGGATGTATTTGTCGATTGGATCAGGCGCTTTTATTCAAGCCTTGGCATCATCATCAATTGGTGAAGGACGCTAAGAGAGCATTGGCCGAAAACCTGGACAGGTCCGGGCAACTGGACACCCTCAAGAACAAAGCCCCGGACGGTGTTGAGATATTCACCGGGGACCGGGGAAAGATCAGAGGCGGAGACGACATTCAGTTTGACGAATCGATTTTTGACGGAGACGCCGAAGACACAAGCGACTTAGGCGATCTGGTGGTTGCTGAATAAGGAGATTTTAAAATGACAGCTTATAACTACGATTGGGCCTTTGGGTTTATGCCCTATGGCCCGGTGCTGAGAGCCAGATACTACGCAGTGGCAGCATCAACGGTGATCAACGTTTATCATGGCGATATCGTTGGTGTATCCGGTGCCCACCTGCTTACCCCCAAAATGGGGTACTTGCCGGGCATTTATAGTGATGCAGTTCCCGACAGTCTTGACAACCTGCTGGGTTCTGTTCAGGCGATTTTTGACGAAAATATGGACCCGGTTAAATATATTGCCGCCACTGAAGCCGGAAACGCCACGATTGCGGGGTATGTGCTGGTCGCGGATCATCCGGATCAACTGTATGTCGCAAGAGAAAATTTTGGCACGGCTGCGATTGATATAGTTGATGGTTCGTTAAATGCGGATATCGTCAGCATAACCATATGTGCCGGGAACTCAAACACTGGAAGAAGTCGGCAGATGATTAATTCCGCTACTGTGGCTGCAACCGCCGCGTTGAACATGAAACTTTATGGACCCCATCCGAACGATGTTGATTTGGTTGGCGATGACAGCCCCGGAGTTTCAGGTGTCGAGGGATGTCGTTGGATTTGTAAGATAAACATGCACTATGAAAACATGCCCAGCGTTGACGGTGGCGCTACAGCATAAAGGAGAATAAACCATGTGGACAAGAGCAAGATTTAACGATGAGTACGTCCCTGGCCTTTTTGCCCTGGCGATAGACACATATGTCACCAAGCGCGCACAGGCCATGTGGAAGCAACTCGTTACAGTAAAGACGAGTAAGAAGAAAAAGGAAGAGAACGTCATTCGTTCCGGGCTGGGAATGCCTGTAATCAAGGGTGAGGGTTCCCCTGTGACGTATGACACGCAGATTGCAGGCCCGAAACAGGCCTGGATTCCCGATGTTTGGGCGTTGGCTGTCAGAATTACCGAAGAGGCCATTGACGACAATCTGTACGAACTTAACGGCGGATCGGACGGCGGGGAACTTAAGGAATTGTTTCACGACCTGGGCGAAGCGTTGGCCGAACATCCCGAAGTGCTTCATGCACGGTTTTTTAATTCGGGCACTGCCACAACGTATCATTCAACTCGTTTTTCCAAGGCGCTGTTCGCAACGGATCACCCGAGGCTGGACGGCTCCGCATTTTCCAACAAATCGACCAATGCCGATTTAACATATGACACGTTCTGG
>DATKWE010000215.1:0-22335 GCA_035529735.1 Desulfobacterales bacterium | reverse complement strand
TATGTTGGTTTTTTGCAGCTTGTCCCACAATGTTTTAATGATCGTTAAAGACGCACGATGTTCACTCAAAATTTTATCTCCGGATAGGGAACGACACGATTCCAACAGCGATTCATTGTTGAGCCAAAAACGGACTTCGTTTTGAATATTGTCCTGGAGCGACTTATAAAGATCGATCAAATTGTCTTCGGGAATATTTGCGATCATGGTTTTATCTCTTAAAGACAGTTTTGAAAGAAGTTTGTCGGCCGCTTCCTCAACAGTTTGGGGCAGGTCTTCTTTTTCCATTTCAGTATGCCGCCTGGGGGTAACGGTGAAAGATGCGTGTATGGTGTCATCGATGAGATCCAGATAGAAAACAGTTTCAAGAATATCGGCTGTGGCCTCATATATCAACGGATCTTTGCTGGCTCTGGGGCCTGCAACATTCAAAACCTCGATGTCATTTTCAGTGATCCATGATTTGATCTTTCCAGCGGCTTGAAAGGAATTGGTCTTGTTTAAATCAATGTGAAGCCAAGGCCGGTTATGAAAGAGGGCCATTTCTCGAGTATAATCCGACCCGCCGATGAGTTTGCCGTGGGATATAATCAGCGTCCCGTCAGAATCCACGATATTTTGTTCGGTTCTTTTATTATAGTTGGATGTTTCCATCTCTTTGAGTTTATATTTGCCATCTAAAATTCCGGCTTCTGTTATCCGCCCCTTAGGTATCCAGCCACCATGGGGAATTCCCAATTTTATGGCAACATCAAGCGCAGCCTGGTCGGCTCCGGTCTGGCCGCCGGAAATAATTTTTGTAATCATTTAATATTTCCAATTTCCGAATTAGAATCTTCAGCAACAAGACAGGTTACCTGGGCGTTTAGGAATCCACCGGCTTCTACCACTAAATTTTTGCAGATAATTTTACCGGAGCATTTTCCGGTTGAAAGTATAATCAATTCTTTTGAAGCCTTTATCTCGCCTTCAAAAATCCCGCCGATGGTCATACTGACAACCTCCGCATAAACAGAACCCTCTTCGGCGATAATCACATTTTCTCCAATAATTGTACCTTTTCACCTCGCCCTTGACGATCAGCCGCCCCCTGGAGGAAACGGTACCGTCCACAGTCAATTCTTTATTAACGATGGAAAAGTCTTGGGCTCTATTTTTCAAGATGTATCTCCTGATCGGAAGCCATTTTGAGCCGATTCTCATTCGTAAAATCCTCGAAATAGCTTGCTATTACTACGGCTTTGACCATTCAGATCGACCCAATATGGCCCAAATCTGAGCGCCACCCCTGCGAACTAAATTTTTAACTTCAACGTGATGGCATCTCCTTTTTTAATTTTTAGACGGCGGCTGGCATTGCCGCAATTCAGCGCAAGTTCAAGATAGCCGAAGCTTCCAAAAATGGCAAGGGAAGACTCAGGTTCTGCATCTCCATACCGTTGGGATAAACCCGTAGTTATGTTTTTACCGGTCTTGATTTCAAATCCTTTTTCAGCATCTTTTCCAGCAAATTTTTTCAAACAATCCCCATCAATATTGGAAATACAGTTTCCAAAGCGATCGATGGAGACAATGGTCCCTATCAGTTCATCCCCATTGGAAATATGGGGTTTTGGAATGTCCAGAGAAACAAGATCCTGTGGATCCAAGGGTGAACCCAAACTATTTATGTCAATTCCCTTGGATATGTGGGCACCCACCGGAGCAAAAATATCCCTGCCGTGGAAGGTATGGCTTATGGGATTTAAAAAGTAGCGCGTATTCTCGACTCTGACCATCGCGTCAATTTCTCCCTCCTCCATAAGAAGGGTTAACACCCCGTTATTCGGAGCAAGGAAAACATGGCCCATCATTTCCAGGGCAACGATGGCACGATCGCTGCCGACCCCAGGATCTACAACAACAATGTGCACCGTGTGTTCAGGGAAATATCGGTAGCAAGACTTAATGAGGTAAGCAGCTTCGATCAAGTCCTGTGGATCGACGGCGTGGGAAATATCAATAATCTTGGCGGAAGAATTGACAGAAAGGATAACCCCCTTCATAACCCCTACATAGGCATCCTCAGAACCAAAATCGGTCAGCAATGTGATTGTCGACATGATGAAGCAATTTTTAACTCTTTTCGCCCGAATAGTTCACGCGTGTGATTCGCCCATTTTTTGTTTTATCGAGGATTCTCGGCAACTTACGGCAGCTTCGCCCCTGAGGCCTTGGAAATAAACGAATCAAATCGTGAAATATCCGGATTAAGGGTCCAATTATTGAAACATTCTTTTCTGAAAGCTCAAGCCGAGATGTTTGCAAGCTTCCTCTGAAGCCTTTCTTCCGGAAGAGGTCCGTGTGACAAGCCCGATTTTTAACAGATAGGGTTCAATGACATCGACAAGTGTATCGGTTTCTTCCTGAAGGGTTGCTGCGATGGCTTCAATGCCCACCGGACCGCCCTTATAAAACTCGATTATTGTTTTTAGATATCTGCGGTCGAGATCGGTCAATCCCTTTTCATCAACACCTTCTAACGACAGCGCTGCTTCGACGGTCTTTTTTGTAATGATTCCGTCTGCACGCACCTGTGAATAGTCCCTTACACGTTTAAGGAGCCTGTTGACAATCCGTGGTGTCCCCCTGGATCGTTTAGCAAGCTCGACTGCCCCCTCATCATCGATGGTGACCTTAAGCAGAAGGGCTGAACGTTTGATGATTTGCACCAGATTCGCTTGACTGTAGAAATCGAGGCTTCTGAAAATGCCGAACCGGTCACGCAAGGGCGCTGATAAAAGCCCCACCCGGGTGGTGGCGCCGACAAGTGTAAAGCGGTTCAACCGGTACTTGTGACTTCGGGCATGCATACCCTTGTCAAACACAAAATCGACGGCAAAGTCTTCCATGGCAGAATACAGAAATTCCTCCACAATCTTCGGGGTTCTGTGGATTTCATCGATGAAGAGGATATCCCTGTCTTCTAAATGGGTTAGAATGCCGATGAGGTCTCCCCCTTTTTCTAAAGAAGGTCCGGAAGACGTCGTGAGATTGCCGCCCATTTCATGGGTAATAATATGTGCAAGTGTCGTTTTCCCAAGGCCGGGCGGCCCATAAAACAGGATGTGATCAACCGGTTCCTCACGCTGTTTTGCTGCTTCAATCGCTATTTTCAGGGCTTCTACAACCTCCGTTTGGCCGATGTAATCCGGGAATCGTGTCGGCCTTAAAGACAGAATTTCCGGATCTTTGTCAACCGCAAGACACGATCCTGTCAGAATGTCCTGTTTGTCGGAAAAATGTGTGAGTATGTCATCCGTCATTGGTTTAACTCAACAGTAGTTACTAAGGAGTAAAAATCCTACTCGACATTTTTTATTGATATACTGACTTTGATATTAAAATAGAAAAAGTTACAAATGCCTAAAGTGAGCTAAAGTTAAGGAATTTTTAGTCAATTATATTTTAATGACAGCGCGTTAGCGCTACCTTAACTTTAGGCACTTTAGATCATTTCAAACTTTAGGCACTTGTGAAAAGCCTTTCGGTAACATTTTTATGGATAATGTCTCATGACTCAAGTTTCGCACCTTTAATTCCCAGCAACGCCAGTACGGTTGTCAAATCAGCTTCGGGCATTTTCTCCCCGATAGACTTCTTCAAAGAGCTCTTCAGGCGTCGATATGGAGGTGTTACGCTTCATGGCATCCGTAATCATCTGTTTTGCCTCTTTTGTTCGGTACCCCAGTTGACCTATCAGTACCTCCAACACCTTTTTTGACAGGTTTTCCACCACTGGATATTCTATCTTTTCAGATTTTCGGATCAGCGCAAATTTATCCATCTTGCCTTCGAGTGTGGCGACAATTTTACGGGCTGTCCGGTCACCGATACCTTTTAATTGTTTGAGCGTATTAACATCTTTTGACTCGATGGCTCTTGCAATGTCACGAGCAGGAATGCTCAAGGCTTTAACCGCCTTAAGGGCTCCGATGGCTTCAACAGAAATAAAGTATTGAAAAAATTCTTTTTCAACCTCAAGATTAAAACCAATCAGAATCGGCTTAGGTTGCCGCTCGGTCTGCTGATAATAGATATAAAGGGAAACCTGGTCACCCACCGTTTTTGAGCCAAAGGTTTCCATTACAAATGCGGGGAGCAGGACCTCGTAACCGACCTGATTTGCGAGAATAAGTATCCGGTCATCTTCTTTTTTCAGAAGTTTTCCTTCAAGATAACCTATCATCTTATCCTTTCTTTATATGTTATGCGATTTTAGCCAGTTCGGCGCTATGGCGGAACAGCCCGAGGAGTGCCAATCCCATGGCATCAGAAGCGTGATAAGGCCGTATGGGCGTCGTCAGGTTTAATAAACTTCGTACGGCCTTTTCAAGCTGCATTTTGGTTGCATTGCCATTTCCGGTTAATACCTGTTTGGCTTCACGAACGGGAACTTCCGTTACAGGTATATCAAACCGGCATCCGGCAAGGAGAACAACGCCGGACACTTTGCCCAAAGTGATGCCGGCCTTTGGAAAATTTTTCACAGAGAATACGTCTTCCACGACCATTAGGTCCGGCTTTTCATCTTTCAAAACAACGAGAAGATTTGAAAAGATTTGATCAAGGCGGTTGGGTAAAGATGTGTTTTTTGAAGTATGAATACTGCCGAAGGAGAAGTCGTCGATTTTAAGACCCACTCCCTTGACAATTCCAACACCCGTTGCAGATAGGCCTGGATCGATACCGATAATCTTTATCATTCCATGCTCTTTTCTTGATACGGTATTCTCTGTATGGCGTAGTAAAACTTAATGCTTTTCCGGATCAAAATTTAGCATCCGATGTCCGGTATCAAGGTGCAAGTCCTTTTAATTTGCGTTGGGCAATTTTTGCCTCATTCGACTTCGGGTATTTTTTTATAAGTTCCGATAAAATCAGACGCGCATTTGACTTGTCTCCCAGGTTTAAAAACGCAAATCCCTGCTTCAAGAGCGATGCCTGAACCTTATTCCCTTTTGGATATATTTCGATAACCTTCTGGTATTCCAGAATCGCTTTTTCATACCATTTTTCATGATAGTATATTTCACCGATCCAAAACTGGGCGTTGTCGGCATTTTTTGACGTTGGATATTGTGTTATTAATTTATTAAACCCTTCTCGGGCGGCTTCAAAGTCACCTTGATCATACGCCTGTTTGGCAGACTGGTATATCCCATCTTCAGAAAGTTGGTTTTCAACCTGCTTTTCGGATGTCTTGCCTGAATCCGCGATGCTTTTTTGACCGGACGCTGTTGATTCAAAATTCAAATACTGCTCCAGACGTGCGATACGGTCTTTATTTGAATTTGTGGTCTTATCAATGACCTCTGACGATTTTTCAAAAGCCTGTATTTTTTGTTTTAAGAAGTATTCTGCCTCTTCGAGCCTCCCACTTAAAATTCGGATTTCTTCTCTAAGGCTGTCAATCATTGCACTTTGACTGGCGGTTTTACTTCTAAGATCTTTATCATCCTTATCCAGAGATTTGCCGTATTCAGATAGTTTTGATTCAAGGTTTTTGTTCTTTTGCTCGGCCTCAGCATAGCGGCGTTCCGATTGCGCCAAGCGGTCGTCCAGCGAGATTACATCCTGCTGAAGCGCGCACCCGGATAAAACTATCATCCAGGTCAGAACCATTAATACCGTATTTTTCATGGTAAGAATTTAACCCGTAAAACGTCAATTTCATGGAAATCGCCGGCAAGCGACAGCCCGTCCGTCGCTTGCCGGTTATGGTTGCCAGCCCGAATAACGGATAACGCCGAATTGAGTTTTGACGCTATTCGGGTATCCTATCAGTTAATGGTAAAATGGCATCTTCGGTTCTTTGCCCAGGCCGCTTCATTCTGGCCGGGGTCTACCGGACGTTCTTCACCATAGCTTATGGTGATTAAGCGCGATGCCGGAATCCCAAGGTCTACCAGAAAAGACTTTGCACTTGAGGCGCGTCTCTCACCCAGAGCAAGGTTGTACTCAAGGGTGCCACGTTCGTCGCAGTGTCCCTCGAGGGTAGACTTGACGTTAGCATTGTTATGGAGCCATTCGGCTTTTACTTTTAATATTTCTTGTGCCTCCGGCGTCAAAACGGCGCTGTCAAATTCGAAGCCGATATCTTCATTTAAGAAGTTATCTTTCGCCTTTTGTATCGCTTCTTCCTTGAGGCCCGCCTCTTCTATGGCCCGCTGTCTGGCCAATTCTTCCTGTCTTGCTTTTTCAGCAGCAGCTTTTTCAGCTTCATCTTGGGCCTGTTGGGATAAAGAGGTGTCCTCTTTGACAGCCTTCTTTGAACATGAAGCGGTGAACAGCAAACCGGGAATTACAAATACCATGGCCAAAATTATCCACAATTTTTTTTGCATTTTTTTCTCCTTTTAATGTATTTATAAATTATTTGTTGACCATTCTTGGTGACCATTTTGGTTCTGTCTGTCGACCTTTCAACGCAAGTAAGCGTCTATGGTCGGTTCCATAGCTCGTCATGACATAGATCCTGGAAGGCCCTTCCCGTGTTGAAGCGAAAACGATAAGATTCCCGTCTGGAGACCAGGAAGGCGACTCATTGTCACCTTCGTTATGGGTCAATTGAATCGGATCTTTGCCGTCAAACCCGATCACGAAGATATCGTTATGGCCATTTTCCATTCCTGAATATGCCATTTTATCTCCTTTGGGCGACCAGGCGGGCTGTGTATTATATCGTCCCTGAAATGTCAATCGCTTTACCTGCCCGGAATCTACATTTTGGATATAAATTTGTGGGGTTCCAGACCTTTTTGAAACAAACGCGATAGACTTGCCGTCCGGAGACCAAGTGGGCGATACATCAATACCCTTGTTATAAGTTAACCTTTTAATAATTTTTCCCGTTCCGGTCAATAGATAAATTTCAGGATCATCTGAAAATGAAAGGGTCGCAGCCAGCTCGAATTTGTTGGGAAACCAGGCCGGTGTTGTATTAATACCTTGTTTTGCAACGACATAGCCGCGATTTTCTCTCAAATTTTTTATGTAAAGATCGGGTTTGCCCTTTGCATAAGAGGTATAGGCAATCCATTCCCCGTCCGATGACCAGGCCGGCGAGAGGGTGATACTGTTGGTGTGTGTAAGCTGCCGGGGATTGTATCCGTCAAATTCACAGATATAAATCTCCTTGTTACCCGAACCTGTAGATACGAATGCGATTTCAGTGTCAAAAATTCCCCTGTCACCGGTCAGGGTATATATCACCTCGCTACAAAAGCGACGGATTATCTTTCGTTCATCCGCAATATTTCCTTTGTATCTTTTTCCCACCAACAATTTTTCTTTGAAGGTATCGTAGAGTCGGAGCTCTATTTCCACAAGGTTGTCCTGGACCAGAACACCGCCGGTTACCAGAAGCTCTGCGCCGATGCTGGTCCAGTCATGGAAATTGACGTTGGCAAAGGCGGCATCCGTCTGTGGGTTGACCAAAAAGGCTTCACGGTCAATAAATTTAAAATATCCTGTAAACTCCAATGTTTCAGCGAGAAGGTCAGATGCTGATTTTGATAATTGGTCGGTTTCATGACCCGAAGAAACCTTCTTGAACAATGGTACTGCGATGGGAATTTTTCTTAAAAAAGGTTGGGAAATGTCAACATAATCGTATCCGGCTCGGGCCACTCCAGGTACCGCCCAAAAAGACATTATTACCATCAGCCCAAAAAATTTAATCCAGCAATTTCTCATAGCAATATCAAACTCCTTAAATCAGAAACGAAAATCTGTATTATTTACTTATTCCCGAAAGCGTAAAGTGAAAACCGGCTTCACAATAGGGCCGCACATAGGCTAATGGGAGCGGGGGAAGTGGATTCGACTTCATAATCGCATTTTTGGCAGCGTCATCAAAATAGCTGTTTCCCGACCTTTTATCAAACCAGACATCTTTTATTTCTCCGTTTTTCATCACCTTAATTGCAACCCAGGCTTCAAGATCGGTGCGGCCCCCTGCCAATTGATCGGAAAATGCCCAGTTTTTCTGAATCCGATATGCAATTTCGATTCGATAGATATCGATGACTTCCAAAACTTTCTTACTGTCGGCTCCGGTTCCCCCCGGGATTCCCGAACCCCTGATATTTTGTTGATTTTTAAGGTCTATCGGTCCGGTCTTTTCCACCTGCTTCTGAAGGCGGGCAATCGCCTGTCTGATCTGATCGGGTCTCGATTCGTCAACTTTTTTTTCAATTCGGTCTATGGCACTCTTAACCACCTTTTCAGTTTTGAATGTCTTCTTTTTAAGAGATGTTTTAACCTTCTTCTTGGGATCCAGAGAAATGGATGTGGAAGGCTTGCTAACGGCTTCAGGCGTGGTTTTAGTGGAAATCTTTGGCGCTTTTTTCTCCGTTACCGACGGTTTCGTGGATTCTACAGCGTTCTTTTTTTCCGGAAGGGGCATTTCCCCCTGAGAAGGCAGTGTTACAATGCTGACATTTATGAAAGACAGGGAAGGCTTTCTCCCTTTCGCATAGCCGGGTGCAAAGATCAGAACCGCAAAAACAATCAAATGAAACACAGAAGAAGCGGTAAAATTCCAAAATAATGTCCGGCGTTCATCTTCCTCTTCTCGGTCTAAATAATGATGGGGATGTGTCCTTTGATTCATCAGCTTTTTGCTTTTTGTTCGTTGCCTTTTTTATCCTGCTGAATCGGTTCCGTTACCATGCCCAGTTTTTCGACCCCTCCCGCTTTTATCTCAGACATAACACGGACCACAAACCCGTAAGGTATTTCCCGGTCTGCCCGAAGATACACTTCCCGCTCCAAACTGCCTTCTAAAATTTTTTTGAGTTTTTCCTGAAGAAAATCGATCTCGACCTGATAATTATTGATATATATTTCATTTTTCTTGTTGATGGTGATGATAAGATTTTCTTTTTTTGCGGCCAGCGGCTGTGAAGTTGTTTCAGGCAGCGCAACATCTACACCCTGCATCATCATGGGTGCAGTGACCATAAAGATAACCAGAAGAACGAGCATAACATCAACAAACGGTGTTACATTGATATCAGACATTAGGCGGTCGCCGTTTGTTCCGAGTGCCATGGAAGCTTCTCCCTTATGTAATTATATCCCGTTCGATAATATTCAAAAAATCGGCGGAAAAATTTTGCAGTTCAGAATCGAGGATTCTTATCTTCTGCATAAAATGATTAAAGGCGATAACCGCCGGGATTGCAGCCGCCAACCCGGCCGCTGTTGCGACCAGTGCTTCTGAAATTCCCGGAGCGACGACGGCAAGGCTCGCTGAACCTTTCAGGCCGATACCATGAAAAGAACTCATGATGCCCCATACGGTCCCGAACAAACCGATGAATGGCGTTATGTTTCCGGTTGTTGCAAGGAAAGGGACCATTCGAGTCATGCGGGTGGTTTCGCTGTTAATTGCCCGGCGCAAGGCGCGTTTGACGTTATCGATTCCGGTGAATCTTGAGCTTAGGGATGTGTTTTCAGCTCCTGATGAAGATTTTGATTCCGATGTTTTTGGACTGCCGGCCCGGCTCAATTTATTAAGCTCCATATATCCAACACGAAAAATCTTGGCAACGGGGCTGCCGTGCAGCTGTTTGGCCTTTGCAAAAGCATTGGAAAGGTTCCTGCTTGTCCAGAAATAATCTATAAATTCAGCCGACTCTGAGAATGCCGTCCGGATATAGCGATATTTCATTATCATGATCGCCCAGGATGTGACTGAAAAAAACAGCAGAAGCAGCAGTACACATTTAACCATTGGCCCGGCATGCAGGATCATACTGAGGATATCTAAATCTGTAGAATTCATAAAAAAAGCTCCGTTGTTCATACGGTTGTATTAAAAAAAAATCTTGTCCACCCAAAGTTCGGAAACGCTATTTCCTAATTTTTTAAACTATCTGAATCTGGGTTTTGTGTCAAGAAATTTGCTTGCCCTTCATACGGTCGCTCATTTTTATGTTGCTTTTGGAACATCCTGCAAATACACATAAAAACCGGGTGCCGATGTTATGGGTTCACTGTCGTACCCCATAAAAAGATGTACGTGTTCAGGGGGTACGCTCCCCCGCTTCACTTTGACGTCTACGTGTCTGGAGTTATAATTTATGAGCAATCCGTTGAACGGATAAGGGAGTTTCTATGAAACATATCGCAAATCTACTGTTTGAAGCAAACATCTTAAAAAAAATCCCCAGATCTGGTTACCATTTTTTGGGTGCCGGCAAGGAATCGGTGGCCGAGCATTCATTTAGCGTTTCATTCATTGCGTTTGTCATGGCTCAAATGGAACCGGATGTCGATGCACTCAGGCTGATCGCCATGTGTCTGGTGCATGATCTTCCGGAGGCAAAAACGGGTGACCTTAATTATGTGCAGAAAAAATATGTGATTGCAGATGAAAATAAGGCCATGAACGAAATAACCCGGAAACTACCGTTTGGAACGACACTTTCCGATCTGATAGCGGAATTTAACGCCCGCGAGTCCATGGAGTCCAAGCTTGCCCATGATGCAGATCAACTCGCACTCATTCTTGATTTAAAAGCCCTTTCGGACATCGGCTATGAGCCGCCAAAAAAGTGGCTCCCTTATGTTTTGAAGCGTTTGGAAACCAAAACGGGTCAAAACCTTGCAGAAAGTATTATGAAAACGGAATGGGATGCTTGGTGGCTCGATAATTATGTTGACAGTTCCAGTAAAAATAAATAGGTTTTTTCTTTTATATTTTTATGATGTTTTTGAAAAAGAAACGGGTTATTTTGTAGCACGTCATTGACGTGCTAATGTGTTCAACATATCGGAGGAAAAAATGAATTGGATCACCAATACCTTCGGGAGTTCTGTAGGAAAAAAGCTGATGATGTCTGTCACCGGCCTTTTTTTCTGTGTTTTTCTGGTGTTGCATCTTGCCGGAAACCTGACCCTTTTTATGGGTAAAGATGTTTTTAATTCCTATTCAGAACATCTCCATTCTTTAGGGCCCCTCCTTAACTTGGCGGAATGGGGGCTTTTAATTTTTGCCGTTATCCATATTTCTACGGGTTTGCTCCTTTTTTATCAGAATTTCAAAGCCAGACCCGAACGATATGCCGTCAATAAACGAGCGGGCGGCCGAACGCTGGGGTCGGCAACCATGCCGTACACCGGCGTTATTCTGCTGTTGTTTGTTATTTACCACCTGTTCAACTTTCATTTTGTGGATAAAACCCATACCACCATTTTTCAGATTGTATCAAATGCATTTGCACAGCCCAGCTATGTTTTGATTTATACGTTTGCCATGATCATTGCGGCGGTTCATGTCAGCCATGGATTTTGGAGTGCATTTCAGACCCTTGGCGCCAATCATCCGAAATACACACCTTTTTTAAGAGGGCTGAGTCTTGTATTCAGTCTGATTGTCGGGATCGGGTTTGGTTTTATTCCGGTTTATGTTTCGCTATTAGTATAAGGAGATAACCATCATGCTTGACGCAAACATTCCTTCAGGGCCACTTTCAGAAAAATGGGATAAACACCGATTTGAACTTAAACTCGTCAATCCGGCCAACAAAAGAAAATATAGTATCATCGTGGTGGGTACCGGTCTTGCCGGTGGTTCAGCCACCGCCTCACTGGCCGAACTCGGCTATTATGTAAAAAATTTCTGTGTTCAGGACAGCCCGCGGCGTGCCCACAGCATTGCCGCCCAGGGCGGAATCAACGCCGCCAAAAACTATCAAAATGACGGCGACAGTGTCCGGCGCCTTTTTTACGATACCATCAAGGGCGGTGATTTCAGGTCCAGAGAAGCCAATGTATATCGCCTGGCTCAGGTCAGCAATCATATTATCGACCATTGTGTTGCCCAGGGGATTCCCTTTGCGCGCGAATACGGCGGTCTTTTGTCCAATCGAAGTTTTGGCGGTGCTCAGGTTTCCAGAACGTTTTACGCCAGAGGTCAGACCGGACAGCAGCTTCTATTGGGAGCATACAGCGCATTGATGCGACAGGTGGCGGCCGGCCGGGTCACCCTGTTTTCTCGCCGGGAAATGCTGGATTTGGTGGTGATCAACGGACAGACAAGGGGCATTGTTGTGAGAAATCTGGTCACCGGTGACATCGAAAGCCACGCCGCCGATGCCGTGGTCATGTGCACCGGCGGATATGCCAATGTTTTTTATCTTTCAACCAATGCCATGGCCTCCAATGTGAGTGCCACGTATCGGGCCTATAAAAAAGGCGCTTTTTTCGCCAATCCCTGTTACACGCAGATTCACCCGACGTGCATTCCGGTACATGGAACCTACCAGTCCAAACTGACCCTCATGAGTGAAAGTCTGCGAAACGACGGTCGCGTCTGGGTGCCGAAAACGCCCGGAGACAAACGGCCATCGAACCAGATCCCCGAATCTGAAAGAGATTATTACCTTGAAAACAAATACCCCAGTTTCGGGAACCTGGTTCCCCGGGATGTGGCGTCGCGAAATGCCAAGGCCCAGTGCGATTTGGGCAAGGGCGTCGGCGAGACAGGTTTTGCGGTGTATCTTGATTTTAAGGATGCCATCAAAAGAGACGGGAAAGACGTTATCGCTCAAAAATACGCCAACCTTTTTCAGATGTATGAAAAAATTACCGCTTCGAATCCCTATGAAGAGCCCATGATGATTTATCCTGCGTCTCATTATGTCATGGGGGGACTGTGGGTCGATTACAACCTGATGAGCAATCTGCCGGGGCTTTTTGTTTTGGGAGAAGCCAACTTTTCCGACCACGGTGCCAATCGTCTGGGCGCCAGTGCCTTGATGCAGGGACTGGCGGACGGTTATTTCGTGATTCCATATACCATCGGCGGATATCTTGTTGGGATGGACCACACGGAAGTCACCACCGATCATCCTGCGTTTAAAGAAGCAACCCAATATGTCACCCAACGGACCGGAAAGCTGCTTTCCATTAACGGAAAACGGACGGTGGACGACTTTCACCGGCAGCTCGGACACATTCTCTGGGAATATTGCGGCATGTCCAGAAACGACGAAGGCCTTTTGAAAGCCAGAAAGCTTATTCAGGAACTTCGAGGAGAATTTTGGGAAAATGCGCTTGTACCCGGCTCGTCGGAAGACTTTAACCAGAGTCTGGAGCGTGCCGGACGGGTGGCCGATTTTCTCGAGTTTGCAGAACTTTTGGTGATGGATGCCTTTGAACGAAAAGAATCCTGCGGTGGTCATTTCAACGAAGCATACCAGACCGAGGAACAAGAGGCCAAGCGCGATGATGAGAATTTCTGTCATGCGGCTGCGTGGGAATATAAAGGGGATGACACGGAGCCCGAGCGCCACAAGGAACCGCTGGTTTTTGAAAATGTCGAACTCACACAAAGGAGTTACAAGTGACCAGAAGCATAAACATCACCATAAAAGTCTGGCGCCAAAAAAACGCCGGGGTGAAAGGCGGTTTTGAAACCTATCATGCCGCCAATATCTCAACAGACATGTCCTTTTTGGAAATGATCGATGTGGTTAACGAGCAGCTGACCCTTGACGGCAGAAATCCCATTGCATTTGATCACGACTGCCGGGAGGGGATCTGCGGCATGTGCGGCGCTGTAGTCAACGGCCGGGCCCACGGCCCTGAAAAAGGGACCACACTGTGCCAGCTTCATATGCGGCATTTTTCCACGGGTGATACCATCGTCATCGAGCCCTGGCGTGCCAAGGCATTTCCCATTATCAAGGATCTTGCTGTGGATCGCAGCGCTTTTGACCAGATCATCGTTGCAGGGGGATATATCTCCGTAAACACCGGGGGCGCCCCGGATGCCAATGCCATACCGATTTCCCAGGAAATCGCGGAAAAAGCAATGGATGCTGCGGTCTGTATCGGATGCGGCGCCTGCGTTGCTTCATGTCCCAACGCTTCGGCCATGCTTTTTACCGGGGCAAAGATTTCCCAATTTGCCCTGCTTCCCCAGGGAAGACCCGAAGCTGCCCAGAGGGCACTATCCATGGTTCGAAAAATGGACGAACTCTGTTTCGGCAACTGTTCCAATGAAAGAGAATGCGAAGCAGAATGTCCCAAGGAGATTTCCATTTCAAATATTGCCCGAATGAACCGGGAATTTTATAAGGCCGGGATCGGTTCTGCAGTCATGTAATACCTGAATCTTGCATGAAAATTAATTAGAATCTTTAGAATGCTTGATTGAAGGGGGTTTAAAAATCCTCAAACCGCCTTTAATTATGCTTTCTTTCTAAAAACTTTAAATGTTAAGAACATCACTTATTCCCTGATTCTCACAGGCAAGGCAAGTTCGTCAAGAGCGTCCCCAGGCACCCTGTTAAAGAGGTTTAAAAAAGTTATTTACTTGTTTATGGACGTCCCGAAAGTCCCCGAAAATCCCCCCGAAACTCCCAAGTAAGGTCAATTATTTCAGATGATCTTCCGTATACAATGAGAGTTCGATCATCCGTTCGAGAAGTTCGTCCGTCTGAAGGCCCGGGAAATTATAAAGAACCAGTTCTTTGCAGAACAGGCGACAAATATAGCGTAGCTTGCGGCTCTTTTGTTTGCCTGCATACACGAAGTCTCTATGACCGTTGTTGATGACAATGACGTTCTTTTCCACATCGAATCTTGAACGCCACATCTCCGACGGTGCCCGCCGATAAGTGTATCCTGGAAGCCCTTTGCGCGATCCTCCTGTCACGGCGGATTGATCAACAAGCGTATCGGTAACGGTGATCAGCGCTTCATCCGTGCATTCGATCTCTCCCTGAGAAACGATGAGCCTTATTGTGGTCAGACCCGGCTCCGGGGGGGCAATAAAAACGACGGATTCACCATCGTGGTTCAATAGTTGACCTTCTCCGTCAACGATTTCCCATCGATATAGCAGATCCTTCCAAACGGTTCGCCGCGCGCGATCCCGGCAAACAGCTCGATATTTCTTGCGGCTGTCAACCGGAACAACGCTCGAGTTCGGAGAAATCAGCACACTGAACAGGGGACCGGCATATTCATAGAACTCTTTACGTCCATTTTCGCTGTCGTCATATTCAGCGGCGGTTTCAAGAATCTCACTTTCCCGGTCTTTTGAACCCGAAGTGGTACCCATTTCCGATGCTAAAGAAAAAAGAGGGTCTGTCTTCTTTTTACTTTTTCTGGCATGAATATCGAACCAGTCATATTCCTCTTGAGGAAGACGAAGAAACGCCTCCCTGAGTGCACGCTGAACCTTGCGCAGAATTCTCCGACTGGACCGTTCTTCTTCCGCCTTGCGCTGTTCTTCGATCATTTGTTTCAGCTGATTTTCAACCGGCTCCATTGCACGACATAAAGCGTCAAACTTCTCATCACGAATGATACCTTGTCGCGTCCCTGGCGTAAGGTTTAAAAATGTTGCGTCAAGAATGCCTTGTAGATAACCCGCGGTCCAAGGTTCCTTCTGAAAATTCTCGATATCCGTAATCGATGACAAAATCCGCGTGCCGCGTCGATACAATCCAATCTGGTTGGCAGAACCGGGATCACTGAGGTACAGTTCCAGGTAAATATCACCCGGAGCACCTTCGGCAGGTTTGAGGCCATGGAGCAAGCGCCCGGCGAACTGACGGGGAACCACAATATACTCTGTCCGGCCTGTCCGATCCACAACCCTGATCTGTACTCCCGATTCTTTGATCCGGTCTCTGAGTTCGGCCGAAAGATACCGCTGGATCTTGTCCCCTGTGAGAGATCGTAGCCCCGGCAACAGGGGATAGATTGTCAAATCTGTTCCTTGGAAAGGAATCAATATGCGTTTCTTGGAAACCGTGAAGTTCGGTGAGTCTTTGGTCATTGTCATTTCATATGTGTTTCCATCGACTCCGCAAGAGGTGATACTAAGGTTCCGGCCAACTGTCCAAAAGCTTAAAAGACCGATCCCGAATTCGCCTTGGATCCCCTTTACGCCCTCGGCTTTCAATCGCTGTTTGATGGAATCACAAATGTGGGTCGCCACATGATGAAAATTGGGCAACCCATTTCCATCTTTTAAGATTCCCTCGCCGTCGTCACTGATCTTGAGATAAAATTCTCCCTTCTTCTTTCCTCTGGAAATGACGATTTGTCTGGCCCGAGCATCAATGCTGTTTTCCACGAACTCAGCCACCGCTTTCAGCGGATTGGTTTGCGAACTGGCAATGATGCTGATTGCATTCCAGTGATCTGCGATACGCAGCTTTCCTGCAGGTGCTTTCTTTTTTTTATTTTTTCGAACCGATCTCGTCACGTTTGACCTCTCAATGTCGCTGTGTTTTGATAAAATCGTGTAACGATATTATTTTTGATATCCAGTTTCAAGCGTTTTAGCAATTGCAACTTGAATTCACCATTTCAGGTTCTTTTTTAATTTGCCGTAAATATTATACAATTAACTAAAGTTATAGTTATAGGATTAGATTCATGTCATCACGGGTCACAACCGTGTTTGGAAATCTCTCATCTGCGGAACCTATTTTGTCGATGCCAGTAAAGGTTATTCTGGGCCGGCCAGAAACTTTCTTTCCAAGGTCTAACGTGAGCGGCATCGACTATGGTGTGGCCCTCGGGTGTGAGCATGCGGATTCTGCACAGGGCACACCAGTGACTGAAAAGGGTAATTATTGCTTTGCGAAATCCCTGGGCAATCAGATCCATAATGGACAGAAGCAAAAAGGATTTGTGAGGTGCCTGATAGGTGGTCAGTGCAGACCAGCGTTTACGGTTTTTATCAGTCCGCAGGCTGGAAAAACTTTTGAGGTATTGATCAAGAGGCATTCAATCTCCCGGCTCTTAAAATGCTTGCTGTATTTTATACTTCTTCCTTGTCGAGCTGAAGCTTACAGTGAAGGCTGATAATCAATGATCAAGGGTTGCCCCCCCAACTATTGACATGAGTCAAGAGCAGACTTGATCCCAAGACTTAAATTAATGTGGGATTTGATAAGTTCCGTCTAACCGACTCCACATTTCTTCATGTCTTTTACTGAGTTCCTCTAAAGACTCTTTATATTCTTGCTCAGATATTTTCCCGGATTTATAACTGTTTTCGAAAAATGCGATTTCGTTTTCATACCATTTATCGGGATCAAAGTTGTAAGTCATTTAGCATAAATTCCGTACTTTTTTGGCAAACTTATATTTGTGAAAGTTATAGAGGTTATATTCTAACGGGCAACCCGATTTTCCAACAAGCAACTTATAATCTTATGTGCGTCCCCGAGTCCCAACCTGGTTTTGTGGATGGGATGTATATGTTGTTCAATAACGCCTTGCCCTTTTATAAATCTTGAATAGCGAACATGAGCACTTTATTCACTATTCAAGGTTTGACACAATTCATTTAAAGTTATTGTTGTTTAGGTGCCTCTTTTGCTTCTTCGGATACCCCGGTCTTCTCAGTTTTTTCAACTTTTTCAGCTTTCTCGGCTGCCTGTATCTCGAACTCAGCTTTACCCAAAATATCTCCGCTTTCAGAAACTATCTCCACATGTCCATTACCTAATACCATATTAAGCTTTTTAGAACTCCATGTACGCCAAGATTTTGCTTTTACAGGCAGCTGAACTCTCGCAATTTCAACATCCCCAAAATACCAAACATGATAAACATTAGTAGGTTCTTCAGCCCCGGCAATTTTGGTAAAACAGTATAATTTGTCCAAATCATCAGGGAATACAGTTCCAACACCAGAGGGCTGCCGATCCTCAACAGCGGTACAAATATGGATCTCTTCCAAAACCAATGCAGGCTGTTTCTGTGCTACAGCTGGAGCTGTCTCTTTCATTTGCTCTTTGGCAGGCTGTTCCTGTGTTACAGCTGGAGTTGTTTCTTTCATTTGCTCTTTGGCAGGGTTTGCTTGGGCGAAACAGACACCTGAAAGAACAAAGGCACTCAACAATACAAATAATGTGTTTTTTAACATATTACCCTCCTTTTTCATTTGTTAATGGTAAGATCTTACATTTTTACAATCCAATATTCCGCTACTTCATGCTTAATATAAACTAATAACCTGATAAGCGTCCACCAAATTCCATTCATGTCATGAACTGATGGATTAGAACGCATGAAATCATCGACGTCCCGTTTATTTCCCGGTGCGACCTCTCCCCAAATCCAATCCATGCTTCTCCGGGCGGTTGTATGTTAGGCATTTATTATAAAAATCTGAAATTTCATCAAAACACTTTTTATCTTTCTGCTTGATAAAATCCAAAATCATCTCCCAGCTTATATACCCAACGTCTAATCGGTCAAGCGTTAATAGAAACCATTCCTTAAACCATTTTTCTTTCTGCCCTCCGTACTCTTCTACACGACGCTTGACTTTATCTGAAATACTTGAGAGTTGCATCTTACTTCCAAAAACACCTGCCCTGATTTGTTCATCCGGTGCAGGTACATAAAACCCGAGGCGCTTGAAAGATTGCGGTGACCGTTTTGCGCGATACAAAATCTCGGCAATGCAAGCTACATATCGAGCTGCCTGATCAAAATAGCGGGCATTGGATACGCCAGGTGACAACTTGCTAAATAGCTTGGCTTCTACAACGGTCAGATGTGTGGCTTTGTTTGAAACCCGTATATCTGTTTTACCGTCTTCCCCGATTTCGATGTTTCCGATGATGCCGTCTGCATGGGTCCATGACTCTGCCAATGGATCGCCACGAAAGCGCGCTAAGAATTGGGATGGAATTAAACCTTCTGAAAACCAGCGGCAATTTGTTGTAAAGGATAAAGGATGTCGCAGATTTCGCTGGCCAGAAAACCAGTCAAGTACTATCCGTAGCAGCCAGCCTTCATTATAAAGATCAGTTGCCGGGAAAACCCTTTCAGTTGTGTCACAGCGGTTTAGAAGGATTGAGATTTTCTCTAACATATTTTATATTTTCATTTGCGGAATGTATTTCTCCGGTGCCAGTGAAGGTTATCCTGGGCCGGCCAGAAACTCTCTTGTTCCGGTGTGAAAATGGGTCGATCGGTCAGCGTAAGAATATGCCCGGGATAGTTTTGCTCCACCAAAACACGTTTCGAGACCAAGACCTGATATTTTTTGCCGACACTCATGAGCCCTTTATCAAAAGACCAGTGGCAGAGCTTGCATAGCGCCATTCCGTTGGTGGCCCGGTCGTCAAAGCTGTCTTTCCAGGGCTTGACGTGAGCGGCATCGACAATGGTGTGTCCTTCGGGTGTAAGCATGCGGATTCCGCACAGGGCACATCGGTGACTGTAAAGGGTAATGATCGCTTTGCGAAATCCCTGGTCCCGGACCTTTTTCTTTTGTTCCGACTCTTCTTTATCCGGATCAAAAGAGGCTCTTGCCTCTGCTACTTTCAGCAGTTCTTTGCTGTATTGAAAAGCCGCATAGTTTACCATACCCTGACCCACCAACTTTATTTGAATTTCAGGAGAAAAATACGTCTTTATAAGTACCGCCCTCAACTGTTCTCTGGTTTCCGGCTTGCACAACAACTGAAACAATTCATCTTCCATTCGTGCGCCGGCACAAACCTCGCGCAGTTTGGTCATGGAGCTGAAATCGATATTTATTTGATTTTCAAATCCCGGATTTGGAATTAGATGCCAGAATCTATCCGTCTTCAACCGAGGAAACGGATAGGCCATGCTCGTTTTCGATCCAATCGGCATGACACTGTTCCAATAAGTATTGAATGTATCTAAAAGTTCAAAGGAGGGTTCGATGAAGTTTTGGGCAATCAATCCTTGAGCGATCAGATCCATAATGGACAGCAGCAGAAAAGGTTTGTGAGGTGCCTGATAAGTGGTCAGTGCAGACCAGCGTTTGCGGTTTTTATCAGTCCGTAGGCGGGAAAAGCTTTTGAGGTATTGGGCAAGAGACATTTTATCTCCCGGCTCTTATGTTGCTTGCTGTATTTTATCTTTCTTTAATCAAGGATCAAGGTTTTACCCAATCACTTCGTTTTTATCTCAAGACAACTTATAAACTTATGTACGTCCCCCAGACCCTCCTTATGTACGTCCCCCAGACCCTCGACTTGATCGTCTTCCAGCCAATCGTTTATGACCTTGAGCTGCTCGCGCAGCACCGGCAGCATTACCACCTCGGTGAAGGTCTCGCGAAAGGTGTCGCCGGGATGCTGTTTGTTGTCCAGGTCGATAATCTCCCAGTCCAGACTGTCGAGTTGGTCGAGCAGTGGTTTCTCGACATGGTTGCGTTCGTCGAGTCTGATGTGTTGGGGTGTCTTGTCGATGCTCATGGTTTTTCTTTTACAACCCAATGGCCACCTTTTTGTGGGCCGATATACTTCAAATGCCCTGTTTTCACCAATTGTGAGCTGGCTCGCTCCACAGCACTCACAGACTTCCCGATGACCTCAGCTACCTCGGCCAAGGTCATCCTTGGGTTCTCGCTCAACACGTGGAGGATCCTGTCCGGCGTTTTCACCGGCGTTTTCACCGGCGTTTTCACCGGCGTTTCCACTACCACCGCATCCTCATGCACGGGCAGGCGGATCAGGAAATAGCTGCGATCGTTGTCTGTATCAAACTCCGGTGCCGGAGAACCGTTCTCTTTAATCACCTTCAGAATCTTTGATATCCCGGTGGAACGACCCTCGGTGAGATCCAGCTCTTTGAGGAAATCGCCGATTCGTCGATTGCGGTAGCGTCGACTGACCGCTTTACCGGCCCGCAGGTCCGCCATCCGGATGGAACGATCCGGGCCGGGAAAACTCAAAACCACCAGATCATTCGGAGTGATTCGCACTTCAATCGGTTCACGAATTTCGTAGGATCGGTGGTAAACGGCATTGACCACCGCCTCCTCGATGGCGGCATAGGGAAAGTTCCAGAAACGCTCGGCCTCGGCCCGGTCGGGGTGTTTGACGACGGTCTGTTTGAGATAATTTGCCTGGATATAGTTCAGCGCATCACGTGCGATACGGGCAAGAGGGCCTTCGAAAGTTTTCTCATCAAAACGATCTCCCCCCGCGCCTTCCGGAAACCAGACCACATCGATCTGTGTTGTCGGAAAGAATCGCCCCGGGTGCTCGTTGAAAAAGAGGAGGCCGACGTTTTTCGGCAAAGGCGCTTCCGTTGGCCCTCCCACCACATTCATTTGTCGGCCCAGAGCTTCGATCGAGAGGTTTCGCGCCTCATCGGCAAGACCGCTGCCCACCTCGCTCAGGAACTCTTCCATAAACCGTGACGAAAGATCCTCGATGCCGGCGGTCTGATTATAGCGGTCATCAAAAGGGACCTTGGCCGTGAGGCTGATCAACTCGCGCTCATCGTCTCCTTTCGCTTCAACCGTGCTCGAGTAACGGCGTATGTAATGGCAGTAATCCTTCTTTTTAGCCGTGACGGTTCTGGGTGCTTTGTAGGGCCGGTTCTGTCCTCCCGGCGCCCACAAGACGATCAGGTTACGTCCTGCAAAGCGCTCGACACTCAGCAGGGGAAAATATGGCGGCCGGATCTGGTTGCAACATCCCAGAAGTTCCCGCTGTATACCGTCCAATTGATTGTCAGGCACACCTGCCGGCGGAAAGACGGGCATCCCCGCATTGTCGCAGCCCTGCCCGATCACAATATAGCCGCCGCCGAGGTTTTCAAAGTCATTGGCAAAGGCGCAGAGTGTGCGCGTGATCGGGTCCGGATTCCAGCCCTTCTTATATTCGATACGGTCGCCCTCAACCTTTCGCTGTCGCAGCAGGTCCTCGAGATTGATGGGAAGTTTGGAAATCATGCGCCGGCCTCCTGTGGTTCGGTTAAGAGAGGGGTGCCCCGATGGGACTTTACCCGGTAACCCACTGAAATGATGACATCGAGGTTGTAGTGCTGGGTGTTGTATCGTTTCCCATCATCGGCAGTTATCCGGAAATTCCGGATAACTGATTCCGATGTCAGCTCGCCCTCATCAAAGATGTTTTGGATATGTTCGTTGATCGTGCGCACGTTTTTCTGAAACAGTTCCGCCATCCGCTTCTGGGTAAGCCATCCGGTGTCCTCTTGTAGAAGCACTTCCAGCCGCGTCTGTCCATCCTCGGTCTGGTAGAGGAGAAATTCAGCGGGTTCGGGTTCGTTCTGCAATTTATCGCTCACCATGCCGATACCTCCTTGGCAGCCGACAGCGGGTTTTCGACGTGGTGGCGTTCGTCAAGTTTGACGTACTGGGGTGGTTTATTCATGCACGTGATATCCTTTTGCCTTCGGCATGGATAATTTCTATCATTAAAAAAAACATCTACTCTGCCGTTTCGGGAAGTTCGATAAAAATTAATCCTCCTCTCCTCCGAAAAGATCGCCAATCCCGCTTCCCCTGGTTTT
>DATKWE010000214.1:0-4940 GCA_035529735.1 Desulfobacterales bacterium | reverse complement strand
AGATATCACGCTGCTGGAACAAAAAGGGATCGCTGACATTAAAAGACTCCCTTTTTCCATAAAAATTCTGGTGGAAAATCTGTTAAGAAAACTCGACGGACGGACGGTCAAAAAAGAAGATCTGATCAACATCGCGCGCTGGAAAAAACAGTATGACCGGCCCGTGGAAATACCCTATCACCCGGCACGGGTCCTGATGCAGGATTTCACCGGCGTGCCGGCGGTGGTGGATCTGGCCGCCATGCGGGACGCTGTAAAAGATCTTGGGGAAGACCCGATGAAAATCAATCCGCTGGTTCCGGTAGATCTGATTGTTGATCACTCCGTGCAGGTAGACTACTACGGCACAGCAGATTCTTTAAAAAAGAATGTAGAAAAAGAATACGAACGGAATGGGGAACGATACGCACTTTTAAAATGGGCTCAGAAAAGCTTCGACAATTTAAGGGTGGTACCTCCCAACTCGGGAATATGTCACCAGGTAAACCTTGAATATCTCGGGCAAGTGGTGATGGCCGAACAAGAGAACGGCCAATGGACAGCCTATCCCGACACCCTGGTCGGTACGGATTCACATACCACCATGATTGATGGAATCGGCGTAATGGGATGGGGCGTCGGCGGTATTGAAGCAGAAGCCGTCATGCTGGGACAACCGTACTACATGTCGATTCCTCAGGTCATCGGCGTCCGGCTGGTCGGGGAACTTAAAAAAGATGTTACGGCCACCGACCTTGTACTGGTAATCACCGAACTTCTCAGGAAACACAACGTGGTTGAAAAATTTGTCGAATTTTTCGGTCCGGGAATGAAGAAACTCACGATTCCTGCCAGGGCCACCATCGCAAACATGACGCCCGAGTACGGTGCCACCCTCGGCTTTTTCCCGGTGGACGAAAAGACCGTTGAATATCTTAAACTGACGAATCGAGAAGATCGTTCCGCCCTTGTGGATGTCTACACCCGTTCCCAGGGTCTTTTTTACACCGGTGATGAAGAACCGGAATACTCCGAAGTGATCGAAATCGATCTTTCCAGCGTGGGAGCTTCGGTGGCCGGTCCGGCCAGACCTCAGGACAGAATCGAGCTGCAGGATTTAAAGGGCAAATTTGCAGCGATACTGGGATGTGAATATGACAGAAACGCGGATATGAGCGCGCTATCTACATTTCACGATGAATCGGGCTGCCAAACAGCTCGGGCATCGCTTTGCCGGCCCATAAAGTCGGCAGCTTGTGAGGTAAATCTCGATGGAAAGCCTGCGGCTATCGGCAACGGAAACATCGTTATCGCCGCCATCACCTCATGCACGAACACTTCAAACCCTTATGTTCTGCTTGGAGCAGGACTTTTGGCCAAAAATGCGGTAAAAAAAGGATTGAAAGTTCCGCCTTATGTAAAGACCTCGCTGGCGCCGGGATCCAAAGTGGTCATGCGATATATGGAAGCCGCCGGCCTGATGCCGCACCTCGAGACCCTCGGCTTTCATCTGGCAGCCTTTGGGTGTACAACCTGCATCGGAAACAGCGGTCCGCTGCATCCTGAAATAGAAAAAGCCATCGCCGAAAACGACCTCACTGTGGCATCCGTTCTTTCCGGAAACCGGAATTTCGAGGCCAGAATCCATCAGAGTATCAAAGCCAATTTTTTGGCGTCACCCATACTGGTGGTGGCATTTGCCATCGCCGGAAGGATCGATATCGATTTAACTTTGGAACCGCTTGGGTTAGATAATGGCGGCCGGCCGGTATATCTGAACGACATCTGGCCTGCCGGGGATGAGATCGAAAGCCTGGTCAAAGAACATGTTAGCAAAGAGTTCTTCCAGCAGGAATATGGGAAAATCTTTGATGGGGATGAATTCTGGCATTCCCTTGATGTCACCGAAAGTGAAACGTTCAACTGGGATGAAGCGTCCACCTATATTAAGAAACCGCCGTTTTTTAAAGATTTCAGTCTTGACCGATCAAAACCTTCAAATGTGGACGATGCCGGCGTGCTTTTGCTTCTCGGCGATTCGGTGACCACAGACCACATTTCTCCGGCAGGTGCGATTTCACCGGATTATCCGGCCGGAAAGTATCTTATCGAGAAGAATGTTACCCCTGAAACATTTAATTCTTACGGATCGCGCAGAGGAAATCATGAAGTCATGATGCGGGGGACTTTTGGAAATATCCGCATTAAAAATAAGCTGTTGTCGCCCAAGGAAGGAAGTTTCACCTTAAAGTTCCCGAACAAGGAAGAAAAATTTATCTATGATGCAGCCATGGAATACATCAAGGAAGAAAGGTCGCTGGTGGTCCTGGGCGGCAAGGAGTACGGCACAGGCTCTTCCAGAGACTGGGCCGCCAAAGGCACGGCGCTCCTCGGTGTAAAAGCAGTTATGGCAGCATCGTTTGAAAGGATACACCGAAGCAACCTGGTGGGAATGGGGGTGCTGCCTCTGGTATTCAAGGAAAATGAGAATCCGGATAGCCTGGGCTTAACCGGTTCAGAAACCTTTTTCATTAGCGGAATTGAAGATATTCAACCGAGAAAAGTTTTATCTGTAAAGGCCGTGAAGGAAGACGCAAGCGAGATAAATTTTGAAGTCATTGCCCGTCTGGATACAGATATCGATGTCGATTACTATGTAAACGGCGGCATTCTTCAGTATGTGCTGCGCAAGATTCTTGCCGAGAGATAAAACCGGGATCCTCCAACCCACTCGGATTTCTGAATCACTCGGGGTTAGGGTTCAAAGAGGCGGGACATTATGAATGTTAAACACTTGCTGAAACCTTTTACGCTGAAAGCCCTGCCATTGGTATCTACAAAAAATATAAAAAACTAAGCAGTTATAATATTTCTCCCAGTTTGTTTGCAATCAATTAGGGTTAAAGTATTTAACAGAAAGGTTTAGACGCTGTTTCAAAACCTTCGGTCGCGTAATTTTGAGGTTTTGAAATGGCGTCTAAGCACATCCGGTTATTCGTCTTTTCGGGGAGGCTTTAACTTAAAGCCGAAGATAAACACAAAGGCCACTCCGATCATACCGAATAGACCTGCCTTGCTGACATCTTCAAGGTCGGCATATCCTGATAAATAGCGGTAAAAGACGTATCTGGGATCGATTTCCACCGCCTTTTTGAAGTTGGCGTTGGCCGATTTATCTTGACCCAACTCCTGGTAAACCTTTCCCCTGGTTCTATAAACGTCGGACAAAATTTGCAGATTACCTTCCAGGGCAATGGCCTTCTCGGAATCCTCGAGGGCTTCGCTCAGTTGACCGCTCAGACGAAAGGTCTCCGCCCGGTAACTAAGGGCCGCGCTCATATCCGGTTCCAAATTGATGGCTTTGCCGAAGTTGGCAATGGCCTCTTCATAGGTTCCGATTTTGAGGTAAGCCATCCCCAACATCCGGTAGGCATCGGCTTTATCGGGGACCAGTCGGATATAGTTCGTAAAATCCTCAATGACTTTGTCGTATTTCTCCTGAAAATAATAATACAATCCTCGTTTTTCATAGGCATCGGCGAGCCTCGGGTTCAAGTCCAAGGCCGTGGTAAAATAATTGATCTTTACATTGGCCATCGAGCTTTTCAATCCCAGGTTGAAATACTCCATGGCATTGCCCTCAAAGGCGTATACTTCCGGGGTATGCTTTTGCCACGAGATCAGCGCAAAGAGCACCAGTATATAGATGGTTAATTTTTTCATATCGGCTACCTCTCTTAAAATATACCTCCTGAATACCCACCTTCACGTCTTGGGCAGTCAGCGGTTTTTCAAAAAACGAACGGAACACTATCTTAAAATAATCGGTTGGAATCGAGCAGAAATCTTCGGTCGTTTATCCCAATCTATCGATAACATAATGCCGTGTTTGTCGATTGCAACCCTCAATATTTTTTCTTTTTTACTCAAATAATTTATTGTTAATTTTAAGATTGAATTTGTTTATAAATCAATATATTACTTTATTGAATCGCCGTGGCTTTAAATACACATTGTGGTATTTTAATAGGGGCTCTTCGTGAACCGTGTAAAAATTTAATTTTTTGAAAGTCGAGTTTGAAAGATTCATGCGCCGCGCACCAAAAATAACGTCTCCGTTTGCCATAAAAAACGTCCGGATGTTTATCGCATTTCGAATTTTTTTCAATGCCGGGTTCTACTATCCGGTGTTTACCATTCTGTTTCTGGATTTTGGCTTGACCCTGGAGCGGCGGTTTATGATCCGGACACTGGATAGATGCAAGGTTGCGGGTTTTATTCGTGGCAATCGGGTACCGGAGATCGAGGTTATAATTTTTTTCTTGTCAGACGGAAACCGAGAAGATAAAACACAGAGGAATAACCATAAGCCGTTTCAAAACCTCCCATTCGTTGGCTTGAGCCTTTTTAAAAGGGCCAAAAGCGCAGTGCTAAATTCAAATAGTACCCTTGATTGCTCAATCGTGAATATAAATGATGAATACTGAAAAATTCGATTTGCCCGAAGGGGTGAATATCAGATACAGTGAACCGTCTGATCATCCAAGAATTATAAAGGTAATGAAGGACTGGTGGGATGGTCGTGACTTAACATCCATGCTGCCCAGGCTATTTCTTGAACATTTTTACAATACATCCCTGGTAATGGAAGATCGGAAAAATGAATTAATCGCGTTTCTAATCGGCTTTCTGTCCCAGTCACAGGCCAATGAAGGTTACATACACTTTATGGGCATTCATCCGAAATATCGCGGATTAAGACTCGGCACCTATTTGTATCACCGGTTTTTCCAAATATGCAAAGAAAACAATCGGACCATCGTCCGGGCCTGTACATCCCCTGTAAACAAAGGATCCATCGAATTTCATAAAAAAATGGCGTTTCAGATAGAACCGGGAAACGGACACCTGTTCAATGTATCGGTCACCTTGGATTATAATTGCCCGGGTGATCCAAAAGT
>DATKWE010000213.1:0-7116 GCA_035529735.1 Desulfobacterales bacterium | reverse complement strand
TGCTTGTCCGGTTCTGTGAGGGGCAGGAGAGCAACTGAGGTAGGGAAGAGATTTTGTGGCACCGCCGCGAAAGCAGGCGGAAAACAGAGAAAACAAACGTCTTCCTACAGCCTTGGTAGGCTCCTGCCTACTCGAAAAGGTGAGAAGGTGAGAAGGTGAGAAGGTTAGAAGGTGACCCCAGTTAAATACACTGCGCTGTTGCTAACGCAAATTTAACGGGGCAGGGAAGGTTGGAACGGCAGAATACAGAAGATAGGAAATAGGAAATAGAAGGGCAGAAGAAAAGAAGTTGAGAAGGTTAGAAGGTGAGAAGGTTGGAACGGCAGAATACAGAATACCCCGGTTAAATCCGCTTCGCTTGTCTTCTTCGAAGAATTTAACTGGGCAAGCAGGAAATAGGAAATAGAAGGGCAGAAGTTGAGAAGGTTAGAAGAGGAGAGGTTGAGAAGGAGAGAAGAAAATAAGGCGATCAGGTGGGAAGCGCAGAATCCAATTGGCTCAGTGCAATCAGAATGTAATTTAAGGAGGCAAGTGATGAAAGAACTGGATGTATTTTTGAAAACCGTGGTCGAAGGTATGAAATCGATGGCCCAGGGGATCGAAGTATTGGCAGAGAAACTGGATACTATTGCGAAATCTCGAGTGGATGTGACGCCAAAAAGGAAGGCCAACGCTAAGCCTGCACGAAAAGCTCCGGCAAAGTCTTCGAAGAAAAAGGCTGCACAAAAGGCTTCAAAAACGGCTGTTTCCAAGAAAGAAAAGACTCCGACTGCCGTGGATACCGTCCTCGCGATTGTCAGTAGATCAAAGAAAGGCGTTAATACGGCAATCCTTATGGAAAAAACAGGGTATGATCAAAAGAAGATATCCAATCTGCTGTACAAATTAAAAAAACAGGGAAAGATCAAGAGTGTGAACAAGGGTGTCTATTTAAAAGCATGATCTGATTAACCCTATGTTTTTATGAGAGCATGGATGCTTTTCGAGCGCCGATCCGGCGCTCGGCAGTCTTTTGAAAACTCGGGTATCCGAAACCCTGGGCACAAAAAAAACGCTCACGAGCATGGGGGTTATCCCATGATCCTGAGCGTTTTTTTTAATAGGTTGGCGCTAAAGGGCGGAAACCTGCCCAAAAATGACAAATTAATTTCAAATACAATCCCATTTTGTTTACGATCAATTGGGGTGTCACAACGCCGAGACCTCCGGGTCGGGGCTTGATCAAACCGGAGCAATGCCGGCCATCATCAAACCGATTTGACGGATTTTTTCTGTATCGGACGTACTGAACGTGTCCATAATTCGGCCTTCAAACATAACCGCGATTCTGTCTGATAGGGTCAACGCTTCCGAAAGATCCCCGGTAACAAGAAGTATCCCTGTTTTTTCCCGTGCCTTTAGCAGTAAATTCCACACATCTTCCGTTGCAGCGATATCCAACCCCTGGGTGGGCTGTTCCGCCACAATCAGTCGTGGTTTGCGATAAAATTCACGGGCCAGAACCATTTTTTGGAGATTACCGCCGGAGAGTTGACGCGCCAGTGCGCGAACATTTCCAGGCTTGACGCCGAATGCTTCGATGAGTCCTTTTGCTTTTATCTCTGCCTTACGCTTGCTCAACCACGGACCCGATGAAAAACCTTCCCGGGTGGTCAGAAGGAAATTGTCCACCAAGTCGAGATCCATGCAGACCGCCAGTCCCTGACGATCTTCGGGGACATAAGACAAAGCGCCGTCCCACGGTCTTTGGAGAAAAAATCGATTCCAGGGCTGGCCAAGAATGAACACATTACCCTTTTCAGGGGGTTGAAGGCCGCAGATGGTTTCCACCAGAGGTTTTTGACCGTTTCCGGAAACACCGACGATTCCTAATATCTCACCCTGTCGAACTTCAAGGTTGATGTTCTCTAACACATTGTTGCTGAGCCCTTCGACTCTAAGGACCATCTGTTTCGGCTCCATGGGCTGTTTTTCAATTTGCAACATGATTTCGCGACCCACCATGAGCCGGGCCAGTTCAGATTTGGAGCTAACATCCGCGGCATCAAGGGTGTCGACAACTTGCCCGTGGCGCAACACGGCGATCTCATCTGCGATTTCCAGAACCTCATCGAGTTTATGGGTGATAAAAACAATGGCCTTTCCCTGATGGGCCATCTGTCTGAGTGCATCAAAGAGGTGGGAGGTTTCTTGAGGTGTAAGAACGGCGGTGGGTTCGTCAAAAATGAGGAATTGACTCTGGCGGTACAAAAGCTTCAGAATCTCGACCCGTTGTTTTTCGCCCATGGATAAATTGGATATTCGGGCGGATGGATCAATATCAAGCTCATAGCGATCGGCCAAATCTTTGACAAGACGTTTCATTTTTTTGGGATTCAGAAAGAATCGTTCGTCCTGACCCAGAAGTATATTTTCAGCGACAGTCATGGCATCGACCAACATGAAGTGTTGGTAGACCATACCGATTCCGGCGTTGATTGCGGCTTTGGTGGAAGAAAAGGCAACCGGTTTCCCATGGATTAAAATTCTACCGCTGTCCGGCTGGAGTTGACCGGCAAGAATTCTCATCAGCGTACTTTTGCCGGCCCCGTTTTCACCCAGCAGGGCCTTTATTTTCCCTGAATAAATGTCAAGGTTGATTTTCCTGTTGGCGTGCACAGACCCGAACGATTTGCTGATATTTTCAAGCCGAATATATGATGCGGCGTTATCGGCCATGAAGATCCCCGCCTTTTGCCGATAAGGGTTGAACAAATTGTGATTCCGAATCCCAGGGAAAGAGGATCCAGGTGTCCTGACTCACCTCTGTGATAAACGTATCCACCATAGGCCTTCCGGCGGGTTTGGCATAAACGGTGGCAAAATGGGCCTTGGGGAGTAACTCTCTGACAACTTTAGCGGTTCTCCCCGTATCCACCAGATCGTCAATAATCAGCCAGCCCTCGTCATCGCACGACATCGGCTTGAGAATTTGAATTTCTCCCTGTTGGTCCTGCCAGTCGTAACTGGTTACGCAGACCGTGTCGACCATGTGGATGTCGAGTTCCCGGGCAACAATCGCCGCAGGGACCATGCCGCCCCGGGTGACGGCGACAATACCTCTAAAAAATTTCATGTCCAGCAGACGCCAGGCCAGAGCCCGGGAATCTCGGTGAAGCTGGTCCCAGGAGATGGGGTACGTTTTGGTATAAGTCTGATTCATCTGTAGAATACGTCCTTTCTATTCCGAAGGTTCGATATTGATGCCCAATGCCGACGGTACATCAGTTCCCCGTCGTTTCCAGGAAGAAAGCACCAGGACCATAACCGTAAGGGCATACGGCAGCATCAGCAACAGTGAAGAAGGAATATGCGTGCCGGATGCCTGGAGTCTGAGCTGAAATGCCATAACGCCCCCAAAAAGATAAGCCCCGATAACAGCACGCCCCGGATGCCAGAAAGCAAAGATGACAAGGGCAATGGCGATCCATCCGCGACCGGCTGACAGACCATTGGTCCACAAGTGTGTGTATGCCAGAGAAAGATAAGCGCCGCCGAGTCCCACCAGATAACCACCCACAAGCACACCGGCCCATCGGTAACCGGTTACTCTGAGACCGGCTGCTGATGCTGCCCGGGGATATTCACCGGCCGCACGCATTCCCATGCCCCAACGGGTATATCGAAAAAAAGCCCACATGGCCGGCGGGATGAGATAGGCTGTGTAAACCAGGGGATCGTGATCAAAGAAAACAGGGCCCAGAATGGGAATTGTGGACAGCACAGGAAGCGGCATTGGAGAAAACCCAGGGGCGGCCTGCCCGATAAAGGGGGTGCCCAGATAGTTGGCCAGCCCCACGCCAAGAATCGTCAATGCCAGTCCGGAAACCACCTGGTTGCCCTGAAAATCAAGACATACCAGTCCATGTATTCCCGCCAGAAAGGCACCCGCACAGCCGCCGATTAAAAATGCCAAAATCGGGCTGCCGAAGAATTTGGCTGAAACAAAGGCTGCCAGCGCGCCGATCATCATAATCCCCTCGACACCTAAATTGAGAATGCCTGATTTTTCGGTAAATATTTCACCCAGTGTGGCATACAGAATAGGGGTCCCTGACTGAACGGCAGCGGCAAGGAGCGGTATCAGTAATTCAGGGTTCATGATTTCTTCCCCAGGGAAATACGATAATCGATAAAGAAACTTCCAGCCAGAACGGTCAACAGTATAAGACCTTCCATAATTCCGCCAAAGGCTGCAGGCACCTGAAGATCGAGCTGCAGATGTTCCAGGCCGACTCTCAGTCCGGCCAGAAGAAACGAGGCGATCCCGATGGAGATCGAATTCAGCCTGGCCAGCCAGGCTACAACAATCGCCGTATAGCCATATCCCACAATGATACTGGGTTGAAGACGATTGATTGTCGAAGAGGCTTCCAAAAATCCGGCCCATCCGGCCAGAGCACCGCTCAGAAACAAGACCAACATTACAAGTCGGTTATAGGGCAGACCGGCATATCTGGCTGCCTTGATATTTTCACCGCTGGCCTTGAGTTCATAGCCCAGACGGGTATATTTAAAAAAGATCCAGATGGCCACACCGGAAAAAATGCAAAGAATGATCCCCCAGTTTAACTGGGTATGGCCGATTTTCCCGACAATTGCCGAGGTTGAAAACTCCCGTGTCATGGGAAATCCAAAGCTTACGGGATCTTTCCATGGACCATAAACCAGATAATCGAGCAGTAGGATTGCCAGATAGTTAAACATGAGGGTGACGATAATTTCATTGGCCCGCATGTAAAGTTTCAGAACCGCGGGAATGAGGCCCCAGAGGCCGCCTGCGATGAATGCCATTGCCAGCATACCGGGAAGAACAACAAACCAGGGCAGATCAGGGAATCGAAGGGCGACCCAGGTGGCGCCGATGGCTCCCAAGGCATACTGTCCCTCGGCGCCGATATTCCAGATCTTGAGACGGAAAGCGACGGCCACGCCCAGCGAACAGAGAAAAATGGGCACCGCCTTGATCAGACAATCTTGTATGGCCAGCAGGGATCCGAAGGCACCGTTAAACAAAAGAACGATGGCCGTCAAAGGCGGCTTATTCTGTAGCGCCAGCATGATGGCGCTGACGGCAAGAGAGAGGAGCAGTGCTCCCAAAAAAACAAAACAGGAACTCCACACAAGGGGCTCCTGTCTTTTTTTTACTTTAAATCTGAACATTGAGTGGTTACTGTGTTGTTCCGGCGACGCCCTCGACAAACCAGGTCATGCCCAATAATTCCTGATCGTCAGCGGCGGCGCCTTCTGCGATTCGAAGCTTGCCGGACTGATCTTTTATGGGGCCCATAAACACTTTGACCTTGCCGGATGCGATTTCGTCTTTTTGGGTCAAAACGCGTTTTTGAACCGCTTCCGGGACCATGCTGCCCATGGGGCTGATATCCACGATTCCATATTCAAGGCCGTACCAGTAAGATTTGCTTTTCCAGGTGCCGTGTTGAACTTTTTCCACTATTTCCTTGTAGAATAGACTCCAGTTCCATATGGGTGCGCAAAGGTGGGATTTGGGCGCAAATTTGGACATATCGGAATTGTACCCCACCGAGTAGACACCCCTTTCCTGTGCGGCTTCCTGTGGAGCCGGCGAATCCTGATGCTGGGCGATGACATCCGCCCCGACATCCAGAAGGCTTTTGGCAGCTTCTTTTTCAGTGGCCGGATCGTACCAGGTTTTGGTCCAAACCACGCGGACCTTGACATCAGAATTTATAGACTGTGCCCCGAGTGCAAAGGCATTGATGCCCCGGATCACCTCTGGAATCGGAAATGCCGCCACATAACCCAATATTTTGGATTTTGTCATGGCACCGGCCACCATTCCCGACAGATATCGAGCCTGATACATGCGGCCAAAGTAGTTCCCCATATTCTTGGCGGTTTTGAAGCCGGAGCAATGCATAAAGACAATGTCGGGGAACTGTTTGGCCACCTTGAGCATGGGGTCCATGTAGCCGTAACTGGTTGCAAATATCAGGTTGTAATTCTTTCTGGCCATATTGAGCATGACACGCTCGGAATCCGGCCCTTCAGGGACATCTTCGACAAATGACGTGGTGACCCCGTCCATCGCTTCGATGCTCTGTCTTCCCTGATCGTGGGCATATGACCATCCAGCGTCGCCAATGGGTGAAACATACACGAATCCGACCTTAATCGGCGTATCCGCCGCCAAAGCGACACCCCAGCCAAAAACACAGATAAAAACCCAGAAAAACATTGACCTTCGCATACGCTGCCTCCTTCTGTCTTTAATACAATGAATATAGAGAAATGGGGTGTTGGTGTCAAATAAAAACAAATGAGAACCCATCGCTATCTGCATGATGTACCATTGCGGATTCAAAATAGGCGATGGTGAATTCCGGCATCTATGTTAATGCTAAATAGTCCCCGGCAATCCGGATTATAAAGGGCTTGTTTCCGATCTGGAAGAAAAATAACACGCTGCTTCAAATCATTTTTCTTGAAATCGCTCAAGATTTAAGTTATCAGAAAATCTGTTTGGAGTTTTACAGCGGTATGGGCACTACAATATCGGTGCTTTTTGGTGGTGATGCAGTGCTTTAAAAAAACGCCTACAACCTTTTAAAATAAAACGATATCTTTGCCTGGGTGGCGGAACTGGTAGACGCAAGGGACTTAAAATCCCTCGGTCCTTGTGACTGTACGAGTTCAATTCTCGTCCCGGGCACCATAAAATAAAGGGGTTAGCCATTTTGGGTAATCCCTTTTTTGATGCCGAAATCGTGGATTGTGCCCGTAATTGTGCCCATTTGGGATTTGAGGTAGGATTCTTGCCGTTGTGCTGCAAGTTTTAGGTCCGTATCATTTACGATATTATACCTATCGAAAACAGACCGTGTCTTGTGGCCTGAAATCATCATTGCTACGCACTCGGGAATTCCTGAACGGATCATATTCCTGACAGCCGTTCTCCTGAAATCATGGAATAATTTTTTGCCGATTTTGGCATCTTTACAGGCTTTGTTCCATGATCCCCTGAAATCCTTTATTTGATCCGTACCATCATTTCCCGGAAAAACATAAAGGGTTAGCTTTCGGCTCTTTTTCCTT
>DATKWE010000212.1:0-7400 GCA_035529735.1 Desulfobacterales bacterium | reverse complement strand
ACCGATCTGTGGATGGAAGCCTTTGTTTATGACATGGGCAACAGCCAAAACGCTTTTTCAGTGTTCAGCGCCCAGCGCCGGCAAGATGCAGAGTCCCTCGGTTTGGCACAATATGCCTACAGGACACCCAACGCTCTCTTTCTGGTTCATGGCCGTTATTATGTTGAAATCATCGCATCCAAAGTATCAGGACAGGTGCTGCAGTCTGTAAAAATGATGGCCGAGACGTTCATTCGCAACACCCCTGCAGAAGCAGCCACCGTCAATGAAACGGCGCTGTTCCCCAAACAGGAACTGGTAAAAAACAGTATGGTTTTAATCTCTTCGGATGCTTTTGGTTATGATGGTTTCGATAAAATATACACCGCCGAATATGAATTTGACGATCACAGCCTCATGGCCTATCTCTCCCACCGCAGGACACCTGTGGAAGCAAAAGAATTGGCATCGGCTTACACGGTGTTTTTATTGGCATACGGCGGAAAAAATATTGAAGCGCAGATGCCGATAAAGGGTGCTCGATTGATAGAGATTTTAGACACCTATGAAATAGTCTTTTCCCATGGTTCGTATTTGGCAGGCATTCGGGAAGCTGCAACCATCGATCAGGCGAAATCGCTGGCCATACGATTATATCATCGAATAAAAGAGGGGGGCAATGAATCTCGATCCGAACAGTAACGGATTGAACCGGCGTCAATTTCTGGATCGATTGGCCAAAGCAGGAATTTCCATAAGTGCTGCCTGTGCTGCGGGTCTCTGGTTCCATGACTCCAAAGGTCCCACTTTATCAAAAAATGATCCGTCAAACCTTATCCTGCCGGATTTTTCCATTGCCGCTCTGGGGCAAAAAATGAGCATTGTCCGAGGAGAGGACAGGGTTGCCACCTTACGGATGGCTCTAAAATCCTTAGGTGGTATTGGAACATTTATAAAAAAAGGGGATCGGGTGCTGCTAAAAGTCAATGCCGCTTTTGCATCCCCGGCCATGCTGTCGGCAACGACGCATCCTGCAATCATAACCGAAATGACACAGCTTTGTTTTCGGGCCGGTGCCGCATCCGTCGTGGTAACGGATAACCCTATTAATGACCCTGCCAGCTGCTTTACCCTGACAGGCATTGCCGATGCCGCCCGCAGTGCCGGTGCCCGGGTGTTATTGCCGCGCGATGACTTGTTCAGCCCCATGACGGTCAAAGATGCAAAATTGATCCGAAATTGGCCGGTTCTTTACAAACCCTTTACGGATATCACCAAAGTGATCGGTATGGCGCCGCTTAAAGATCACCATCGAAGCGGCGCATCCATGATCATGAAAAACTGGTACGGTCTTCTGGGGGGTCGCCGCAATATCTTTCACCAGGATATACACAACATCATCATGGAACTGGCCATGATGGTAAAGCCCTCTCTGGTGATACTGGACGCAACCACGAGCATGATGACCAACGGTCCCACCGGAGGCTCTCTTTCGGACCTTAAAAATACCAATACCATGATCGTCAGTACGGATCAGGTCGCGGCCGATGCATTTGGCGCATCTTTACTCGGAAGATCTTTAGACGAACTTCCGTTCATCGGAAAAGCGGAAGCCGCCGGAATTGGAACCGCGGACTATCAAAAATTGAATCCTGTAATGGCATCAATTTAGTTCAGCAGAGAAACTCTGGCACTGTTGGCCGTGTCAGAGATCAAAAGCTCTGCCTGAAGAATCGCTGGAAGAGTTTGAAGTGAGCTAAAGTTAAGGAATTCTGCCAATTATATAAAAACATTGGAGCGAAGCGACACCATAACTTTAGGCATTTTAGATCATTTTAGGCACTTTTAACTTGTACGGCTCAAGTTTTACCAAACAGGGTCTCTTTGACCCATTCAAAACCGAGTTTCAACAGCTCGACATCGTCATGTTTTAGGACATCCAAAGTTTCTATGTCCAGATTCCAGCCACCCAGAATATCTTTATCAAAGATATGGGATCTGAACGTGTCAAGATCATAACATGACCCGTGAAACATGAGACTCGATTTTATATCCAGCGGACCGGGGAAAAGGCGATTTTTGAGGCCGATGATCTCCATGAACATGTCGTTCATCTGATTGTAAATGGCAACCTCCTGATTTTCTATCCATTCCGGCACCGTCCAGTTTTGCCCCTGTTGACATCCCAAACAGTGCGTTTCTTTTAACAGCATGTACTGTTCGGTGACCGTGCCGGTTTCTCTGAACCGGGATGCGACCCGTATCAGCGGATATGTACGGCACGAGGACGGACGATCTTCGTATACCCTGCATCCTGACGCGGTCACAAACGGGCATTTAAATTGGTGAGCGTAGTCTGTTTTTAGTGTGATTATCGGAAGCCCGGTTTCAGGACCGGTGTGCCGGGTGGTATACCGCTCAAGAAAAATACTCGATGTCAACCCGAGTCGGTTTTTCAGGCGCAGGATGTCGTAGGGGGTTAGAAACTGGTTCAGATCACGACAGCATTCATTGAAACAGGCGACCTTTTGGGTGCATGAAAACATGAATGTATCGTTCGACGAAAGGGGGGATATGTTGTTTTCCATGGATCTATTCCTCGTTCGAGTTCGTGTCCTGTAAACTGTTCGGGTTGATACGGTTACCGTCCGATTGGCAGCAAAATTCTGTATGGAATTCATAAGCTGAATGAAGCACACAACCTGAATACCATTAAGCACAATATATGGTATATATTGAGATATGGTGAACTATATATAGAATCTGACAAACGGATAATTCTAAGGTTTGAAAATTAATAGTTTAGTTTATCCAAAAATCCTTGACAAGGATAATGTTAATTGTTATTTAAATTTTTTGATTTTTAGGTTCATTCCTATCTTGTTGATTTTATAGAAAATTATTTACCTTGTCAACCTGAACTTTTTATCACTTTGAAAGGTGATTTAGCAGATTAGAATAGGGATCTTTATTATTAAGAAAAGACGGCCTTTTGGGTCAAGATTATGAAGGGAGGTGCAAATAGCTTAAAAATTGTACCAGAGACTATTTAGAACCGGTTGAAATTCTGAATTATTCTTAAAACAAAATTAGGAGGTAACTAAATGCCAAGTTTCGTAATTACCGAAAAATGCGATGGCTGCAAAGGCGGGGACAAGACCGCATGCATGTACATTTGCCCCAACGACCTGATGGTTCTGGAACCCAATGAAATGAAGGCTTACAATCAGGAGCCTGATCAGTGCTGGGAATGTTTTTCATGCGTCAAAATCTGCCCCACGCAGGCAATCGAGGTCAGAGGTTATGCCGACTTTGTACCGCTGGGAAGCAGCATTATGCCGATGCTTGGAACCGAGGACGTCATGTGGACCTGTAAGTTCAGAAACGGAACCATAAAGCGCTTTAAGTTCCCCATCCGGACAACCCCGGAAGGCACTGCCAATGCTTACTTGGATCTCGTAGGCAAAGATCTTGACAGTGAAGTGCTTTCAACTGAAGAGGCAGACGGCTTTGAGATGCCAACACCCACAACTGTCTAAACAGACTATGGTTTGTGAAATCGAGCAAAATGATTAATATGATTATATTTATTTAAGGAGGATGTAATATGGCATTACCAAATAAACCGTTGGGTGAAACAAAGGCTGTCAAAGATCCTGAAGTTGAAGAGCGTGAAGTTGACATCCTGATTGTGGGCGGCGGAATGGCTGCCTGTGGGACTGCTTTTGAGATCAAGAAATGGGCGCCTGACAAGAAAATCCTGCTGTGTGACAAAGCGGCTATGGAGCGTAGTGGCGCTGTTGCCCAGGGTCTTTCAGCAATCAACACCTTTGTCGGCGAAAATACAGTAGAGGATTATGTCCGTATGGTCCGCAACGACCTGATGGGCATTGTCCGTGAAGACCTTATTTTTGACCTGGGCTGTCACGTAGATGATTCCGTATTTCTGTTCGAGGAATGGGGCCTTCCCATGTGGAAAATGTCGGATGACGGAAAGAAGCTCGACGGGAAAAAAGGCCTGAAGCAAGGTACTCTGAAAGGCGGCGCCAAACCGGTCCGTACGGGCAAATGGCAGATCATGATCAACGGTGAGTCCTACAAAAGGATCGTGGCCGAAGCTGCCAAGCTGGCCCTTGGAGATGAAAATATCCTTGAGCGTGTCTTCATCGTTAAGCTGCTCCTGGATGCAAATGAGGAAAACCGGATTGCCGGCGCGGTCGGTTTCTCGGTCCGTGAGAACAAAATTTATATCATAAAATGCAATACCATGATGGTGGCATGCGGCGGCGCAGTCAACATTTATCAGCCCCGCAGCGTGGGTGAAGGTAAAGGCCGTGCCTGGTATCCGGTCTGGAATGCCGGCTCCACCTACACCATGTGCATGGAAATCGGCGCGGAGCTTTCCATGATGGAAAACCGTTTCACCCCGTCCCGTTATAAAGACGGTTACGGTCCGGTTGGCGCCTGGTTCCTTTTGTTCAAGGCCAAAACACTCAACGGTCTGGGTGAAGGTTATGTGGGCAGTGATGTTGCCAAGGCGGAGCTCGAGAAGTATGCGCCTTATGGAACAGCCGCTATTACACCAACCTGTCTCCGTAACCACCTGATGCTCGTTGAGATGAAAGAAGGGCGTGGCCCGATTATGATGGATACGGTTACAGCGCTGAAGGAATTGGGCGCCAAAGTCGATAAGAAGGAGTTCAAGGCGCTTGAGTCCGAAGCCTGGGAGAACTTTCTCGATATGACCTGCGGACAGGCCAACCTGTGGTGCGGCACGAACACCGAGCCGGACAAGAAAAACTCCGAGATTATGCCCACCGAGCCGTATCTGCTGGGGTCACATTCCGGCTGCTGCGGTCTGTGGTGCTCCGGGCCTGATTTCGACTGGGTGCCCGAATCTTACAAGATCCGCTACAAAGAAAAGGTTTACAACCGTATGACCACGGTTAACGGTCTGTTTACATCAGGTGATGGTGTGGGCTGCTCCGGCCACAAGTTCTCGTCAGGATCACATGCCGAAGGACGGATGGCGGCCAAGTCCATGGCCCGGTTTGTGCGTGACAATGCAGACTTCAAACCGACCCTTAGCCAATCCAATGAAGAACTGGTAGATATAATCTACAAACCGGTGAGAACGTTCCTTGAGCATCGCGATTATACCACTGCAATCAACATCAACCCCAATTATCTCAAGCCCGAAGGGATGATGTATCGCTTGATGAAGGCCACCCACGAGTATGGCGCCGGGACGGCAACCTTTTATACAACCAATAACACATCGCTTGAAATGGTAATGGAAAAGCTCCAGCTGATGCGCGAAGACTGCGAAAAGCTGGCTGCCGGTGACCTCCATGAGCTGATGCGCTGCTGGGAAATCTTCCACCGTATCTGGACGGTGGAATCTCACCTGCGTCACATCCAGTTCCGAAAAGAGACTCGCTATCCGGGATTCTATTACCAGACCGACTATCCGGGTCAGGATGATGAAAACTGGTTCTGCTTTACCAACTCCAAGTATGACCCCAAGGCAGAAACCTGGGATATCTTCAAGAAAGATTACATCCAGATCATCCCTGATTAATGCTGAACCAGATTTTTAGTCTGATCTGATACGCCTCCAGGCGTCTTAAAGACGCCTGGAGGTTTTTATTAATTTGATATCGTTTTTTTAAACCCCTGAACTTCAGAACTTCTGACACGCAGGAATTTGGGTGGTATCCAGGGATCTTTCATAGTATTAAACTCGGCGTAATGGACCGCTGAAACCATCGGATGGAATTATAAGAAATTCAAGCTGTTCCATTCGATGCATCACGCCATCACGCCATCACTTCATCACTCCCTCTGGACAGCATCACCCAATTATCCAAACAATATTCCGAGCGCGATGCAGGCTCGATGACGGTCAGGATCACTGAATTTATATTGTACGGAGGGATAGCATGACAGAAAACAAAGCAGCCCCTTCAAACGGGAGCATTTTGGTTGTTGGAGGAGGGATCAGCGGGTTGACCACGGCCCTCGAAGCTGCCGAAGTCGGGTACAACGTGTTTTTGGTGGAAAAAAATCCCTACTTAGGCGGAAGAGTGGCACAGCTTAATAAATATTTCCCCAAGCTATGCCCTCCGAGCTGTGGTCTGGAAATCAATTTTCGGAGGATAAAAGATAATCCGAGAATAACTGTTTTTACACAGGCTGAGGTTGAAAAGGTCGAGGGCACGCCGGGGAGTTATGAGGTTGCAGTCAAGTTGAGCCCCAGATATGTCAATGAAAATTGTACCTGCTGCGGCGATTGTGAGGCGGCCTGCGAAACTGAAATTTCCAGTGATTTTAATTTTGGAATGAACAAGATCAAAGGGGCGTATCTTCCGTTTGAAATGGCGTTTCCGGCCCGTTATGTAATTTCTCCACAAATCATCGGAACCGAGGATGCCCAAAAATGTAAGGAATCCTGTAAATACGATGCCGTCGATCTCGACATGGAAGCCGAATCCATGAACCTTAAGGTCGGGGCCATCGTCTGGGCCACAGGGTGGGAGCCTTATGACGCCACCAAGATTGACAATCTCGGGTTTGGCCAGTATCCGAACGTTATTACCAACATGATGATGGAAAGACTTGCGTCTCCCAATGGGCCGACCCAAGGGAAAATTACCCGTCCGTCGGACCACAAGGAACCGGAGAGTATTGCCTTTGTTCAGTGCGCCGGTTCGAGAGATGAAAATTATCTTCCCTATTGTTCCTATATCTGCTGTATGGCCTCTTTGAAGCAGGCCACCTACATTCGGGAAGCTTACCCGGACGCCAAGATATATATCTTTTATATCGATATCCGGTCCCCGGGCCAGCGCTATGAGAAGTTTTACCAAACCATCAAAGAAGATAAAAATGTCTTTTTAATCAAAGGTAAGGTTGCAGAGGTCAGTGAAGATCCAGGGACAGGCAATATTACCGTGGTTGCAGAAAATGCCGTTACAGGGGAAAAGATCAAACAAACCGTTGAAATGGCAGTCCTTGCCACGGGTATGCAGCCGACAGCAGCGACAGACAAACTGCCTTCTGATCTGAAATATACCGAAGACGGCTTTATCATCAACGATTTTGAAAAAGGTGGAATGTTTGCTGCAGGATGTGCCAATAAACCGGCGGATGTGGTTTCATCGAACCAGAATGCCACCGGAATGGCCCTTAAAGCGATTCAAACCCTGGTGAAGAGGCAGGAGGTTATCCATGGATAAAAAGTATGGTGTATATATCTGCACAGGTTGCGGCATCGGAGATGCCCTTGAAATGGAAGCGTTGTGCGGCGTACCCGAAGAAGAAGGGCTTCCGGTTAAAACTCATCCTTTCTTATGCGGAAAGGAAGGGGTTGGACTTATCAAGAAAGATATTGCCGATGATGGTATCAACACGCTGGTTAT
>DATKWE010000211.1:0-10132 GCA_035529735.1 Desulfobacterales bacterium | reverse complement strand
CTGGATCCCCCCGAAACAGGTGAAACTGGAGATGACGGCAAGCCGAATATCGACGCATCCACTGTACCGGCCGGATCCAATATACGATCAATTTCTAATCGATTTGGAATCGGAGCCGGAAAAAAAACAGCGTGAAATCCTCCGTGAGGTCGTTAAAAATGATCTTTATTTTCTTACAAAATACATTCTGGGGTATTGGTGGATCTGTTGGGATCCCCATAAAGTATTTTGCGAAGAAATCGAGAAAGACATCAGTTTTTCGCTGTATTTGCTCCCCAGGGGACACTGTAAGACACAGATCTACAACACTGCAGATACCATCCGAAATTATCTTAAAAACCCTTCCGAACCCATCGGTATTTTTTGCGATCAATCCAAAAAGGCAAAATGGAAACTCAGGCCGATACGGTATCAATTTGAAAAGAATGCCGATCTTAAATGGCTTTTTCCGGAACTTCTCTTTCAAAAGCCGAAACGGCAATCCGATAAATGGACCGATGAAGAGCTTATTCTTAAAATTCATCAAGGGGGCCAGGAACCTTCCATCGGCGCGTATGGCATTGACAACATGCCGACCGGGCTGCACTTCCCAAGAATCAAATGCGACGACCTGGTTACACCCGAGACGGTCACGACCGCGGATCAGATCAATAAAACCCGGCATAATTACGGAACCGTGCGATCATCGATCCTTCAGCCGGACGGCAATATTCAAATATGCGGCACGATTTATGACGACGGTGATCTTCACAGGGAAATGGAGGACTCCGGAGAATACCGGGTCTATAAACGGGCGGCGGAATGGCATGAGACAGAAAATAGTATCAAACACCGCCGAACCCTCTGGCCGGTTCAATTCGGGCCAAGGGTTCTGGATAAAATCAAGCGGGACCCGGCCGTCGGGATTTATATCTATTCATGCCAGTACCTTCTGGATCCGGTACCGGAAGATGAAAACGCATTTTTTCAACTCAAATGGTTTGGCCGTTATACCAAACTTCCCCGGCGGCTTAATATGTTCGCAGCTGCGGATCTTGCCATATCTGAAAAGAAAACTTCCGCCGAGACTGCTATTGTCGTCGGCGGTGTAAATACATATTACGATCTTTTTATTATCGATGTCATTCACGGGCATTGGGGTTCTTTGGAAATTATTGAAGAGATGATCGAGGTTCAGCGGAAATATAAACCGGGTATATTTACAATTGAAGCTGAAAACATTCAACGAACGATAATGCCGTTTTTAAAAATAAAGATGCGGGAAACCGGATACTTTATAAACACGGATCCCCGGATGCCCAAGGGCGATAAGGTCGCAAAGGCCAGACCAGCACAGGGTAGGGCTAAAGAGGGCGCGATTTATTTGCCGAAAAAGGGATTGGATCAACCCGAATGGTTATCACATGCAGAATTACAGATCAGAAGATTTCCGAAGGGCAAGGATAAGGATATTGTCGATTCGCTGTCTCTGCTTTGTCATCAGCTGGCCGAACAGTGGAGGCCGGCAACGCCGGAGGAAATGGCGGAGCGGCAAAGAGAAGAATATGTACCCTTAGACGCAACAGTGGGGATGTAAAAATGAAACTTATCGATATGAAGATCCCGAAAAAGACGAAGAAGCAGTTGAAGGCGGATATGTCTCCATCGATCGAAGCCGGTGACCGGGAGCAATATCCCTGGGGGCTGCGGCTGAGTTTTAATAAGAAGGAAATCGATAAACTTCCGGACTTAAAGAAAGCGATTGCCGGCGCAAAGATTAAGATCGCGGCGGTCGGTAAAATCATCGAGATCCGGACTACCGACGCGGAAAAAGGTCGGGAACGGCACAACGTCGAAATCCAGATCCAAAAGATCGGATTCGAGGATCAATCCAAAACCAAAGAGCAGATTTTTGAGGAGGCCATAAAATGACACCTGTTATTCCAGTGGAAGCACTTCCGGCTGTATTGGCACTTGATCCCATTGTGATCGCTTTCGTCAAAAACAACCTGGTAACCCTCGGTTTATTTCTTGGATTTTTAAAAGGGCTGGCAAAAATCACGCCGGGAACTACGGATGATAAGATTGTGACGCTTTTGACGAATCTTTTTCTGTCGATAAAGCCAGAGAAAATAAATAGAGGCGTAATCGATAAAAGATCCAACCCGGCCGAAGAAAGGACAACGTTATCGTTAGAACCAGATGTTTATCCCAACAAGGTTATTTTAAAAGGAGACACAAAAGATGAACCGGAAAAACTTTAGATTTTTGATTGCATTGCTTTTGATTTTTTTCGTGGCCGGCTGCGGACTTACCAGACAGGCCATAAAAGAAGATCCGTTCACGGCCAATATGTATGCCTACGATCAGGCGCTGAATTGGTACGTGGATGCGGCGGAAACGTATGACACTCATTACCAGGCCGCTGATGAGGCCATAAAGGCCAAATGGAAAGAAAACATCAATCCGGTGTTTAAGCAGATCAAAGGCGCCCTGGATGAGTGGAAAAAGACCCTGGATAAAGGCCAGGTCGGCGAAGATTACACTGAAACCATCAACAGGTTGAAAACATCGATCATCACCTACGGCCTGACGTTTCTGAAATAATAAATTTTATCAACCAAGGGAGATCGTAAAAATGAAAGAAAAAACACTGGAACTTCTCAGACTCGGACTCATGCTTGGCGATTTCGGGTTTAGTAAGTTTGTCGAGATTTCAAAGATGATGGCATCGACCGGAACCACGATTCCTCAGCTTGAAGAGATCCGGGCGGATATCGAAAAGAAACAGCCCAGGGCGGATGCCGTCGAGAAGAAATTGGACGAATATTAATATTTGAAAGATTTCACCATCCACCATTGGTCAGCTGATCGATCCCATTTAAGGATACTGGAGAAGACCTATGCGAAAACATGAAAACTGTAAATCATGCCGGCATTGGGGTGATGTAAACGAACCGGTCTACGATGCGGATGAGCGGTCAAAGATTTTCAGAAAATGCAAAAATCCCGGTGTCATAAATTTTCAACAAAAACCAAGCCTGGACGGCGTGGGTGTAATTATTAAATCCGACCCGCCATTTCTTGGAATATCTCTCTATCCGGGACAGGCGAAGCAGCACCTGCTCGTTCACGCGAAATTTTGCTGCAGGATGTATGACAAGAAGCAAGTTTGAAAATAGAAATCGAAATCCCGGATCTCATCCCGGCTGAACGAATTCACGGCGCCGGCGCATCGGCGATACGGCTGCATAAAGGTAAAGGGGAAATATCATGGCAGGATCGGTAGTAACCCAGGAACGGGAAGAACGCGAGGGCATTGTGGAAATCACGCTGGACTGGACGGCGGACGATACGGATGGCGGCGTTCCGGAAACAATCATCAATTGGCCCATTGCCGGAATTCTGTCTTATGTGACCACCAATCCCGGCGCACCGGCACCCCAAGATCTGTATGACATTACCCTTAAAGATGAGGACGGTGTTGATGTTATGGGCGGCGCCCTGGACGACAGGAAAACAGCCACAAGTGAAGTCGCCTTTCCCAAAGAACCCGGCGCCACGGTGAATTTAAACGGCGTCGCCGTGTCCGGGATTTTAACCTTCGGACTAACCGGCAATAACGTGAACAGCGCTGTCGGTAGGGTAAGATTAACCATTTTAAGGTTGGTGTAACCATGAGTATTGACAATATAATCCGCCCGGCCGGTCGAAATCAGTTGCTGCATGATATGGCGGTAGAGCACCGGAAAATGATTCACGGCGCTTTTTACAATGCCATTAGAGAGATTACCGGCAAAGAACCGGATCAACTGGATATGGCCAAACACGCCGGGATCGAAACCTTCGATCATATGGGATATGCGGATTACATCTATAAAAAGCAAACCATTTTAAGGGTTTATGCTCCGGTATTTACGCATAAAAACCGTGAAACCCGCGTATTTCAAAAAGTTGAAGAGGTATGGAAGAAAAATGCCAGACACCGAAGAAACTAAACTTGCCAAATACATCGTTGACGATCTGTTTTCATGGTTCAAGGAAGAGCGGAACGGTCAACTGGAACCTACCTGGCGGCGCAATTACGATGCGTTCAGGGGCAGATACGATTCGGATGCGTTGAAGCGCTGGAAAGCGACCGAAGGCCGGGGTTGGCGCAGCAAGGTATTTGTTCGGTTGACCAAGCAAAAAGTGGTGACCGGATTTAACCAGGTGATGTCCGTCATGCTTCAAGAAGGCAAGATCCCCTGGGATATTCAACCGTCCCCGATCCCGACGAACAGGTCCATGGCTGCTTTAGATCCCAACACGGCCAAAGAGCGGTGTGATCGCATGCGGCTGCAGATCAAGGGGGATTTCATCCACGCAAAAGCGGATCGGGTTTTTATGAGTTCCGGGCTGGAAAATGCGCTGTATGGGTTGTCCTGGTTAAGGGGTCCGGTGCTCCGACCGTTTAACGGCATGTCGGTTCAGTTTGGTGTTCCGGGTCTGGATCAACTCTATTATTCACCGGAGATTTTGCAACGGTATGGCCGGCACATCATGACACCTCAAAAAACTTACCAGCCGGTGGTTGAAAATCCGGGTGTATGGAATGTGTTCTGGGATCTGGAAAATTCCGATCACAACCAGGGCCACGGGGTTATTATCCGGGATATGATGTCAAAAGGCCGGTTTTTGGATCTGGCCGAAACCAACGGGTATGATGCAAAGGCCATACAGCGGATTGCCGATCAGTTTACCGACAGAGACGACGCTTCGGATGAAGACGATGATTCCTTTGGCCCGGCGCATGAAAGGTTCAACAAGCGAAAGCGCGTTATCCCGGTTTATACCTTTTACGGCCGGGTCCCGAGAAAATATTTGATTGGATATGAAGGCAGGGCAAAGACGCAAATCCGCGGCTTATCTAAAAAGAAGGATCGTGAAGTCGAGATTTTTTGCGTAGTGGCCAAGGCCAAGCAGGCGGAGATTATCCGGCCGCCGGTGATCAATCAATTTCCATACAGACCCACGTATCTGGCGAAGTGGGAACATTTGCCGCTGGAAGCCGGCGGTGTCGGGATCCCGGAAAATATAGAAGACTCCCAGATGATCATTAACGGCCTGACCCGGTCCATGCTCGATAATAAAGCACTCTCTTCCAACTTGCTTTTGTACTGGAACCCCCGGCGACTGGCCCCAGGGCAGAACAAAACCCTGTATCCGGGAAAAACATTCGAAGTTGAAGAAGGCACCGAAGATGTTCGCCAGGCCATGCAGTTTTATGCTCCGCCGGACAATACCCGGGGGACCCCGGACATGATCAATCTGTTTCGAGAATTTGCCGACCACGAGTCGGGTATATCGAGAAACATGGAAGGCCAGGTTGATTCCAAAGACCGGCGCACGGCCTATGAAATGAGCAAAATGGCCGAGGCCGGTAATAAAATGATCGGCGGCACCATTCGCAACACCGATGAAGGGCATACCGAACCGGTGGTAACCGGCCATTATCATTATCACATGGTGACCAATCCGGATGAAATGATCAAGGGCGATTTTATGCCGGAAGCCAAAGGTTACCAGACATTTATAGACCGGGCAAGACGATCTCAGGATGTCCTGTCGTTACTCCAGGTTGCATTAAGCTCGGAGTTTACCGCACAGTTTACCAAAGTATTGCCGTTTTTGCGGGAGTTGGCCAGAACCAGGGATCTGGATCCGGACGCCTACTTTCCGACAGACAAGGAATTGACCGAAGAAGCTGAAGGCATTGCCAAGCTTCTCCCACAACCCTTTATGCAAGGACCGCCCGGAGCGGCGATTAATGAAAGAACGATCTGAAAACATAAAGACCGGCCCGGCCATCGATGAAAATGAGGCCCAAAGCCTGGCAGCGCTCATGCGGGACCCAAACTGGCCGGTATTTGATCGATATCTGACCCGGATCCGGGATGCAGCATTTAAAAAACACATGCGGTTAGACCAGGGCCTTGAAAGCAGCGGATATTTCAAGGGCGTGTGGAACCTGGCCAATGATTTAATTGAATTGCCTAAAGAAATAGGCAAACAAATATTTGCCAAAGACACCCAAGATGAAGAACAAGGAGAAGACTTATGAAGAAGAGACGATTTAAAACCATAGAAAAAAGTGATAAAAATAATCAGCGGGAATATGAGCCTCCAAAAATTGTGAGAAAAAATAAAATGACTTTCCCGATCGATATTATCGAATCCACAGGGAAAGGCCAGGTTTGCAAACAATGCTCATCCTGCCATAACTGTAAATAAAAAAAATGGCCCTCGTTTAAGCGGATTACCGGAAACGGCCTGTTTGAGCCTGGATTACCAAAGGAGACTATTCATAATGAGTAAAGAAGCTGGACATGCCGCTAATAAAGGCGGCGGAACAACTGAAGCCGAAGACGCCGAAGAATTTACCGAAGAAGACGCTGAAGCGGCTTTTGCCGAAGGTCTTGGAGAAACGGCCCCTGAAACACCGGAAGGGATTACCGGAAAAGAAACGGCCCCTGAAGGTTCAGAGATTACCGACGATGCAAGCCACCCGGGTGCGGCAGGGACAGAAACGCCCGGTGACGAAACTAAGGATGGTGATGAACTCTCTAAAAAGCCCAGTTATGAAGATCTTGAAAAACAACTCAGGAACACCCAAACCTGGGCGCATGGCTTGACATCGACCGTTGCAGAATTGAAAAAGAAGGTTGACGCAACGGATCCGCCAGGGACCAAAACCGGGGGACTGGATCAATCCGACGACGATATGCCCGAAGAAATCAAATCATATCTTGAAGATTATCCGGAGGCCAAGAAAGCTTTTGAGCATTTGGCAAAAAAGATGATGGGCGGCCTGAATCCCGAAGAAATTCAAAAAGTGGTTACCGGGATGCAAGAACAGCTTGGCCAGGCCAATTTTGAAAAAGCAGTGGTAACCGGATTTATGGCAGACGGCGGCCAGTGGAAGGACGGCCAGCCGGATGCCTACAAAATCATGGCCACGAAGGATTATCAAGATTGGTTTACGGCCGAACTTGTGCGGGATCCTACCCTAAACAATATATCGGATCCGGGCGCGGCCATCGATGTCCTTACCCGGTATAAGACCAAAAAGGCCGGCACTGCAGCAGCGACGCACGATGCCGATCTGGGCGGCGATATCGCCAAGGATGTCAAAGATATCGCGGCCGGCGGGATCAAGCCCGGCGCTTCGACCGGTCCGGAAGCCAGAGCAAAAAAAGATGAGGACAAATCACCAGAGGAAATATTTGACGAACATGCGACGTAATTCCGCCAAAAAAACCGGCGGATAAAAAGGAGTTTTTATCATGTCCGAATATACGCATTATGGTGATATTTCTCCACGTACCAATTTCGCGGCCTGGGGCAAGCTGCTCAAGCGGACGGTTCCGGGAATTGTAACGGAACGGACCGCCCAGACAAAACCCATGCCCAAAGGCAAGGGCCGGGTGATGATCTTCCGCCGGTACCTGGTACTTGCAAGGGCCACCGGTCCATTGCAGGAAGGCGTAACTCCCCCAGGCACCAAACCGCAGTACGTGGATGTGCAATGTACGTTAGAACAATACGGCGACTGGATCGGTCTTACCGATGTTATCCAGGATACCCACGAAGATCCGGTTCTGGCAGAATTTAAAGGTTTGCAATCCCGGCAAATGCGGGAGACCCGTGAAGATCTCAATATCGGGATTCTCAAGGGCGGAACCAGCGTTTTGTATGCGAACGGCGCTGCCCGAACCGATGTCAACACCTTTTTTGATAAGGGTGATCTGAAAAAAGTAATCAGAAGCCTCCGGGGATCGGATGCCGAATATTACATGGAAATTTTGGCCGGATCACCAAAATACGCCACAGAACCCATTGGTGCGTCATTTGTCGGATTCGGCCATACCGATATCGAAGCCGATCTGACCGGGATTGCCGGATGTACCAAGGTTCAGAACTATCCGGATCCATCCAAGGCCATGCCGTATGAAGTCTGCGCCGCAGAGAACATCCGGTTTCTGTTGACCACCATGTTCTCACCCTGGGCGGATGCCGGCGGTGCCAAGGGGGCCATGCTGTCAACGACCGGCGTAAACGCCGATGTCTATCCGGTGATCGTGGTTGCTCCGGATGCCTGGTGTACGGTGCCGCTTCGCGGTGTGAATTCCGGCAACATCGCCGTTGTCAACCCAAAACCCAGGGGCGGCGATCCATTGGGCCAGCGCGGCACCCTGGGCTGGAAATTCTGGCACGCGGGCTGCATCCTGTCCGATGAACTGATGGAAAGAATCGAGTGCGCGGTGACGGAAAATCCGACATAGGGTGTAAGTAGCGTCAAGGGGTTCAGGGCTTAAAGCTCTGAACCCATAACCCAATAAATAAACAAGAAGGAGTATTGACATGGAATTAAGTGGTGTAGTGCATGGAACCTGTGACGGTACCGGCGCGGTGATCAATGTGTGCCTGGGGTTTATTCCCAGGCATGTCAAGGTCATCAATCCCGAAGATGTCGGCGCACTTTATCCCGAAGCTGAATGGTGGAAGGGTATGAAAGTCATTGCCGCACTGGATGAAGGTATTAAGGAAAGCGGAATAGCGGCACCGACTCGGGCTTTACTGGCAGCCGACGGGATCAGCGAATATCCCGGCGGCGATGAAATCGTCTTTGACAGTGCATCCGGCAATTGGGTCGATAATTTAACGGATCTCAATTCCAAGGAAGAGATCTATGTTAACGGCCATTATGAACGGGCCGCCGCTACGGCGGCCTTGTATCAATGTTATGGCGATGCGGTCGATCCCGATCCAAGGCACGGTATGAAGCTGAAGACGACGCCGGGATTTAAGATCGGCGCCGACGCAGATCTGAATGTCAGCGGCGAACAGCTGCTCTGGATCGCTACGCGGTAAATCAAACCTGGGATCCCGGCCCAAGTCCCCGGGATCCCCTATGAATTCAACCGGAGAAGAATTATGACAGAAAATACCCAAGAAAAACCGAATGACCGGCCAAAAAACGCGCCCAAGGAATTTGCATTGATTAAATTTCCAGGGAAAACCCGAAAGCAGGATCCTGACATTATCTACGTTCGGGTGAACGGAAATCCTGTCAGGATGAAGCGAATTGAATTTATCCCGGTCAAGCTGGAAGTGGTTCATGCCCTGCGAAACGCGACTGAACCCGTTGTGGAGTCTGAGGATTCCGCCGGCGGCGACGTGGATATGGTTCGCCGGCGGAAAGTGGTGTCTCACGCGCCGCGGTTTCCGTTTGAGTTGGTGGGGTGGATAACCGCTAAAGATTTCAATAAGCTTCGAAAAATCGCGCTTAAACGCAGCATCACCGATCAGGAAGCCGATAAGGCGATATATGGCTAGTCCCTATGCCAGAACCGTATTGCAAATTTTAGACGATACCCTTCGGCTTTGCAATGATTTCCGGGCGTCCGGATCAGACGGCAAAAAATGGTCCTGGGAAGAAGCTGAAACCGCTTTAAAAGATACGGTTTTGGATATGGTTCGACGAACGGGAGTATTAAAGGCTGTTCGGATTCTTCCCTTGAAGGAAGATGTGGCCATTTATGATCTGTTCGGTGATTGCATCCGGATATTAAGGGTCGGGATCCACGGCCTATCCGGCACGGTGGTCTTGCCGCGGTCCATGGCTGAATATGATCGATCAGGCCGCGGCATGGTAGAGGAAGGTTTTCCGCGAGAATTCTTTAAGGATAATATCGATTTCGGTAAGATCGGATTTTACCCGACGCCGAGCGCGGCAGGATCGAGCTTTACCCGTGATAGCGATTACGGTCTTTTACGGCGGGTTGTGGATGAAGACGGCAATGTTTTGCCTTACGATGACAACCTGGCTTTACGGCGAATATCCGGGGTGCCGTTTACCCGGTCCGGCGACGGCCAAATTATCCGGGAGATTATTTCACCGTATGGGAACATCATGCTTTCGTTCGTGAGAGCGCCGGAGTTTCCGGACAACCCGAATCAGTATATCGACAGTGAAATACCGGAGTATATTCACAAGGATTTAAAATACGGTGTTGCCGACCGGCTGTTGACCGGATCCCGGCTTAGAGTCCATCAAGTCAAAAAAAAGAAGTTCGGTCCGAAATGGTACGGGGCCGTCAAGGATCTTCAG
>DATKWE010000210.1:0-13266 GCA_035529735.1 Desulfobacterales bacterium | reverse complement strand
AGGATATCCTCGAGGGTTTCATTGCCGGTGAGCGCATCTGCCACCGTCGGACTGCCTTCGCCCCCGAGGGTGTCGGCCATGGCGGCGAGATATTGGGACGCCTCGTTATACGGATCGAACACCGTCCCCCCCTTGTCCGCTTCGGTCAACGTTTTGCGCATCTCGTCAAATGTTTTCTGATGCTGATCTTCCATGGCGGCCAGACCTTCTAGAAACTTTTTGTTTTCGGCATCGGACTGCATGCCCGCAGCCTTCCGATAAAAGGCGGCGCCGTTGCGCTCGATGCGAATCGCCATTTCAAAAACTTCATCTGAGTTAAACATTATGGCCATTTTATTTCCTCCTTTTTCACACCCCTTTCCGGGCGGTATCCTCGAGTGCTGTGAAGCCTCACAGGGGTATCTGTCATTGATGATATGCTTTAAGCCATTTTACAACCTTCATCATTCGATGGTTACAATCCCCAGAAAACCGTCCACCGTCACCCGATCGCCGGTATGGATTCGGCGAGTGGCATCTGCATCTCCGTAACGTTTTGAAAGCGGTCCACCAAGATATACCGTTCAACCTCCATCGCCATCATTGCAGTCGAGGGTGATGTTACAAACGTCTTCAAATACGGATGTCGGGAAAGATATAATTTCGTGACGTCTTCCTGTTCCCCACCCGTAATCTCGACAATGCCCCCCGTGGCAGTGACCGCCATGGCACGGTGAAAGTCCTCCACTTCATTCGACCGATTGTCGATGAGCATGCCGGCGCGCGGATCCGCTTTCAGATTGGCGTATTTGCGCGTCGTCCGCGGCGTGGTGAAAAAGAGTCGAAACATGTCTTGTGAACAGACAAACGCAACCAGGTTGGCATAGGGTCCATCCGGGCTTTGCGTCGAGAGTACCGCAAGACGTTGGGTTGTCAAAAGGGTTTCGATTTTTTTAGAAACCGGTTCGGTGAATGGCATGATGGATGTTCTCCCTTTTCCGAATGTGTCTCTTTACGTTATGGAAATATTGACAGGTGTTGCATTTCCGCATGAGACATGGGTGGCCGCATATCCTTTTTTATCAAAAATCGGGTGTTTTTACCCAGGGCGACGGTAAAACTTGAACACTTAGAGGGAAGCGGCACCGGAAGATATAATCCCTTTACACTTTGATCCTTTTTGGTTATCGTGTCTACAGAAAAATATTGCCCAAGCTCCAACGTAAACGGCGGGACAAAAAGTGAGGACAAATCACCTTCAGCGTCTGAAGCCTTAAAAGTTGCCGCCACCCAATGATCTACCCGGATATTCCCGGTATCCTGTCGTAAAAATCAAGCGAACACGATCCGTGTCAGATTTGAGCTCATTTTAAAAGAAACCCATGGGGTCCGAATCACAACAGCTTTTTAAAAATGAATCGATCGGAGATTCGAATAAATTTGTTATCATTTTTTTAAAAATAATGTAATATTTTTTTGGATCATCTCCAAAAGAGTTGATGGTTTTGAAATCCTTTCAAACAGCAAATTGGGAGAAAAACCAATTTTAATTTTAAACTTAAGGTGAAACATGAAAAGTATAAAATCAAAATTGATACTCTTTATTGGAATAATTGTCATAATATTCTCATCCATATTGCTTCAACGCACCTATAGCGTGACCACTTCGAATATTGAGGATTTAGTAAAACAGCAGCTGAGCCTAGCGCTGCATTTTGATCTTGCCATCCGTGAATATGTGGCTGAAAAGGTTCGTCCACTGATGTTCAATCTGATCTCCGAAGAAGTGTTCATTCCGGAAACCATGTCCACCAGCTTTGTCGCCCGGAACATATTTGAAAAGGTCCGCGAAAATTTCCCGGATTACATCATCAAATTTTCGTCCGGCAACCCGAGAAATCCCGTGAACCAAGCAGGTCCTGAGGAACTTAATATGATTAAGTATTTCAACAATAATCCTCTGGATAAGGTTTGGACCGGTGAGATTAACATGGGCGGTAAGCGATACCTTGCACAGTTCAGCGCAATGCGAATGGAAAAACCCTGTCTTCGCTGCCATGGTAATCCTGCAGATGCGCCATATGAATTGATAAAAAGGTATGGTCCCGATGCATCGTTTTATCGTCCTCTCGGAGAAGTGGTCGGTCTGGATACCATCGCCATCCCCAGCGAAAAGGTTAGAAAAAAATTATGGGAGGAGAAAGTCAGAAATATTGGATTTTTGGGGATCCTAATCCTTTTGCTTTGTGCATCCCTGATATTTATTTTCAAATTCGTAATCACGGATCGTTTAAGTAAAATTACCGATCATTTTTTACACACCGAAAAGCAAGGCGACGATGTGAGGATCGGATCCATCGAGATGAAAGGCCAGGATGAGATTGCTGTTCTGAAAGAAAGTTTTAATAAATTGGCCCACAGGCTTAACGATTCTTACACCAAACTCAAGATGGAAGTCGAGGAGCGAAAGCAAGCCCAAGCGGCGCTGCGGGAGAGTGAGGAAAAATATCGAACATTATTCGACATGGAATCGGATGCACTGGCGTTAATGGATATAGAGACCGGGGATATCTTAGATGTCAATAAAGCGTTTATCAATCTTTATGGATTCCGCAAGGAAGAAATACTGTGCATGAAAAACACAGATTTTTCGGCAGAGCCCGATAAGACCCACAAAGCCGTACAAGACCATGAGATATATATTCCCATAAGATATCATAAAAAAAAGGACGGCACCGTTTTCCCCACAGAAATTTCTGCCAGTATTTTCGAGTACCAAGGAAGAGAGGTTCTTATCGGTGCAGTAAGGGACATAACGGAACGAAAGCACGCAGAAGAACAAATAAAAACATCCCTCAGAGAAAAAGAAATACTTTTAAGCGAAATACACCATCGCGTAAAAAATAATTTCGAAATTGTATCCAGCCTCCTGGATATGAGCAGCCTGCGCACGGACAGTCAGGAGACACAAAATCTTTTGATTAATGCACGGGCCAGGATTCATTCCATGTCCCTGATCCATTCCCAGCTTTATCAAAACAATAGATTTGATCGGATTGACATGGAAAGACACCTAAGAGAACTGTCACACCATCTTCTGTATGTCTATGGAAGTGGAAAAAAAATTGACTTGATCATAGGGCCTTCCAAAGTGTATCTTTCTGTAAGCCAGGCGATTCCCTGTGCTCTGGTGTTGAATGAACTCATTTCCAATGCCTTCAAGCATGCTTTCAGAGAAAAGAAACAGGGAACGGTTCGAGTCTCCATATCCACCCCGGACCCTACAACGGTTCTTATTAAAGTCAGGGATGATGGTGATGGAATCCCTGAGGGGACGGATAGTTACCGCCAGACCGGTCTTGGGTTAAAAATGGCCAGGCATTTGGTTTCCGGCCAACTGAAGGGTCAGATGCGTGTCAAGAATGATAGCGGAACTGAGATTTCCATACAGTTCAAGCGATCGAATGATGGGGAAAAACATGAATAAAATAATGGTGGTAGAAGACGAAGCTGTCATCGCCATACGGCTTCAAGAACGACTGACGGCTATGGGATACCATGTCATCGCCATATCTTACTCCGGTGAAGAGGCTATGGCGCAAGCCCGGCGTCTCCGTCCCGATCTAATCCTTATGGATATTATGATCCCGGGAAAAATGGATGGTGTCGCTGTGGCAAAATCGGTTAAAAAAGAGCTGGACATTCCGGTAATCTTTCTAACAGCCTTTTCAGAAGATAAAATTATAGACAGCGCCAAACAGGCCGAGCCTTACGGCTACATTGTCAAGCCGTTTCAAGACAGTGAACTCAAGGCTTGCGTCGAAATTGCCCTTTACAAAAAGGAGATGGAAAAAGCGCTCAAGGAGCGGGAAGAAAATTTTAGGACCTTGGCTGAGAATGCCAATGACGGTATATTGATCGCCGTGGGAAAAGATGAGTATGTCTTTGGGAACCGACGCGCCGCTGAGATAACGGGGTATGGCGTGTCTGAACTGCTTAAAACGACCATCCAAGATATAGCACATCCGGATGACCTTGAGAAAATTAAAGAAACGTATCGACACATATGGGCGGGAAAGCCATTTCAAAGACAGTGTGAAATAACGATCATCCGTAAAGATGGGAATAAAGTGCCCGTAGAGATGACGAGCGCCAGGTCCATATGGGACGGGCAGCCTGCCGCCATTGTCATCTTCAGGGATATCACCGAACGCGTTAGGGCCGAGCAAGCGCTCCAGGAAGCGCACCATGAACTTGAACTTCGGGTGAAGGAAAGAACCAGAGATCTGCAAATCAAGACCAAAAGTCTTGAAGAAATGAATATCGCAATGAAAGTTTTGTTAAAGAAAAGGGAAGAGGATAAGACAGAATTAGAAAATAATGTGCTAACCAACGTTAAAGAACTGGTTATGCCATTTGTCGATAAATTCAGAGAAACTCAATTGGACGGTCAACAAAAAACATTGTTGAGTATTATCGAATCGAATCTAAACGAAGTCATCTCCCCGTTTACCCGAAGATTGTCCCTGGAATATTTAAACCTGACCCCCACGGAAATAAAGATAGCGAATATGACAAAGCATGGCAACACCAGCAAAAATATAGCAAAAGTCATGAATATATCCCCAAGAACTGTTGACACCCACAAAAAAAATATACGAAGGAAGATCGGTCTGGAGGGCAAGAGAGCAAATCTCAGGTCTTATCTGCTGTCCCTCCATTAAACGCTCGTTTAAGAGGGGGCAGAGAGCAAAGGGCATGGGGCAGAGAGCCGTGGGCAGAGGGCATAGAGCAGAAGCCAGAGAGCAGAAGCCAGAGATCAGAAGTCAGAGGTCAGAGGTCAGAGGTCAGAGGACGAAGGACGAAGGGAAAGGGATAAGGAATACGCTTGATCCAAGGCGCTGATAAAGTCTTTAGAAAACAAACCCTTGAATCCTGGACCCCTGGGATCCTTGGACCCTCTATTTTAGAACCGCATCCCCGGGTGGAACCCGCCAAAGATTATCCTTAAAATTCCCAACAGTATGGATCCGACGACCGTTAAGATAATCAGTGCCGGAATCGTGGCAACGGCCCATTTCACCATAAAAACAACCATGGATGAAAACGACATTCGTATGTCTGTAACAACGATTTCATTGATTTCTCTCGATCCCATAAAGTTATCCTCGTAAAAATTGTAAGCTCCGATACGATGCGCCGATCGGTCAGTTCACAAAAAAAGTCTCGCCATGCCGGATGTCGACGAGACGGTCCAGCAGACCTTCTTTCTTTAATTCCTTTTTAATATCCACAGGCGGGAAATGCACCGGCTCGTCCCCCAGACGAAAGGTCCCCCAGTGAACGATCATCAATTTTCGGGCATCGAGTTCTTTAAACGCTTGAACAGTTTCCCGGGGATTCATATGGCTGGAGGCCATTAACCACCGGGGCTCATAGGCACCTAAATTGATAATGGCAAGATCGATGTCAAAATCCCGGCCGATCTCTGTGAATCCGTCAAAGTACCCCGAATCTCCGGTGACGTAAATGGTGCGGCCGGCGGAAGTTTCGATGATGTATCCGCCCCAAAGGGACCGGTTGGGACCTCGTACCGGGTTTCGCATGGTCCAGTGATTGCCGGGCAAAAATGTTATGGAACGATCGCCGTCGCGGTATATATCGTACCAGTCCAGCCGGGTTCGATTCATCATGCCTAAATCTTTGAACACGCTGTCATGCCCCAGGGGGCTGATCACATGGGTATTTTTCTCCAGGGTCGCCAATGAGGGCTTGTCCAGGTGGTCGTAGTGCCCGTGAGTGATCAGAACGTGATCCGGTACCGGGATCTGGCGGAGGTTGAATGCAAGCGGCGAAAAATCCTCGATAAACCAGTAAATATCCGAAAACACGGGATCCACAAGAAGATACCTGTCCACGTCCTTGATCAAAACGCTGGCATGTTTCAGAAACGTGACGGATGCCCCTTGATGGGCCCGGACCGGTTCCCAGTCGATGGCGATCGGCCGGGTGGGCTGATCTTTGAGATTGGGGCGAAAACTGTTTTGGCTGAGTTTCCATTTCAGAATCTTAAAAAATCTTCCCTTCTGGGAAACGCCGATTGGATTGATAAAGACATCACGGCCGTGATGTTCCTTTCCCAGGGCGATGTCCCTTAGGCTTCGGCCGTTCAAGGGCCGATAATGCAGTGTTCTACCGTCCATTTCCCCAAAAGCCGCCAGCAACGCCCGAGGGTCGGCAAAACGCATCAGTAGCATCGCTTGTGCGCTGAGAAACATTTTTTGTATAAAAGCTCTGCGTTTCATGGGTCATGGGTCATTTTTCATGGGTCATTTGTCATTGGTCAGAAAACCCATTTTATCTCAATTTTATATTCCGATTGTGGTTCGGCAGAATCAGAGAAAGAGGATATTTTCTCCAAAATGTAAGCACGATCAAGACACATGCAATACCCGACAGGAATCCAGAACCGGTCAAATGGTCAAATGGTTAAATCGTTGGGAGCGTTACGATCGTTTTGATCGTTAGGAGCGTTGAGATCGTCCTCGAACCAACGAACAGGGGGTTTTGAAACGGCTGTCGATCATTGCGGTTCGGGCTGGGGTTGGAGACTTTCTTTGGCATCTTCTTGCACAGCGGTTTCCTTTGCTTTCACTGCGGCTTCATACGCTTCAATATCTTGACGTAATTTCTCCTTTTCCGCATTGTATTTCATCACCCGTTGATTAAAATCATCCGTCTTTTTATTGAATTTTTTGGTTTTGCTGCCGCGTAACGTTCCGCCACGAGCGATTCTGTTAATCTCTTCTTCTTGTTTCTTTATGACCGCCCACTCCGCCTCCAGCGCCTGTATTCGCGCCTCGAGCCGTTCTCTTATTCCGGTCATGTTCTCCTGGGTTTGTTTAATTTGTTCGTCGGCAACCGGGGACGTTTGAGCGATGAACCCCCTTATCCGTGGGTCACGGTCACCGCCGCCGGCAATAAAGGTATCGAGCGTGTAGCGATGATTGTCCCCCATGCCAGGGTTTGAACGTGCCAGGATGGATGAAGCACCGAAGGGTTCAGAATACGGCTGAGCATCGACGCTCGTTGCCGGGAACACCGAAATGATAAAGACCACAAGCAGTCCGCTTCTAAAAAGCATATTCCCCTCTCTTCAACAAGTTCGCTTCGCCCCCCTGCCATTGCAAGCTCGCCCGCCAGCCAAGCCCGCCCGGCATTCGCCTGAGGCGAAGCCCATGGCGGACGGGCAAGGCGAGGCGGCCTGGGGCACGAGCGGGCAGGTCACGATTGGAATGATGGAACACAGGATGCAGAACTCGAGTTCGTAACGATGGGTCTTATTTCTTTTTGGCTTCCACTTCCATTTCCGCTTTAGTAAGCCATCCCCCGCCCAGGGCTTTATATAATCTTACATAGGCATTATAGAATTGTTGTTTCAAATCTGAAAGCTCCAATTCAACATCAAACAATGTTCGTTCAGTGTCCAAAACTTCTAGATAGCTGGTTACGCCTTTGTCATATCTCAATGTTGACAGGGCGGCAGCATTTTTCGCTGCCTTTAATTTTCTCTCTACCGCAGAAATCTGATTTTTGTAGGTTTGAACTTCATTCAAAGCATCCGCCACTTCCCGAAAAGCAAACAGCACCCTGTTTTCATATCGATATAAGGCCTGCCGGGTCCTTTCTTTCTCAATTTCAACCCGCTGAAGATTTTTATTAAAATCAAAAAGAGGCCCCAATAGGCTGCCCCCCACCGACCAAATGTCTCCATCCGTGGAGATGGATGATAATTCGCTGCTGGCCGCCCCGAAAAGACCTGTCAAGGTAATCGACGGAAACCTCAGTGCTTGGGCAACACCAATCCTTGCTGTTTGCGCTTCCAGCAAGTACATGGCTTCAGCAATATCAGGCCTGCGTTCGAGAATGTTCGAAGGTAATCCGCTGGGAATATCCGGAGGAGAAGTTTGTTGGTTCAGATCATCTCCCGTTTTTATTTCTCCAGGGAATTTTCCCATCAATATGCTCAGCACGTTTTCAGTATTGGCGATTAATCGCTGGTATAACGGAATGGCCCCGGCGGCAATTTCTTTTTGAATTTGCGCCTGGTTCAAGTCAATTTCGGGAATAATGCCTCTGTCAAAACGCTGTTGAATAATATCCAGACTGTAAAGCCGTGAATCAAGGGTCTGTTTGGATATTTTCAATCTCTGATGATAATCCAGCAACAAGAAATATGTGCTGACAATTTCGGAAATCAAACTGATTTGAACGGTTCTTAAGGAATACTCGGACGCCATCAATTCTGATCTCGCGGCTTCGGTGGATCTGCGGTATCTGCCCCAGAAATCAATGTCCCAGCTCAATACCGGCGCGATATAGGCAGATTTGTCTGTTGTTGACGATCGTGATACACCGGTAAAATTCCCTGTCCTTGCGCTACCTTCTAAATCCAATCGAGGATATTGATCCGCTTTGGTGAATCCAAGAGCTGCACGGGCTTCTTCGATACGGCTGGCAGCAATCATTGCATCTTTATTATCCGTCAATGCCGTAACAACCAATGAATATAGAACCGGATCATCAAACAATTCCCACCATTTCAAGTTGACCACTTCTTTGGATTCTGAATCGGAAAATCTAAAATTATGCGGTGTTTCGACAACAGGTTTTTTGAAATCAGGACCCATTGCACAACCTGTAAGGGATACAACCATCATCAGCATACCGATTTGAGCCAATTTTTTCATTTCAATAACCATCAGGATTCTTTTGTAACAGGTTGCAATTGAAGATCTCGTTTCTGCTCATATTTGGCAATTTTGCCGATGAAAACAAACAGCATGGGATAAAAGAAAACCCCAAACAGTGTCGCGATAGACATTCCGCCTATCAATGCCATGCCCATAACGACTCTTGCCTCAGCTCCGGCACCGGAAGCGACAACCAACGGCAGGACACCCAAAATAAAAGAAAACGCCGTCATCAATATGGGTCTGAAACGCAGCTCCGCGGCTTTTACGGCCGCATCGAACAAAGAAAGGCCTTTGTCAAATTCCAGCTTGGCAAACTCAACGATCAGAATGGCATTTTTCGCTGCCATGGCGATGAGCATCACCAGTGCAATCTGTGCAAATACATTGAGTTCATAGCTTTGGCTGAACTGCCGCGAAATAAATAATGCGATGAATGCACCAAAGATTGCAAAGGGGGTTCCCAGCAGGATACTAAAGGGCAAGGACCAGCTTTCATATTGGGCGGCGAGAATAAGAAATACAAACAACAATGAAAACGCGAAAACAATGGAACCCGTTCCGGAAGCCTTCTTTTCCTGAAACGACATGTTGCTCCACTCGAAGCCCATATCCCCCGGAAGAACTTCTGCAGCCAATTCTTCAAGGGCATCAAGAGCCTGGGCCGAAGTATATCCGGGGGCCGGGCCACCACTGAGCTCTATGGCTCTGTATAAATTAAATCGATTGGTATAATCCGGCCCGACGATTTCTTTGATATCGACAAATGCCGCTAAAGGAACGCTTTTGTTCTCTTTATTTTTAACGAAAAAAAGATTTATCTGGTCTTCATTTTGTCTGTACTTGGGTTCTGCCTGAATATAGGCTTTGTAAAGCCTTCCGAATCTGTTGAAATCATTTACATAGGACCCTCCCAGAAAGGCGCCGACGGTGGTATATATATCATTGAGGGAAATCCCCGCTTTTAGGACTTTATCCCGATCGATTTCCATATATCGCTGGGGAACGGTTGCTCGAAACGTTGTAAATATAGAAGCGATTTCAGGTCGTTTCATGGCAGCCTGAACAAAGTTTACCGTGTGTTTGGCCAGATAATCCGGTGTATTCCCCCCTTTGTCCTGAATCATCAGTGTAAATCCGGAACCACTCCCCAATCCGGGAATGGCCGGCGGTCCAAAGGCAAACACCTGCGCTTCATTCATCGCCAAATGAAAATCAACGTTTAATCGTCTAACGATCTCCTTGGCGGTTTTCTCCCGTTCACCCCAATCCTTAAGGGAAACAAAAATAAAGCCCGCATTGGAGGACATGCTGTTTGAAAGCAGACTGAATCCGGTAGCTGTGGTAATATGTTCCACTTCATTGTATTTTCTGATAATTTTTTCGACTTTTTTGGCAACTGCGTCGGATCGTTGCAGGGATGCGGCATCCGGCAATTGTATGTTTACCAAAAGATACCCCATGTCTTCTTCGGGCATAAACCCGCCCGGAACCTTTTTCCCTATAAAACCCGTGCCAATGGTCACGATAAGGATAAATATCAATCCTCTAACTATTTTGCCGGTCACAATACGGGTAAACCCCATATATGCCCCGGTGGACCTGTCAAAGGCTTTGTTAAAAAGACGAAAGAACATGCCCAAAGGACCGCCGTACGGTGTCTGCTTTCGAAGCAGCAAAGCGCACAGGGCGGGACTTAAGGTTAAAGCATTAATAGATGAGAAAACCACAGAAACGGCAACCGTAATGGCAAACTGTTGATATAATCTTCCCGTTATTCCTCCCATGACGGCCACCGGGATAAACACCGCCACCAAAACCAGCGTGGTTGCAATGACCGGCGCGGTGACTTCATTCATGGCATGAATGGTGGCCTCTTTTGGATTCATACCGTTTTCAATGTTGACCTGGACGGCTTCCACCACCACAATGGCATCGTCCACAACAATGCCGATGGCCAGAACCAGGCCCAGAAGGGAGAGGACATTGACGGTGAAACCGATCAATGGAAATACAATAAACGCACCGACCAGAGAAACGGGTATGGCGATGGTGGGAATCAGTGCCGCCCGCCAGTCCTGAATAAAAATGAAAACCACCAGAATAACCAGCGCCAGGGCGATAAAAAGCGTCTCGATGATTTCATCGATGCCTGCCGTAATGGCCAACGTGGTATCCAAAGATACATCATATCGGATACTCTCCGGAAAAGATTTGGATAGTTCCTCCATCGTCTTTCTGATCTCTTTTGCCAGTTCCACGGCGTTGGAACCGGGCGCCTGATACAGGGCGATCATGGAGCATTCTTTTTCATTTAATCGGGTAAATGCATTGTAAGTCTCAACGCCCAGTTCGACACGGGCGACATCTTTGATCTTTACCTGAGACCCTCTTTCGGTGGTTCTGATGACAATTTCACTGAATTCTTTTTCAGATTGCAGGCGATCCGGCAATCTGACCGTGTAGGTAAATTCCGTACCCGGAGGGGCCGGTTCTGCACCGAATTTACCACCCGGTACAACGACACTTTGTTCTCGGATGGCATTTACGATCTCGGGCACCGTGATACCCAGGTGGGCCAATCGGTCGGGCTCTATCCATATGCGCATGGAATAATCACTGGCACCAATTACGTTCACGCGACCGATACCTTTAATACGGGCCAAAATATCTTTAATGTTGATCAATGAATAGTTTCCAAGGAAATTTTGGTCATATCTGCCGTCTTCTGACGTGAGCGTTACCAGCATCAATATGTTCGGAAGGGATTTTTCTGTGGTAACCCCTAATCTTTTGACCTCTTCAGGGAGCTTGGCTGTTGCAGCGGCAACCCGGTTTTGGGTAAAAACAGTGTTCATGTCCGGATCGGTGCCGATCTCAAACGACACTTGAACGGTCATGGTACCGTCATTTGCGTTGATGGATTTCATGTAGATCATATTGTCCACACCATTGATCTGCTGCTCCAACGGCGTGGCCACCGACTGCTCCACACTGACGGCATTTGCTCCGGTATAGGAGGCCCGAACTTCCACCACCGGTGGTGTAATGTCGGGATACTGCTCCGTAGGAAGCCCTCCCAAAAACACAACACCCGCGATAACCGTAAAAATGGCGATGACCATGGCCACAATCGGACGTCTTACAAAAAAATTATCCATATCTGTTACGTGCTTTCTTGGTCTGTTGATTCGATTTCTTTTACAGTGGGTTTCACGACAGCCCCGTCCTTCACCTTCTGCAACCCTTCGTACACGACGTGTTCACCGGGTTTTAACCCTTCGGTGATCAGCCAGAATTGTTTGATCTTCGGACCTACTTTTACGTTTCTTGTCTGAACCTTATCACCATCGCCAACAACATAGACACTGTAGAGCCCCTGCAGTTCCACAACACATCTTTGCGGAATCAGGATGCCGTCTTTAACAACATAAACCAGCGCCTTTACCTTGGCAAATTGTCCGGGACGCAACAATTCCTGGGGGTTGGGAAACGAGGCTTGAACCAGTATAGCCCCGGTGGTGGGATCCACGTTTCGGTCAATAAACTCTGGTTTGCCTTTATGATCGTACAGAGATCCGTCTGCCAGAATCAATTCCAGGTTTTCTTTTCGGTCATTCTGAACAGCCGATTCGACCTTCGATAATAAATTCCGGGCCACCTGAAGATATTGCGTCTCCGTAATAAAAAACTCCACTATAATCGTGTCGATACGGGAAACCGTATTCAAAATTACCGGATTGGGACTTCGACCGACAAAATCCCCTACTTTGGCTTTTGTCTTTCCGATAATTCCAAATATGGGTGAATAAACCTTTGTGTAACCGAGTTGGATTTTGCCGGCCCTAAGATTCGCCTCGGCTGCTTTCACCGATTCGATGGACGCATCATGTTGGGCGACGGCGGCATCCAAATCACTCTGGCTGACCGCCCTCACCTTTGCAAGCGGTTCGATCCTGTCTAAATCACTTTTGGCTTTCGCCAGCATTGTCTTTGCTTCTGCAACCCGGCTCATTTTTGCCGCAACATCGGCTTCAAACGGCTGACTTTCCAAAGTATAGAGTAGAGCGCCTTTTTCGACCCGCGAACCTTCCTCAAAATGAATACCTTCCATAAAACCTTCCACCCTTGCCCGTATGGCAATATCTTTGAAACCGTATATCTGACCGACAAATTCCTGATATATCGGGACTTCTTGCGCTTTTGTCACAACAACCGTTATATCGGGTGGAGGGGGTTGCTTTTGTTGATCCTCTTTTTTGCTGCACGAAAAAAACACCAACAGCAAAATGCATAGCAGGCGTAATGTTATTGTTTTCATTTTTTTCTCTTTACATGGATAAAAGGTTAAACCCTAAGTGAGCATTAACAGAATGACGATGCATAATGGTTAGGTAGAAGGACTCAATAACAAGGCAAAAGTGATAAGCCATGAAGCTTATGGATTCAGATCAGCCAGAAATATATTCTCGACCGCTATCACTGTATGGTTGATCTACCACAAACTAAACTTGTGCATACATTTATGTGCAGA
>DATKWE010000209.1:0-2281 GCA_035529735.1 Desulfobacterales bacterium | reverse complement strand
GGCGGGACCGTTGGTTTTACTCATCCGGTCTGCGATTTCAGTCACTTCCAATACCGGATCGACTTCTGCGGAAATCCTTTCGAGTTCGCCTTCGGATTCGAGTTTTTTGATAAATTCCTGTGTGTTTTTAAGCGGCATAGGCAAGGGTCCTATACAAAAATTTTAATTTTAGGATTTTAGACCAAATTTAAAAATATAAATAAATGCAAAGATGGTGTCAAGGTGGAAAAAATGGGGATTTTGGTTAAACGAGATCAAAATAATTTTGTTCGGACTTGATCCTCTCCACAGTGTTTATATCCACATCAAACGGTGTTTCCGGCAAAACCGGATCCGGCAGCCTGTTTAAATAAAAGGGCGTGTCTTCGATTTTCAGATTGTATGCAATAACCATCAGAATCTCCAGGGACAGGACATCTTGAATATTATACGCCAGCAGCGTCTGAAGAGCCTTTTCGTTCCTGTTTTTTCGGTAATCATGCCAAAGCAGGACGGCAAAAAATCCGTCAATATCGGTTAAATCTCCCCGATGGAATCCCAACCGGGTTTCGCAGCCTTTCAGGCCCCCCTTATACCCCAAGCTTGCGAGCACATATCTTAAATCGATATGTGCTTGATTCAGCTTAATCCCAAAATATCTTTCGATAAAAGGGAGATCGAAACTCTTGCCGTTGTAAGTTGCAATGACCTTGTATTTCCGTATATCTTTCGGGAAGTCATCGAGATTGCGGTCTTTAACATAATAGAAAATCGATTCTCCATCATAAAGCGCAATGGTGGTGATGGTTTCGTAATACGGGTTCAGTCCCGTTGTCTCGATATCCAGATAAACGGTGGCGCCTCTGAATTCAGGGAAAAATCGCCAGTGGTGGCTGGAGGGGCTTAACTCGAAAAAGAAGTTCGGGTTAATGGAATCAAACTGTATTTTTGATTCCCGGAGGTGCTCGACCATCGTATTGAGTTTTTTTGAGGCAAGACCAACTGTTCGATCATCTGTAACGTCATCCCAGCTTTGAATACCGGATTTCCACAATCGCTGTTCTGTTTTGATCCCGATGCCGGGGATATGGAGAAATGTGTTTTTTAGCAAATCCAGTTAACCGTCTAATTTTTTAGCCAATTCTGCAACTCTTTGGCCGAGTTTCATCCCGTTTTCCAGGGTGCCGCTGTCCGGCGATCCCACGCAGGACGTCCCGAAATGTCCGGTGGCTGACATGGGATCGCCGACAATCACCATGCCGTAGATCAACATTACCTTGATAATGGACATCATGGTGGTTTCCTTGCCGCCCGAAGGGTCTGCGGAAGTTGCAAAGGCGGCCCCAATCTTGCCTTCCATTTTTTTGCGTACACCCACAAATTCATCGAATATCCTTTTGAGCTGGGCAGCCATTATTCCGAAATAGACGGGAGATCCGGCGATGACGCCGCCCGAGGCAACAAAATCCTCCTGGGTTACGTCATCGGTATGTTTCAAAACACCCCTAACGCCCTGGATACTCTCAACGCCTTTTACAATAGCCTCCGCCAGTTTTTTTGTATTACCGCCTTTTGAAAAATAGAGAACCAGAATTTGCATTTAAAACCTCCTTAATTGACTTGCATTAGCAGGATAAATGGAATCCTGCACAAACATTTTTACCTTCTTTAAAGAGCCGGTTGAAGGTTTTTACCGCTTTGGATGTCTTCTCCTCGATCAAATCAATATCATTTTTTTGAAGAAATTCCCTTAACGATCGGGTCGATTTCATCATACCGGGCTGGCCTTTACCCAGCACCAAAACACTGGGTTTGGCATCAATAATATCTTTGATATCATTTAGTTCCACCTTATGACCCCGATTTCTCCACCAAGTGGAAACCACTTTGCCTTGAATGATTTTAATATCATCGTTGTAGGTGATTCCATTTACAACGATATCTCCAAAAGAAAACTTTTCGATCATCACCCAAACCTCACCCCCTGCTGGGTGCTTGAACGAACGTTCTGTTCACGCCAACTACGGGGATGTTTTGAAACGGCTTCTATTCATCGTATACTTTCCAGTACGGTTTCTCTGGTTCCCATTTGTCAAGAATATCCTGGGGAGGGCGAACGACGATGGCTTTGCATTCGGCGGTTATCGTTCCGTCTGGAAGACGGATTTCTCCGGCAACCTGTGCCCGGCTCGAACTCTGCTTAATCACCCATCCGACCGCCGTTAATGGCGTGTTGGTTGGGGTGGGACGGCGAAACGTGACCTCCAGTTTGAGGGCAACCATCAAAGCATCTTTGCCTGAT
>DATKWE010000208.1:0-11957 GCA_035529735.1 Desulfobacterales bacterium | reverse complement strand
CGGTACATAATCCGCCATCCCCTTAAAGCCCATGTGCTTGGTTATCGCCGCCGTCAAGGTCGTCTTCCCGTGATCTATATGACCTATCGTGCCCACATTTACATGCGGCTTGGTCCTCTCAAACTTTTGCTTCGCCATCTTCGAGATCCTCCCATGAGTTTTGGAATTGATTTTTTTATCTGCTTATTTTTAAAACGACGTTAATACCTTTCAAGGCCTGTTGAGATCGGTTATGCCACCGACAATACTGGAGCCCACGACCGGAATCGAACCGGTGAACCTCTTCCTTACCAAGGAAGCGCTCTACCGACTGAGCTACGTGGGCACGCCTTTTTAATTTTATGCGGCTGCTTGATGACGGTTAACGTTCACTCTGGAGCGGGAGACGAGACTCGAACTCGCGACATCCAGCTTGGAAGGCTAGCGCTCTACCAACTGAGCTACTCCCGCTTGTATTTCACTAAAATTATAACCTTGAAAAATCCAACATCGTCAACAACAAGTCCCCTCAAAAAGCGCAGCAAAAGTCATGCAGGAAGCCATGTAGTCTTTTTCGATCCCGGCAAACAAACCGAAATCTCCTACAACCGACTTACATTGAGGATGGTGGTGGGGGGAGGATTTGAACCTCCGAAGGCTTCGCCGACAGATTTACAGTCTGTTCCCTTTGACCACTCGGGAACCCCACCTGAAAGATATTTTTTACATATGGAGCCAGAGACAGGAGTCGAACCCGCGACATCCTCATTACAAGTGAGGCGCTCTACCAACTGAGCTACTCTGGCAGCACATTCGAAAATTTTCGTTTTTCAGTACGGAATTAATATGGATTGCTTGGTAAACAAACTCCTCATTCTTTGAGACGTCAGTTAATTTCATGGATATTGTTTTCTATTAAAACCATTTTTTATACTTAGTTCTTAAACAATTGGCAATCCTGATTATCCGGAAATATGACCAAATTTAGGTCAATATTTATAATTATATCGATATTTATTTAAAATACTGCTTTTTTCTATTATTTTTAGCGAAAATCGGCTGATTAAAAGCCATAGTCATTATTTTGTCATATTTTGTCATAACCGATTAAATTATTGGCAAAATTTTGTTTTATTACCCGCCCGACATAATGAGCGGATTCGTATGTGGTTGTTATTACAACATTTTTTTCATGGCCCATAAATCGCCATCCAATGGCATGCAATTTGCTACTACTATAATACCATAAAAGCAAGAAAAAATATGGTCCCATAAATCGCCGGACAACCGACCATTTTACGAGACCATCTGAATTAATCCCTGAATAATGAAACGGTCCTTATCTATTTGAAAATTAATCATACAACGCTTTTTTCAAAATCCGGCATTCACAATTCAGGCAACCGTCCGAAGATGAATGCTCAAAGGATTGGGTTCCATACGGGAAACGCCCAGGGATAAAACGTTTATCGCGTTGTCAACTGGATAAAGCCTTGACAAGAACGTTTATAGTTGTGTATTCGAACATCAACCCATTTAAACCCGGGTTTCTCTAATTTTTCATCCTGCAAACCATTGAATCGAGGAGTTTAATTTGATAAAATCGCGAGTTCTTTTTCTGCCTGTTTTTCTATTTTTCCTCATAGGCGGATGCGTACAGCCTGTCCATAAAAAGTCCGTTTCACAAAACGGCGTTTATGTATCGGATCACGAAACCATGCCGGATCCTTCAAAATCGCCCGACTCAGCTGACCTTAACGGTCAAAAAAGTTTTGAGGAGAACGAAAATTCGGGGTCAGACCCGACAGGTGCTGATGAGCTTGCAGAACCATCCGAAAATGTCGACCCCGGAGATCAAAAATCCCTGCCTGTGGATTCTTCCGTTTCAGAAGATAATACAGAATCTTCAGATTCCAATCATAAAATAAAAAATGGAAATAATATAGCAGAAAATTCTCTCTCAGGGGAAAAAATACAACCTGTTTTGGATGAAGCCCTTGTTTTTTGTCAGGCAGCCCAGGATTTTTGGCAAAAAGGAGAACTTGAAAACGCCCTTGAAGCTTTAGACCATGCTTACGCATTGATCCTGGGCATAGAAACCGATGACTCCGACAAACTCATTCAGCAGAAAGAAGATCTGCGTTTTATGATTGCAAAACGTATTCTTGAAATTTATGCATCCCGAAATATCGTTATCAATGGCAATTACAATGCCATACCCCTGGTGATGAACAAACATGTCCAGAAAGAAATCACCCGATTTACCCAAAACAGTGAAAAAAATTTTTTCATTGAATCCTATAAGCGATCGGGAAAGTATCACGCACAGATTGTATCGGCCCTTAAAGAAGCCGGTCTTCCGGTTGAATTGTCATGGCTCCCTTTGATTGAAAGTGGCTTCAAGGTCAATGCGCTTTCAAAGGCCAGAGCCCTTGGAATGTGGCAGTTCATTCCTTCAACCGGATACAAGTTCGGTCTCAACCGGGACAAATTCATCGATGAAAGGATCGATCCGGTTAAATCGACCCAAGCTGCCATCGCCTATTTAAAAGAGCTGCATCAAATATTCGGGGACTGGTCAACGGTTCTGGCTGCCTACAATTGCGGGGAAGGAAAGGTACTTCGGGTAATACGGACCCAGAATATAAACTACCTTGACAATTTCTGGGATCTTTATGAACGTCTTCCTCTGGAAACCGCAAGATATGTACCCAGATTTATTGCCACGCTTCATATCATTCAAAATAAGGAAAAATACGGTCTCGATTCAATATCCCTGGATGCGCCGTTGGAATTTGAAACCGTCACCCTATCCAAACAGGTCCATCTTAAAAATGTTGCCACAGAGATCGACATCCCTTTAAAAACACTGGTAGAACTCAATCCCGAGCTCCGCTATCAGATCCTTCCCCAGGATCAATACCCCCTCAGGGTTCCTCCGGGCAAAGGAGACCTGCTTCTTGCAGAACTGGAAAAAATACCGGTTTCATATCCGCCCCAACGTGCGTATGTGTATCACCGAATCAGACCCGGCGAAAGCCTTTCCACCATTGCCAGACAATACCATACCAGCGTCAACCGCATCAAACGCGCCAACAACCTGTACCGATCAAATCTCATCGTTGCGGGGAAAACGCTGAAAATACCCAGCAAGGGCACCGTTGTTTACCCATCGAAAACGTACACTCAGACCCAACATGGAGTCCCGTCAAGCCATGTTGTAAGAAGTGGTGATTCACTCTGGATCATTGCAAAGCGATACGACACGACAACAAAAAAGATCCAGGAACTAAATAACCTGTCCACCACACGTCTGCATATCGGACAGGTTTTAAAGATCCCGGGTTACACATCCGAAAAAGCGGCCACTGAGAATTTAAAGATCTATCGGGTCAAACACGGTGACACGCCTTTTCAGATCGCCCAGCTGTACAAAATGCCCTTGGAACGATTTCTTCATATCAACCGTTTAACACCCAGGAGTAATATTTTCCCGGGGCAGAAACTGTTTGTGGAGTAGCCGAACCCGGATTGAGATATATCATACCTAATTTGAGCGATTGTCGAGTTTGCCGATCGTAAGATCCCGCACTAGCGGGGAGATGCAGGGCATGGTACCGAGCCGTATTGTTTCACATGCTCTGATTTTGCTGTCCTTTCCGACCGAGACCTTTGAAATGCGTAAAATATCGATCAAGCAGATTCCCGTGGGGCCGTTTCAGGTCTTAACCTATCTGGTCGCATGCCTGCAGACGCGCCATTCGGTTATTATCGATCCAGCCGGAGATGAAGACAAACTTTTAACCTTAATTCAAACAGAAGGGCTCAGGGTCAAATATATTCTGAACACCCATGGCCATGCCGATCATGTATTGGGAAACCCGTATATTACCGATTTTATCCTTGAATTATGACCCCATTCGCTGACCTGAAAAAAACGGGCAAAAAATTATTCGGGGACTTTGGTGCCTGGGCTTTTGACGAATGGAAAACGTTGAATGAGACCTTTTTCAATCGAGAGAATATCGCCGGCAAGATCATTTGGGGATCAACACCCAACGACCGGAGCCTGGGCTATTATTCTGGAACTGAAAATCTCATTTGTTTACATAAATATTTAATGCGGCCGATCTATCCCACAAACGATCTCAAATGGAGATTTCGTCATTTTAATAAAAGAAAGGCCGGAGATGTTCTTTTACATGAGATGATTCACCAAAGGATTCATCAGACCGGTGGGTGGGTGGGGGAAACCAGCCATAACAACGAGCGGTTTGTGGAGGAGGTCAATCGAATTGCAAAACTGTTGGGCATGGACATCAACGCCAGGGTCATTAAACCCGGGACCGTCCGGGGCAAAACGTCCTGTCCCGTTGAACCCGGATGTCTAACCCTTGGCGAACTGATCCATTTCCCATATGCATCCAGGAACCGCAACTATTATTACGACCCGCTTTAACGATCTGATGAGAATACATTTTTGAAAATCATTTTAGGTGTTATACAATCGATGAACTTTCACCGGATCTTTCCACAGGGAATCTGTTTCAGCATATAATTTTTTCAAGGTGTTCTCAATGGAAGATCGCTTCTCCTCGAATGCAGCCCCCTGCAGGTTTCTGGGGACGTAGATTTCATCTCCGAATCTGAAAATGACCCGGGAAAACGGTTTGGGTATCATAAACCGGTCCCAACTGTTGAAAGCCCATTTTCTTTCGGCAGAGGTAATGGTGGGTATAATGGGCATTCCGGAAAGCTGCGCAATAATAAGCAGTCCGGGTTTGACAATTCCCAATGGCCCTCTGGGACCGTCGACGATATGACCGACTCTATAACCTTTATGAATCAGTGTGTTAATTTCCCTTAACGCATGACGCCCCCCCCGTGATGAAGAGCCTCTGACCGGGCGCCAGCCAAGGCGGTTGACAATTCTTGAAATGAGTTCTCCGTCCCGGCTCTGGCTGATCATGATTGAAATGGGCTTCCGGGTAGCAAAAAGGGTAATTCCCGGGAAAAATCTCTGATGCCATGACGCATAAATCGGGACCTGCTTCTTTTTGAGGATGTTTTTTTCGATCTCCGGTCCGATAATTTTGATGGTGTACGTTGCGGATAGGATCTTTACAATCAACAGCCCGATATAAATAAAAATTTGCAACTCTAATAAACGCTTTATCATGCAGGAAAATTACCTCTTTTTTCTAAAAAATTACGTTTTTATCCTGTTTTTGTCAAGTCATTATGGCAGTTGACTTCCAATGGTGATTATGCTTCACTGTTTTGGCGATACATTCTGTTTTTTCAAACACTTCACTTTGAATCAAGCTGGAAAACGTTGGGTCGGGAAACAACTGGTGGATGTGTTTCTGTTTTTCCGAAAGTCTGGGATTCAGCGACTTGGAGATGGATAGAAGCTATTTAAAAATTTTTTAGAAGGGTTATATATTCCAATGGCGGGAAAAAATAACATGCTCGACGAGGAAGCTGAAAGACTTTTCCAAGAACTTGGGGGAATCGACAGGACTCAACGAAAGACGGCCTATGAAGACCGCCTCGCCGATGGGCTGCTGGCAAAAGAAAAAGAGCTCGATGTCCAGCGAGCCCTCCTCCTGGAACTGACCCAACTGCTCGGCGATTTTTTAAACGATGCGCGTTTTCTACAGAATGCACGGATCGCCAACGATCCTTTTATCAGATTTTTAGAGATTCTTTCCCTTCTTTCTAAAAAATCCCACCGCGATAAAAATATTTTTATTCGATTCCGGGGGCAGACGCCCAATTGTGGTGTGCATGAAAGAATGGATTATGTGATTGGGTTCGGGAATATCAATGTCGATGTGGATACCGCCTATAAAATGACAAAACGTTTGGGGGCCGCCACCGAATCCCTCACACAGGGAATGATCAAAGCTTTCGAAATCTTTTCGGCCCGTGATGTCAGTAATCTCTATTTAAAATTCCCCAAGGAATCGACCAAGGAATTTGACCGTATCAGAACCTCCCTGTGCATCCTTTCCCAATTCAAAACAGCCTTGGAATCGAATTCTCTTATTGTCATCGAAAAAGACGGCAAAAAAATGTCTCTGCCCGTCATCGAAGATGAAAGGGGCCGGCCGGACCCGAACCTCACACTGGTGGCCGGATTAAACGGGTTGAAGCAAGCAACGCTCCGGGACTTGATAACAAAGGTGAATGCATGGATGGAAAAATCGGCGTTGACGCCTTCCGGGAATCAGTTCGTGAATGTTTACAATGCCCTGTTCGGCATCCGTGAACTTCAGGGGAAGCTGATCCGCCCTCCCCTGGAAATAAACAATGTTCAGCATCTGATGCTGGACAACACTTATGACGGGACCATAGATGAAAAGGCTCCGGTAACAAAGGAAAAACTGCAGGTTACACGGCTGGCCATGGCCATATCCCACGGCGCACCCTATCGAGAGGCCCAGGTTGTAGAAAGCGTTTATGGAAATGATTTTGCAGAAATAGATTCATCCCGTCTTGAACATCGGCTCGAGTCGGCTTCGGATCTTCTATATTGCATCGAAGAACAATCCGAAGATCCGGGGATTGAAAACGAGGTGCTGGACAATATCGAGATGCGCCTTGAATTGGTGCGAGATGATGTTTACGACAAGCTGTTTGTGGGCACTCAAGTCGGCCGAGAATCCGGAGAAGAAAAGACGATTGCGCGGCAGATGCATGAAAAATTCTATAAAATGATCACCTTTTTCAAGGGACGTTCCGTGGCCAGAAGAAAAATGAAGGCCATGATATTTCAGGATGTCGACTTTGACGACCAGGATTATGAAACCATCGGAAAAGATTTTGACATCACACCCCGGGATGCAAAGGAACTGATCCGGTTGTTAAAAGGATGTTTTGATCTTCAGGGACGTTTTATCAAGGCCGGATTTGAAAGAAATATTCCCGAATTCGAAAAACACGAAAGAAAAATATTCGAGTTTTTATGGCACTATCTCAAAGAAACACCCCATCGAACAGACCGGGTCGCCTTTTTGAACTCCCTCCAGTTGCTGATTGCCCGAATGAAACAGCCCCAGAAAGCCATTCAGACACTGGTCGCAGATTTTCTCAGCAATCCAGGAGAAATAAGCTTTTCAGACAGGAATGCCGTGATGCTATCAAGTATTCTTGTCCGCAAGTATAACAAAGAGCTGATGCATGACATTGAAGTTACGCCTGAAGAAGTCCTGTTGGTGGAAGAAGGTCTGGATCGCGATGCCACGGGTACAGCTTCAAAAATAATCGATGACCATGAGGAGAATTTTTTCGAAAAGATCAAAACCATCCATATCTGTCTCAAACAGGCCCTCGATCCCGGAGGTTCGGATGCCCCTCCGATGCCCCTCCGATTTCTACTGGCTTTGGAAAGAGAAATCTACATCTTCCTGTCCCTGGTGGGCGGGAGTGTCGCCCGATCGGTGATCATCAGTGCTTTGAATGAATACGGCGCACCTGAGTCGGAAATTTATCGTTTGGAGATAAGCCGGCCCAACCTGCTGTCGCTCCTGCAGCTTTTGAAAGTGGTCGTTCGCGCCCGTGGCCGGCTGAGGAAGGTAAAAGATATTGTTATTCTTGATAAAATCATTCAAAGGGAAGCGGATTTTATGGGCTTGGGTAAAGGTCCCCAGCTTATGGATATGGTCGGACGGGTCATGGAACGGGCCATGGAGTCCAGGGACAAAATTGCCTGGGATGACCGGCGTGAGTCTGAAAAAGACCATTAACACCGGAACAGAGGGTCCACCATCAGTTACACAATAAAAAAATATCGACAAATCCATGAAGCACGAACGGTGTTGGGATTACCTGAACAGGCAACCATGGAAGAAATCAGGTCCGCCTACCGGGCCCTCATCCGAAAATGGCATCCGGACAGCTGCACTGCGAATCGGGAAAAATGCAAAGAGATGACAACAAAGATTATTGCTGCATATCGAACGATCAATGATTACTGTAAAAATTATAGATTCTCATTTTCAAAAGAAGAAGTCAGGAATTATCTGTCCGCAGAAGAGTGGTGGTTTGAACGCTTTGGTCATACCCCCCTCTGGAGCGACGACCAGAAATAAATACACTGAACACACAATGAAATATGATTCACATAGAAAATCTTACAAAGAGCTATGATCGCCAGGTACTCTTTGATGGTATAAGTTTTAAGCTGAACCCCAAAGAAAAAATCGGAATCGTCGGACGCAACGGACACGGAAAAACAACCCTCTTTCGGCTCATAACCGGCCAAGAGCATCCAGATGCAGGAAAAATCGTCGTCCCGAAGCATTATCGTATCGGTTACGTTCGCCAAGAGCTCAAATTTACCAAAGATACGATCCTTGCAGAAGCCATGACCGGCCTTCTCGACGAACAAAGGGATCACCACTGGAAAGCTGAAAAAATACTTGCAGGACTTGGATTTTACACCGATGATCTTAAACGGCACCCTGAAGAATTTTCAGGCGGACTTCAGGTACGCCTGAACCTTGCCAAGGTCCTCCTCTCAGAACCCGACATGCTGCTGCTGGATGAGCCCACCAATTACCTTGACATCACTTCCATACGCTGGGTCGAACGGTTTTTAATCAAATGGCCGCGTGAGTTGATGCTCATCACTCACAACCGGGGGCTGATGGACAAAGTTATTACGCACACCTTCGGAATTCACCGCAGAAAAATCCGCAAACTGGCCGGCAACACCGAAAAATATTATGCACAGATCGCCCAGGACGAGGAAATATTTGAAAAAACCCGGATGAACGATGCGCGTCGCCGCAAGGAGATCGAGCAGTTTATCAACCGCTTCAGAGCCAAAGCAAGGCTTGCAAATCTGGTGCAGTCCCGCATCAAGACATTGAGCAAAATGGGGGAAAAGGAAAAGCTGGAAACGTTAAAAACCCTTGATTTTTCTTTTAAAAGCTTCCCTTTTCATAAAAAGAATGTTATGCGTATCCGAAATGCTTCTTTTTCTTACGATCCAAAGAAACCGCTGGTTAAAAATTTAAATCTCGCCGTTAACGCCCGGGAACGCATCTGTGTTGTGGGGGACAACGGTAAAGGCAAAACAACACTTTTAAAACTTCTGTCAGGGGTACTCAGACCTCAGACCGGAGAAATCGTCTGGAGTCCAACGGTTAAAAAAGGATTTTTTGAACAGACGAACGTCAAAAACCTTGTGGACACCCGAACGGTGGAAGAAGAAATCCTTTTTTCACATCCGGATGTCGACCGGCAGTTCGCAAGGAATATTTGCGGCGCAATGATGTTCGAAGGCAATGCGGCTTTAAAAAAAGTCGGTGTTCTTTCCGGTGGGGAAAAAAGCAGGGTCATGCTGGGTAAACTCCTTGTAACACCTCTGAATCTCTTGCTTTTAGATGAGCCTACCAACCATCTTGATATGGAATCGTGCGATGCCATGCTTGCCGCCATCGACAATTTCGACGGCACCGTGATTATGGTTACGCACAATGAGATGTTTTTACATGCCCTTGCCGAGCGCCTCATCGTATTTCAAAATGACGGTGCATATGTATTCGAAGGGAGCTACCAGGAGTTTCTGGACAAAGAAGGATGGAAGCGTGAAGGGCAAATCTCAGGACCTGAAGCCGCCGGCGGGGATAAAGAAAAAGCCTGTTTTAAGTTGACAAAAAAAGAGATGCGGCGTAGACGCTCTAAATTAATCAATGAACGGGCCAAGGAACTCAACCCCCTGGAACAACGCATTTTAAAGGCCGAGAACACCATCGTAAAACATGAAAAGCGGATCGATGAACTCTCCGCTGCAATGCAGGCCGCTTCACAGGCCCGGGATGGAGACAAAATTGCGGCACTTTCACAGTCAATCCACAGCTGCCGGTCAGTGATCGACAAATTCTTTGATGAACTTGAACGATCGACCAGCGCTTTTGAGCAAAAAAAAGCCGTATTTGAAAAAAGACTCGAAAAGATCGAATCGGCTGAGGGTATAAAATGAACGATTTTGAATGGTCAAACAACAGAAAATTAAAGGAACAGCCGCAAAAACCGTCCGTCAAAACCCAACGCATTCTGGTTTTTCAGCAAAATGGAAGCGGTGAAAAAAAAATAGCGGGCATCCGGCGATACGGTGACGGCCTTTTTGACATTGACATCGTATCCATCAATGTGTCTATGCCGCCAATTATCGAGGATGCCGGCGAATTCATCCCACAGGATATCCGTACAGATCTGGTTCTGGATTATTTGAAACATCCGGACCTTTCGTTTGACCTATCCATGGTGTGTCAGAGCAAAAAGATACCCGTGGTCGCCTCGGGGAAAAAATTGCGGGTCAAAGGTACATTTACACCCCCCACCTGATGCGGCCTCTCCCGGCAGGTCTGCCTGGGCCGTTATGGAGACATGTTTGGAACCCCGGAGTTTGCCGTAAAGGTCGTCCAAGGAAATATCCGTCAAATCAAGGTACTGCGCGGGGCGCCCTGCGGCGCAACCTGGGAGGCGGCGACGCGCGTTAAAGACCTTCCTGCAGAAGAAGCTCTGGTGCGCATCGGCCTTGATGTACAATACTTCTGCGTGGCAAACCCTTCGGGCTGGGATCCCATCTCAGGTAAAAGTCCGGTGCATCTGGCCGGCGAATTTCATAAAGCAGCGCTCAAAAAGGCCCTTAAGCAGAACGTTTAATACGCTTGCTCAACGCCTGACGCGAAATCCCCAACAAATTGGCCGCAAGGGTCTGGTTGCCATTGGCCCGTTTCATCGCCTCTGTCACAAGCATTTGGGTGGCTTGCTTTATGGTGGGCAGTTTTTCTCCGAATGTAACGGGCAGAGGATGTTCCGGTTCAACCGCTGTGATGTCTTTCAAGTTCTCTTGGGTTCGGGTTATATGCAGCTTGAACGAATCCAAAGAGAGCATTTTGGCGGAATGGATACTTACGGCATCATGAATCATGGACTCCAGCTCTCTCACATTCCCGGGAAAAGAATATGTCGCCAAAAGTTCATACAATTCCTTGGGCGGCGTCGGCACTTTTTTCTGGAGTGCATCTGCGGATTTTTCCAGGAAATGACGCACCAAAAGCGGAATATCGTCCATACGCTCGCGCAAAGGGAGCATATGAATATGATGCGTTCTGAGTCTAAAGTTAAGGTCTTTTCGAAACTTGCCATTTCTCTGAAGCGGCCAGAGATTTTCATTGGTGGAAGCCACAATACGAACATTGGTCTGCTCGACCTCATCCTGTCCCAGTGGCAGGTATTCGCCTTCTTGGAGGAGCCGCAGCAATTTTATCTGAGACGCAGGGTTCAAGTCGCCGATCTCATCCAGAAAAAGCGTTCCGCCCAACGCCCGCTCTATTAAACCCCTGCGATCCTGGTCAGCACCCGTAAACGCCCCTTTGATATGCCCGAAAAGGGTATCTGAAAATACGTTGTCGTCAAGTCCGGCCACATTAACCGCTGCGAAGCGTCCTTTAAGCTTGCTGAGCGTATGAATCGATCTTGCAATCAACTCTTTGCCCACCCCGGTCTCCCCGGTGATGAGAATCGGTTGAGACGACAGTGCAATGGACTCAATATATTTAAAGACCAAGAGCATTCTTTCGTTGTGGGTGATGATCTCTGAAAAAGCCTGGGGATTTTCAAGAGCGATTTTGACCATCTAAAAGGTCCTCCCATGTCGGGTTGCAGAACAGAACGTTTAAATCCATCTTAGGGTAATACAATCGTTCGGCGACGCGATATATTTACCAATGATGCAGATGCGTCTTTTCTTTATGATATTCTACGCTTATATTTAATTAACATATGAGAAACAGAAGTTCAAATGTTTTGTTTCGGTCTTCCGTCCACGGCAGTTTTCCATGTTCACTTGACACGCACCCCGCTTCTTTCTATTTTGCACTATAGATGGCGTAGACTCCCATTGAATTATTAAAATTACAAATATCAAATTACAAATATCAAACAATTTCCAATTCAGC
>DATKWE010000207.1:0-14140 GCA_035529735.1 Desulfobacterales bacterium | reverse complement strand
CGGTACATAATCCGCCATCCCCTTAAAGCCCATGTGCTTGGTTATCGCCGCCGTCAAGGTCGTCTTCCCGTGATCTATATGACCTATCGTGCCCACATTTACATGCGGCTTGGTCCTCTCAAACTTTTGCTTCGCCATCTTTATTCCTCCCTCTAAAACGGGTTAGCGATGAACACCTTCATATTTCTCCTAACCCCATGGGGTTAGATTTTTCCATTATGGATACTCAACCCAGATGAAAGTCATCCCAAAATTTTACCATTTGTAATGCGCAAACGCCTTGTTCGCCTCGGCCATCTTATGGGTGTCTTCTCGTTTTTTTGCGGAAGCACCACGCTTATTGGCTGCATCCAAAAGCTCCGCCGCCAGCTTATTAACCATTCCCTTTTCGGATCTTTTACGAGCAAAACTGATAATCCAGCGAATCCCTAAAGCCGTTTTCCGCGACGGTCGAATTTCTGTTGGAACCTGATAGGTTGATCCCCCGACTCGGCGTGATTTAACCTCGATCATCGGCTTTACATTTTCAAGCGCCTGCTCAAAAATTTTTAAGGGGGGCTCTTTGGTCTTTTGTTCGATGATATCGAATGCATCGTACAGAATTGACTCGGCCGTACTCTTTTTCCCGTCCCTCATAATAGATTTTATGAATCTTGATACCAGCTTATTGTTATACTTGGAATCCGGTACAATGATCCGTTCGGGCACTTCTCTTCTTCTCGGCATAGGTTACACCATGGTTGTTATTTTGTTGTTTATTTTCATGCTGCACGATCCAGGCGCCTTGTATCGTGGATTATGGTTCATTGTTCTACTTGGGCTTTTTTGAGCCGTATTTTGATCTGCCCTGCTTCCGATCCTCAACCCCTAAGGTATCAAGTGTGCCCCTGACGATATGATACCTTACACCCGGCAGGTCCTTAACACGTCCGCCACGAACCAGAACAACCGAGTGCTCTTGGAGATTATGGCCAATACCGGGTATATATGCGGTCACCTCCACACCGGTGGTCAACCTGACCCTGGCAACTTTCCGCAAAGCAGAATTGGGCTTCTTGGGCGTCGAAGTGTATACACGCGTACAGACACCTCTTTTCTGAGGCGCCCCTTTGAGTGCCGGAGTATTGGTCTTCTTCTTGATTCGCTTTCTTCCTTTTCTTACCAGTTGGTTAATTGTCGGCATTTTTTTAATCAGATCCTTTTTTTTAATAAACGAGATTCTAACGTTGGCAAAATGGAAATTATTATAGATTAAAGCTTAATTTGTCAAGACTTTTATGGGATATTAATATAATATTTGTCCCAATTAGTCCCAAACGGATCAGCGTTTAAGGCAACCGTCCAAAACAACAGCGCCACGGCCTACGTTTCCCCTAGCTCGTTACAATCTCCACATCTCTATGTTGGGGAAGTCCGGTACCGGCAGGAATGATCCTTCCCATAATGACGTTTTCTTTGAGCCCCTGTAATGTATCCACTTTTCCGGCAATGCTGGCATCGGCAAGGACTTTTGTCGTCTCCTGAAACGAGGCGGCTGAGATAAAACTTTCAGTGGAAAGTGACGCTTTGGTAATCCCCAGGATAAGCGGTTCTGCAACAGCGGGTTTCTTCCCCTTTTCGATGACTGCACGGTTAGTTTCCTCAAAGATTTTCCGGTCGACCTGTTCTTCAAGAATGAATTCGGTATCTCCGGCATCGAGAACCTTAACACGCTGCATCATCTGACGCACAATGACCTCGATGTGCTTGTCATTAATCCGGACACCTTGTAAACGATAAACTTCCTGCACCTCATCCACGAGATATCGTGCCAGTGCAATTTCTCCCTTAATATTCAATATGTCCTGGGGGATCGAGGACCCACTGATCAGCGCCTCACCCGCCCGGATATAGTCCCCTTCATATACGTTAATATGCTTGCCCCGTGAAATTAAATATTCTTTCTTTTCACCAACATCATCTATTGGGGTAACGGTGACTTTCTGTTTTCCTTTTTTGGTTGCCTTCGCTATTGAAACATACCCGTCGATTTGGCTCAGGACAGCGGTTTCTTTCGGCTTTCGAACTTCAAAAAGTTCAGCCACCCTTGGAAGACCGCCGGTAATATCTTTGGTCTTGGTAGTGGCTCGGGGCAGCTTCGCTATAACATCTCCAGCCTTAACATCATCCCCTTCTTCAACCAGCAAAATGGCATTTATGGGCAGTAAATAGCGTGCCTTGCCGGATGATTCCGGCAGGCCGCATGTTTTTCCATCTTTGTCCTTGATTGAAATCCTCGGCCGTTCCTCACCACTTTTAGATTCGATGATCGTTCGACTCGATTTTCCGGTGACGGGATCGACTTTCTCCTGCATGGTTTTACCGGGGCTGATATCGCCGAATTTAACCGTTCCATCGACTTCCGTTATAATCGGTGTTGCAAAAGGATCCCACGTTACGAGAAGGTCTCCGGATTTGACACGAACACCGTCTTTGACCTCGAGGTGAGCGCCGTAAATAACCGGAAAACGCTCTCTTTCGCGCCCGGCATCTCCCACGACGGCAATTTCACCCCCCCTGCGGTTCATCACAACAAATCGATTCTCTACTTTTTCCACCACATTGATATTAATAAACTTAATCTTCCCGTCAGTCCTGGCTCTAATATCCGCCTGTTCAACTCTTCGGCTTGCGGTTCCACCGATGTGGAAGGTGCGCATGGTCAACTGGGTCCCGGGCTCTCCGATGGACTGGGCCGCAAGGATTCCCACAGCCTGACCGATTTCGATCTTGGTGCCGTGTGCGAGGTCTCGACCGTAGCACTTGGCACACACCCCTTTCCGACTCTTGCATGTCAGTACGGACCTTATTTTCACTCGAGTGAGCCCGACTTCTTCAATGGCTTTTACAGCGTCTTCGTCCAGATCTTCCCCGGCTTTGACAATCACTTCATCTGCAAACGGATCGACGATGTCCTCTACGGCGACCCGCCCTAAAATTCTTTCTTCGAGGCGCTGAATAACTTCTCCACCTTCCATGAGAGACTCGACCTCGACACCCAGCATCGTTCCGCAATCTTCATCCATAATAATACAGTCTTGGGCAACATCAGCGAGCCTTCGGGTAAGATATCCGGAGTTGGCGGTCTTAAGGGCCGTATCGGCGAGACCCTTTCTGGCGCCGTGAGTGGAAATGAAATATTGAAGCACGGAAAGGCCTTCCCGGAAATTGGCGGTAATGGGCGTTTCAATGATTTCACCCGATGGTTTTGCCATAAGGCCGCGCATCCCCGCAAGCTGACGCATCTGATCTTTACTCCCCCTGGCACCGGAATCCGCCATCATATAGATGGGGTTGAAGCTTTCCTCCACAACGGGATTTCCCTCCGCGTCCAGGACAGGATTACCATCGCTGTCGGTGACAGGGGCCACACGCAAGGCTTTCATCATTTCATCCGCCACATCGTCGGTTGCCTTGGCCCAAATATCGATGACCTTGTTATATTTTTCACCTTGAGTGATAAGCCCCTCGGTATATTGCCCGCCGATCTTTTGAGCCTGCTTTTCTGCGTTTTTTAAAATATCCCATTTGGCCGACGGTATGATCATATCGTCAATGGAAATGGATATACCGCCTTCGGTTGAGTACTCGTATCCGATGTTTTTTAACCGGTCGGAGAGGATGACCGTTGCTTTTGGACCCAGGTTTCGGTATGCATAATCCACCAGTTCAGTCAACGATCTTTTATCTCTGATATTGTTGATCATAGAAAACGGTATCTCGGGTCGCTTGTCGATCACCTGAAAAATGTGGTGGGCTTCATCGGCAAAAACAATGTCGCTGATATCGCCTTCTTCAAGGGCGAAAATTTTGTCCGAATTCTCATATGACACACTGAATATACGCTTGAATTCGTCCTTTCTGCACAGACCGATGAGTCCTTCATTATCCCGGTCAAGTCCCTTGGAATGTTGAGCGACCATTTCGATAAAATCGACACCGGACTGTAAATTTTTAAAAACAGCCTTGGCCTCGTCTTCCTCGAGAACCTCGATATGGCGGAGCATCATGATGTTATCTTTGGGAATGATTTCCCATAAAAGGATGCGCCCCACAGTCGTATCAAACCTTTTTCCGTCTATACGAACCGTAATTCTTGCATGAAGATCCACTGCTTTGGCATCGTATGCACATCGAACCTCTTCAGGATTTGCAAATATTTTTCCTTCGCCTTTTGTCCCGGTGACCCCTCGGGTCATGTAATAGATGCCGAGGACAATATCCTGACTGGGCACAATGATCGGGCTGCCATTTGCCGGAGAAAGGATGTTGTTGCTCGACAGCATCAAGGCCCTGGCCTCAATCTGAGCTTCTACGGAAAGCGGTATATGAACCGCCATCTGGTCACCGTCGAAGTCTGCATTAAACGCCGTACAGACCAATGGATGGAGCTGAATGGCCTTGCCCTCAATGAGAATCGGCTCAAATGCTTGAATGCCCAGCCTGTGAAGTGTGGGCGCACGGTTTAAAAAAACTGGATACTCTTTTACAACCTCATCCAATGTGTCCCAGACCTCCGGAACTTCTCGTTCCACCATCTTCTTGGCGCTTTTTACCGTGGAAACAAGCCCCTTTTGTTCTAGACGATAATAAAGGAACGGTTTGAACATCTCCAGGGCCATTTGCTTCGGCAACCCGCACTGGTGCAGCCTTAGATTCGGCCCGATGCTAATAACGGTACGGCCGGAATAATCGACCCGCTTGCCCAAAAGGTTTTGTCTGAAACGCCCCTGCTTGCCTTTCAAAGTATCGCTGAGGGACTTTAACGGCCGTTTATTGGTCCCCATAATCGCTCTGCCGTGCCGCCCGTTGTCAAAAAGAACGTCCATGGATTCCTGAAGCATCCGTTTCTCATTGCGGACAATAATGTCAGGCGCCTTTAATTCCATAAGGCGTTTTAAACGATTGTTTCGGTTAATGACCCTGCGATACAGATCATTGAGATCTGATGTTGCAAATCTCCCCCCCTCCAGCGGGACAAGGGGACGCAAATCCGGCGGCAGGACAGGAATAACATCCATGACCATCCAGGTGGGATCGATTCCCGAGCGTCTGAATGCATCAATAATCCTGAGTCGTTTGGAGAGTTTCTGCCGTTTGGCCACAGACCCGGTGGAATTTATGTCAGCCTTCAATTCAATGTATAATTTTTCCAGCTCGATCTTCTCCAGCAGCGCCTTAATGGCTTCGGCACCGATCCCTGCCTCGAATTTCGTCCCGTAAATCTCGCGGGCTTCTCGATACTTTTCTTCCGATAGAAGTTGATAGGTCCTAAGATCCGTGTCTTTTGGATCTATGACAATGTAACTGTCAAAGTAAATTACCTTTTCAAGATTTTTTAGCGTCACGTCTATCAGATTGCCGATCTTGCTCGGAAGGCTTCTCAAAAACCATATATGGGAACAGGGTGTAGCGAGTTCGATGTGTGCCATCCGCTCCCGCCGGACCTTGGACTGAATCACCTCCACGCCGCATTTTTCACAAATGACGCCCCGGTGTTTCATTCGCTTGTACTTGCCGCAGTTACACTCGTAGTCTTTGGTCGGTCCGAAAATTTTGGCACAGAAAAGACCGTCTCGTTCAGGCTTAAACGTTCGATAATTGATGGTTTCGGGCTTTTTAATCTCTCCATGCGACCATTTCAAAATCTCTTCGGGCGATGCCAATGAAATCTTAACACCTGAAAAAAGCTTTGGATCAGTCGGTTTGGTGAAGAAATCGTATAAAATTTCCATTTTTTTTCCTGTTTTTATTTTTCTTCGATTAGGGTTATATCTAAACCCAAACTCTTCAATTCTTTCGTCAGAACCTTGAACGACTCGGGGAGGCCCGGGTCGAGTGTATTCTGGCCTTTTACGATCTTTTCATACATACGGGTTCTTCCCGCCATATCGTCAGATTTTACGGTTAAAAATTCTTGCAGCGCATGCGCCGCCCCATAAGCCTCCATGGCCCAGACTTCCATCTCACCCAGACGCTGCCCGCCGAACTGAGCTTTTCCTCCCAGGGGCTGCTGGGTCACAAGTGAATAAGGACCGATAGATCTGGCATGGATCTTGTCGTCCACCAGATGATGAAGCTTCAACACATACATGGTCCCGACGGTAATTTTTTCTTTAAAAGATTCGCCGGTTCGGCCGTCATACAGCGTTGTCTGACCGGTCGAGCTCAGCCCCGCTTCGGTGAGAAGAGACTTGATTTCAGCTTCCTTGGCCCCATCAAAAACCGGTGTGGCCATGTAAAGACCGTCTTTGTAATGTTTCGCAAATTCGCACAATTCTTCATCGTCAAAGCCGTCAACCTTCTCCTGAACAGACGGTTCTGTAAATATTCGTTTAATTTTCTTCCGAAGGGCTTCAAGCTTTTGTTCTTCCAACAGCTTGTTGATTTGATCCCCAAGACCTTTGGCAGCCCACCCCAAATGAATCTCCAGAACCTGGCCGACATTCATTCGGGAAGGCACGCCCAGCGGATTCAGGACCATATCCACCGGTGTGCCATCTTCAAAATAGGGCAGATCTTCCTGGGGGAGTATTTTCGATACGACACCTTTATTGCCGTGACGTCCGGCCATCTTATCGCCCACGGACAGTTTTCGCTTCATGGCCACATAGACCTTAACCATTTTAATGACGCCCGGCGCAAGATCATCGCCTTTTTGGTACCGGCTGACGTGTCGTTCAAAAGAATCTCTGCAAATCTCACACTGATTCCTGTATCGTTCCAGAATATCATGGATCTGTTCGGTCAGTTGCGGACTTTTTAAGACAATCCCTTCGAGCTGAGCCAGCGGTATTTTGGCCAGAGTGTCGGAATCTATCTTGCTCCCTTTCGGAATCAGAACCTTCTTGCCTTTTTTCAGGGATGAATAGCATTTCTGCCCCACGAGAATTTTCTCAAACTGCTTGCGGACAACCTCTTCAATGACGTCGAGTTTTTCATCTCTTTCTTTTTCAAGGGCAGCGATCTCGCTATCCTCGATGAATCGGGAACGGCCATCCTTTTCAACACCACGTCTTGAAAATATTTTGGCATCAATGACAATCCCTTGAACGCCGGGGGGTACGCGTAAAGACGTATCCTTCACATCTCCGGCTTTTTCACCGAAAATCGCCCGTAAAAGTTTTTCTTCAGGAGAAAGCTGCGTTTCACCTTTGGGGGTAATCTTTCCCACCAGAATATCTCCCTGACCGACTTCAGCGCCGATTCGAATAATGCCGCTTTCATCAAGATCCTTTAAGGCTTCTTCTCCCACATTCGGAATGTCTCGGGTAATATCCTCCTTGCCCAGTTTGGTATCCCGGGCAAGAATTTCAAATTCTTCAATATGGACGGATGTATAAACGCCCTCCCGGTGAAGCCTTTCCCCCACCAGAATCGAATCCTCAAAATTATATCCACCCCACGGCATAAATGCCACGGTAATGTTTTTACCCAAAGCGAGTTCCCCAAAGTGTGTCGCCGGCCCGTCTGCAATGATTTCCCCGGCCTTGACTTCTTGTCCTTTTCTGACGATGGCGCGTTGATTGAAACAGGTATTCTGGTTTGAACGGACGAATTTTGAAAGATTGTGAACCGTCACAGGCAGGTCGACACCTTCGTCACCGTCCAGATTTTTATTCCATAAAACGATCCGGGAAGCATCCACGTCCACCACGGTGGCATCGTGCCGTGCAACAATCGTAACCCCCGAGTCTTTGGCAACCACGCCCTCAATCCCTGTACCCACAAGGGGTGCTTGACTTACGATCAGCGGAACTGCCTGACGCTGCATGTTCGACCCCATCAGTGCTCTGTTGGCGTCATCGTTTTCCAGAAACGGAATAAGGGACGCGGAAACACTGACAAGCTGGTTGGGAGAAATGTCCATCAGCTCGATATCTTCGGCCTTGACCATCATAAATTCTCCGGCAACTCTGGATGTTACCAACGGATTGACATATTTTTTATTTTCATTGATCTGTGCATTGGCCTGAGCAATCGGGTGCTCCTTCTCTTCAAAAGCCGTAAGAAACCTGACCTCATCCTGAACGGTGGCATTTTTGACAACGCTGTACGGCGTTTCAATGAATCCATATTCATTGACCCGGGCATACGTGCTCAGTGAGACAATAAGGCCGATGTTCGGACCTTCCGGGGTCTCTATGGGACAGATTCGTCCATAATGGGAAGGATGGACGTCTCTGACCTCAAACCCGGCTCTTTCGCGGGTCAACCCCCCCGGACCCAGGGCACTCAGGCGCCGTTTGTGGGTCGTTTCTGAAAGGGGGTTTGTCTGATCCATGAATTGACTGAGCTGGCTGGTCCCGAAGAACTCTTTAACCACAGCGGAAACAGGCTTGGAATTAGCCAGATCATGCGGCATCAATGCATCGACCTCCTGCAGACTCATCCGCTCTTTAATGGCACGTTCCATTCGAACCAATCCGATACGATACTGATTCTCCAGAAGTTCACCCACCGCACGCACCCGTCGATTCCCCAAATGATCGATATCGTCAATGGTCCCCTGGGCGTCTTTGAGTTCTATGAGGGTTTTAGCTGCAAGGAGAATGTCCTCTTTTCTGAGTGTTTTCAAGTCAATGGAAGAGTTAATGTCGAGACGTATGTTAATCTTCATTCGTCCCACACCCGAAAGGTCGTAATAGGCCGATTTGAAAAACATGTGGTCGACAAAGTCCTGGGCCACCTCCGGAGTTGCCGGATTCCCGGGCCTGAGTCTTCGATATATTTCAATGAGCCCTTCTTCTTTTGTTTCGACCTTGTCCAAAAGCAGGGTTTTGTGAATCGAGTCGCTGGTCGTTACGTCGTCGATGAACAGCAGTTCAAATTCAGAAATACCGGCATCACGCAGCGCCTGATAAATGTCTTCGTTAAACGTTTCGTTGCATTTTACGATGGATTCTCCGCTGTCGGGATGAACAATTGTTCGGGCAAATACTTTGTCGAGAATATCTTCGGCGGTTATGGGGAGTAAGGTTATATTGGCCGATTTTAACCGCTTGATTGCGGCCTTTGTAAGCATGCGTCCTTTGGCCACAATGGTATCGCCGCTGTCGGGGTCTTTGACATCCCGGCTGGCACGCTGCCCCCCCTTCAGCAAATCCTCGTCGAGTTCTTTAAAAATCTGTTTGCCGCGAACAACATACTTTTCTGTTTTATAAAAATAAGCCAGAATGTCTTCAGAACTAAATCCAAACGATTTGAAAAGGATTGTGATCGGAAGTTTGCGACGCCTGTCGATCCGAATATTGACGATATTTTTGTGATCGATCTCCATATCGATCCAGGATCCGCGAACAGGTATAATCCTGCACGTGTAGATAATTTTGCCGCTCGAATGGGTCTTCCCTTTGTCATGATCGAAAAACACCCCGGAAGACCTATGGAGCTGACTGACCACAGCACGTTCGGTCCCATTGATGATAAAAGTCCCATTTTCCGTCATCAGAGGAATTGTACCGAAGTAAATTTCCTGCTCCTTGATATCACGGATATTGGTAATTCCGGTCTCTTTGTCGATATCGTATACAACCAGTCTCACGGTGATACGAAGCGGAATTTCGTAGGTCATTCCCCGGTGAATGCATTCCTGGACACTGTGCTTTATCTCGCTGAATCTGTAGGATACAAATTCGAGGGAAGCACTTCCGGTAAAATCTTTTATCGGAAACACCGACTTGAATACAGCCTGCAATCCAATGTCTTTCCGCTTTTCCGGAGGAACATCTTTTTGTAAAAGCCGGTCAAATGATTCCCGTTGCACTGCGATAAGGTTAGGGATGTCAACAATCTCTGCTATCTTCCCGAAATTCTTCCTTATCCGCTTATTTGCCAAAATCCTTTCCAACATGGGGTCTCCAATATATTAAATTGGGTTATGGGCTATGGGTATGGGGTATGGGTGATAGGACCCAATCCCCCTTCCCGGTTCACCGTTACCCATTGCCCATCACCTGTTGTCGATGATCTATCCTGGGTTACTTGATTTCGACCTGAGCACCGGCGTCCTCAAGTTGGCTTTTGATTTTTTCAGCCTCATCTTTAGAAATACCTTCCTTGACGGGCTTGGGGACTTCATCCACCAGCGTTTTGGCGTCTTTTAAGCCCAGACCGGTAATTGCCCGGACTTCCTTGATGACTTGTATCTTTTTGTCGCCAAATGTTGTCAGAATAACATCAAATTCAGTCTGTTCATCTTCCGCGGCACCTCCGGCATCAACAGGAGCCCCACCCGCTACAACCATGGGCACGGCCGCCGAAACTCCGAATTTTTCTTCCATTTCTTTAACAAGCTCCGATAATTCAAGAACCGACATATTTGCGATAAATTCAATTACATCTTCTTTCGTAATATCAGCCATTTTATTTTTCCTCCAGCTTAGCTATTGATGTCCTCTATATCTGTCGAATCAATTGTTATTAAAATAAAAATATTTGGATTCAAATACATCCGGTCGTTATTGTTTTATATCCATTGTCAACCCGCTTCTTTCTGCTCCTTAATGGCCTGCAATACATTCAAAAATTGCGCCGGGATGGCGTTAAGGGTTCGGACAAAGCCGGAAACAACCCCGTTTGCCGTCGAAAGGAACTGGCCGAGAAGCTCTTCACGGGAAGGCAGGGTCGCCAACGTCTTGATGGCACTTAAATCAAGCACCTTGCCGCCCATAACACCGATTTTAATTTTGAGTTTTTTGAACTCGCCTGAAAATTGTATCAGAACCTTTGCCGGCGCAACCGGGTCGTCATAGCTTAAGGCAATGGCACTCGGCCCTTTGAAGCAGTCTTTGATCAGAGCGACATCGGTCTCTTCAGAAGCTCTGATAAGCAGCGAATTCTTTACCACCTTGTATTCGATTTCATGCTCTCTGAGCCTTCGCCTTAAGTCATTAATGGTGGTTACATCAAGGCCCTTGTAATCGGTTACAATTACAGTCTTGGACTTTATTAACTTTTCATGAAGATCTTTTACGATCTCTTTTTTCTTTTCTATCCGCACAATTCAATACACCTCCTTCCTTAATCCGTAAAAACCGGAGGCAACAACTTATCACAATAGTTTGTCTCGGTAGGCCGGCACCGCCGCTTAAACACAACCAAGTGCACCTACGGTCTTTGACAGAAATAGTTTTATGAAACAAGTCTGTTTAAAAAAATGTCACCATCAGTACGCAGACAATCCGTTTATCAAACAGGCTGTCTTCAGCGATTACGTCCAAATCCTCTCGATTTGGTTGTTTTTGGGGTGGTCAAATCAAAATTGTAAAACCCACACTGGAAGCAGTCTATTTGACTAAGTCTTTGATACTGGCGGCATCGATCTTAATGCCAGGCCCCATGGTCGTAGATATGGCAATACTTTTTAGGTAGGTTCCCTTACTGGAAGCCGGTTTGAGACGCATGATCGTTTCTAAAAAGGCGATCGCATTCTGGACAATCTTTTCTGCCCCGAAAGAAACTTTACCCATTGGGACGTGTACGATACCGGCTTTTTCAACCTTGAAATCAATTTTACCTGCTTTGAGTTCTTGGACCGCCCTGGCAATATCAAACGTTACGGTTCCGGTTTTTGCATTGGGCATCAGCCCTCTTGGGCCGAGAAGCTTCCCGATTTTTCCAACAGAACCCATCATATCCGGAGTTGCAACGGCTTTATCAAAACCAAGCCACCCTCCTTTAATTTTTTCTATCAGATCATCGTTCCCGACAAAATCAGCGCCTGCATCTGTCGCCTCTTTCTCTTTTTCACCTTTAGCAAATACGAGAACTTTAACTTCCTTGCCAAGACCGTTCGGCAAAACCACCGTCCCTCGAACCATCTGATCGGCATGTCTTGGATCCACCCCGAGACGCACCGCAACGTCAATCGTTTCATCAAAATTGGCATAAGACGCATCAATGGCTATTTGAACGGCTTCACTGACACTCGGGTTTGCCGTTAGATCTACCTTCTTACGCGATTCTATATACTTTTTACCCCAATTCGCCATCTTCTTTTGTTCACTCCTTTTTTAGACAACCTCAATCCCCATACTTTTAGCAGTACCGGCGATGATCTTACAGGCACCATCCAAATCGATTGCATTTAAATCGACCATTTTCTGCTTGGCGATATCTTCGAGCTGCTGTCGTGTAACCTGGCCGACCCTTTCCCGCTTTGGATCACCGGCGCCCTTTGCAATCTTTGCCGCCATTTTCAAAAGCACGGATGCGGGTGGCGTTTTGGTGATAAAGGTAAATGATCTGTCCTGATAGACGGTGATCACAACCGGAATGATTATACCTTCATCCTGGGCAGTTCGGGAATTAAACGCTTTGCAGAAATCCATGATATTTACGCCGTGCTGTCCCAGTGCCGGGCCAATCGGGGGAGACGGATTGGCCTGACCGGCTCTCACCTGCAGTTTGATCTGTGTCATAACCTTTTTTGCCATCTTTTCTTATTACTCCTGTTTTTTTGCCTGCCCCGTGAAATTTCACCGGGGTCATCGGCCTTATGTCGTTTATCCTTATATATCTGCCAATGATTTACGGCCGGAGACCACTGGCGATTATAGCTTTGCAACCTGTACGAACTCGAGTTCCACCGGTGTCGAACGGCCGAAGATACTTACGAGAACTCTGATCTTGCCCTTCTCAGGGTTAACCTCATCAACGACGCCGTTAAAATTCTTAAAAGGCCCGTCTACCACACGAATTTCATCACCGGTTTCAAAGAAGTATTTTGGCTGTGGTTTAAGTTTTCCAGCCTCCATTCGGTTTAGGATTTGCTGGGCCTCTTCATCGGATATGGGTGCCGGTTTCTCTCGCCCCCCAAGGAAACCGGTAACCTTGGCAGTGTTGTTGACAATGTGCCAGGTTGCATCGTTCAGTTCCATCTTAACCAGTATGTATCCGGGATAGAACTTGCGAGAGGATGTTTTTCTTTTTCCTTTTACCAGTTCAACAATCTCCTCGGTAGGGACGACCACCTCGCCAAATTTCTCAGGTTGAGGAAAAGACGCAATTCGTTCCTCCAGGGCCAATTTGACCTTGTTTTCAAATCCGGAATAAACATGGATAACATACCACTTGAGCGCCAATTTCCTATTCTCCCCTTTTATTGAAGAACCACACGGATTATACTCGACAAGCCGAAATCCACCATCCCGAGAAATAAGGATATTATCATCACCAGAATCAGCACGACAACCGTAGAGCCGATGGTCTGCTTGCGTGAGGGCCATACAACCTTTTTCAGCTCTATTTTTACTTCTCTCAGGAACTGAACCCATGTATCTATGGTGCGTTTAATCTTTCCGGGCTCACCCTTGGTTTTGGACAACGCTTTTGTTCTGGACAAAGATAGCGGTTTTTGGATATCTTTTCCAGAACCTGAAAATAATGCGGTCTTTTTTACAGCAGCATCGTTTCCTGCCCGGGATGATTCCACGCCTTCGGCATCCTTTTTTTTCTTCTTTGCGCTTGGACTTTTTTTTCTTTGTAATCTTGCCATTATTGCCCTAAATTTAAATTCAAAACAAAACGAGCAAATGTTACTTGACGACTGGATTGAATCGTAAAAATTAAACCGTCAGGAAAAATTTTATCGTTGCTTGACGTTTTTATTATACTTCCAAAACGATGTGGCAGGCCAGGAGGGATTCGAACCCCCAACACCCGGATTTGGAGTCCGACGCTCTACCGTTGGAGCTACTGGCCTGAACAGTTCAAAGCATTTCAAATCCTATACGCTTATATGAAACAAACGGTCCTGATTCTCCATGCTGTTTCGGAAATAAAACCATTTATTTTGTCTCTTTATGTATCGTGTGTTTCCGGCAGAATCTGCAATATTTGCTGAATTCCAGTTTGTCCGGTGTTGTCCGTTTATTTTTGGTCGTCGTATAGTTTCTTCTTTTGCATTCATTGCATGCAAGTGTAACAATTATTCTCACCAGAAGACTCCTTCAGTTGCTACTCTATAATCTCGCTCACCACACCGGCGCCAACCGTCCGACCGCCTTCTCTGATGGCAAACCTGAGTTCTTTTTCCATCGCTATGGGCGTTATCAACTCCGCCGTAATCGTTATATTGTCTCCCGGCATAACCATCTCT
>DATKWE010000206.1:5000-26779 GCA_035529735.1 Desulfobacterales bacterium | reverse complement strand
TGCACCCGAAGGTGTGTAATCCAGGAGATATGGCATGCCCCTTGAACGGAAGAGGGTTTCAAGAAAATGAATAACCGGAACTGTCTGATCGAAGAATTTCTTCTGTGCCGCCGGGTCCTCATACAGCTTGTGATTTTCTTCTGCCAGGAATATCTCGAAATCAATCGGCATTAGCACGGATTGGGATCTTTCTCCGACAAGAGGGATATGAACCTGAAAACCTCTTTGAAGTGTAAGGTTTTCAAGCTGAGAAATCGGTTCTGTTGCGGCTGGAAAAGCAGGATCATACCCCTCCGCAGCAAGTTCATGGCCCGCCGCAATAACATAATGGCTGAATTGATAGCAATTTTTTAACCGATCAATCACACGGTGGTAATATTCTTGAGCATTCATGATTTCATGCCCCCAACTTTAAATAGAGCCGATTCTTGTTGATTACATATACCATAAAAATGAAATAGGCAAACCCGGTGAAATGGATTTGCCCCACAGAAAAAAAGATGTTTCAGTAATTTTAAGGCTCCGGAAATTTTAAAATGATAGCAGCTGCTTGAGGCACCAAGGGTTTATGTACGTGTCCAAAATCCTCAGCAAAAAATAATCTTATAACCCGCTTGACTTTTTTCAACAACATCTTATTATCTAACCAATCAATAAAGGCCCGTCCTTAATTGGCGGGCCAGTTTCGTTCTGAAGGAAATATCCATTTGTCAAAGTGGCAACCTGCAGTTTGGGACTATGAGAATTTTTTTGAAAGGAGGGTGTCACTATGGATAATGGAATCGTAAAATGGTTTAACAGTAGCAAAGGCTATGGCTTCATTGAGCAAGAAAATGGTCCGGATGTATTTGTTCATCATTCAGGAATCAATGCAACCGGTTTCAAGACTCTTGATGAAGGCGATCGAGTAACCTTTGATATAGAGCAGGGTCAAAAAGGTCCTGCTGCAACAAATGTTACTTTGGTTTAGCTGACAGTTTTAATTAGAAAAAAGGGCATTCCCCCAAATATGAGGGAGTGCCCTTAATTTTTTGTGAGGGAATTTTTTCATTTTTTATGAAGCTATATCTCAGCCGAACTACAAGAACGGGTTCCAACACTCCATCATCATATGCTCAAATTACCGCTACAATGGAAAAAGCCGCAGATGATATTCGTTAACTCGATGAGCGACATTTTTCACGAAGATGCCCCAGAGGATTTCATAAAGAAGATTTTTAGTGTGATGGCCAGAGCCCCCTGGCATATTTTTCAGGTGTTGACCAATCGTTCAGCTCGGTTTTCGGTTGCACGAAATAAAAAAAGCGGCTGTTAAGCCGCTGATTTTATTTTAATATTTTGGTCGGGGCGAGAGGATTTGAACCTCCGACCCCTTGAACCCCATTCAAGTGCGCTTCCAGACTGCGCCACGCCCCGACGGTAAGCAAATAATTAACACTTCAGATCGGCCATGTCAAGATATGATGCCGGAATCTTGCAAACCAAATTTTAAAAAACGAGGGCAATGGTTAAGTATCCATTGGGTAAGAACAATTTTGTGTTCCGAAAATTCTATATGGGTGTTAAAAACGTAAATATAGTAATTATTTTCAAAATTTTGTTGACGATGCCACAAAAAATTCGTTTTATTTAAACCAAGTCGACTCAAAATTCGATTCAGTGTTTCCGTTGACCAAAAACGTTAATTTAATGCTATAATAAATAACCATGCGAACCCAGGAGAAAAAATCTGTTAAGCCGCCCCGCCTGAAGCCGGGCGATACCGTCGGAATTGTTGCGCCTGCCGGTCCCTTTGATCCGGAAAAATTCATGAAGGGAAGGGCTGTTCTGGAATCGATGGGGTTTCGGACGGTTTTTGATGAGACTATTTTCCAGAAACACGGATTCCTGGCCGGAACCGATGTCCAGCGGGCGGACCGGATGAATCGTCTTTTTGCCGATTCATCCATCCAGGCGGTTGCTTGCGCCCGGGGCGGGTATGGGAGTATGCGCATCCTTCCGTTTCTCGATTTTGAGACCATTCAAAATAATCCGAAAATTTTTGTGGGATTCAGCGATATCTCGGTGCTCCTGTCTGTACTCCATGACCGGTGCGACCTGGTCACCTTTCACGGACCTGTGGTCACCACCCTGGCCGATGCCGCTGAAGAGACCATCGCGGCGATGCGATGGGCGCTGACATCCAACACAGCCCTTGAACTGGCGCCTGAAAACGGCATTGTCGTCCGTCCGGGCCTGTCTTCAGGACCGGTGGCCGGCGGAAATCTGACCACCTTGTGTCATCTGGTGGGCACCCCTTATGCCCCAAGTTTCAAGAGGAAGATTCTGCTCCTTGAGGATCTGGGAGAGGCACCATACCGGATCGACCGAATGCTGACTCAAATGAAGCTGGCCGGATGTTTCAACGGGATTGTCGGACTGGTTCTCGGTTCTTTTGAAGAATGCGGTCCTCTGAATGAAATTTATGCGCTTGTTGGCGATATCTTCGAGGATATGGATATTCCGGTTATGGCCGGTTTTGAAATCGGCCATGGGAGACGCAATATCATGATTCCTCTTGGACTTGGTGCAACCCTCGACACCGAGAAGGAACGGCTGTTGTTCCATGAACCGGCCGTTGCGGCATGAGGGGCGCTAATTAGTTTCCATCCATAAATGGCCCTTTTTGCCAGGATCTGCGTTCTCCGCGGGTTTCCGGCTGCGGCGTACAGGGAGTATGCCTCACCGAAAACCCTTGTGCGGCCTTGATCCGGACAAAAATTGCTCATTCATGAATAGAAAAACCATCGTGCCCATTTTACAATTGTAATGGACACTAATTACGGTGCGGTTTCCGAGTGTTAAAGCCGGATTGAATGATAAAGAGATTGGACGATGACGCACGTAGACCGTTTGATGAAAGACGCGGTATTAAACGAGGTGTTCCCCGGCGGCGTCCTTTTGGTCTCGTTGGACGGCGCCACTGTTTTTTTCGAGGCGTACGGTTCTGCAAATCTATTTGCCGGCCGTCAAATGACCAAAGAAACGGTTTTCGACCTGGCCTCTTTGACCAAACCGCTGGCAACCACGCTCGCGATCATGCATCTGTTAGAACAATCCAAGCTGTCTTTGGAACAGAGTCTGGGATCGATTTTACCGGCGTTTAAAAATATGGACAAAAAGGAGATCCGGATAGAACATCTGCTCTATCATAATTCCGGGCTTCCGGATTATCGTCCCTATTATAAATTGTTGTGTAAAATTGAACCCCATCGAAGAAAAGATGCATTAAGGGAGCTTCTGGCAAAAGAGCCTCTGATACATGTCCCCGGTGAACAGATCATATACAGTGACATCGGGTTTATGATTCTGTGCTGGGTGATCGAAGAGATATCAGGACGCCGGCTGGATCGTTTTGTTACGGAAAATATCTACCGTCCGCTGGGTCTTAACAATCTATTTTTTGTCGATATTGATGGAAAGTCCCGCCAAACAAAATTTGCCGCAACCGAACGGTGTCCTTGGCGGGGTATCCTTTTGGAGGGTATGGTTCATGATGATAATGCCTATGCAGTGGGCGGCATTGAAGGGCATGCCGGGCTTTTCGGGACCGCCGGGGATATCCTTTTCCTATTGTCCGAGCTTATGACCGCATACCATGGGGACCCTTCAACGGGTGTATTTGATATCGATTTAGTGCAAATGTTTTTTAAAAGGTCGGAGCGTGAAGGCCGGGCGCTTGGATTTGACACCCCGTCTTCGGTCGATCCGAGTTGTGGCCGTTATTTTTCAGAAAGAACCGTTGGACATCTTGGGTTCACCGGTACATCCTTTTGGATGGATCTCGATGGCAGTATTATTATCCTGTTGACAAACCGCATCCATCCATCCCGGGATAATAACCGAATCAAAGCCTTCAGGCCGAAATTACATGACGCGGTCATGGAAAATGTATCGGATCGCAGATACATTCAAAAAGGTAGCGATTGCGAGATCTAAAAATTGAACTATTTCAACGGAAGATTGTATATTCGGATCCAAGATACACAGTAAAAGATATCGGGTGTCCACTTCCATCGACGTTCACCCGGCTCCAGGAATCATGCACCTTAATTAAAAAGGAATATCTTGATATTTCTCTTGTCATTATAGAATAATTTTGATAATTTTGCGTACTTAATGAATTCAGGCTGTTTTTCAAATTTTTTTCAGAGTGGATAACGAAAAAAGATGTACATATTTTTAGTGTATAAAGATGAGGTGTTATGGGTCTATTCGTCGATAAAATTTTAGGTTTTTTTTCAACGGATCTTGCCATCGATCTGGGTACGGCAAATACTCTGGTTTATGTTAAAGGCAAAGGTATTGTATTAAATGAACCCTCTGTAGTTGCCGTGCGTACCGACAATCGCATGAAAAACCGTGTTCTGGCTGTCGGCCTTGAGGCCAAGAATATGCTGGGTAGAACACCCGGTCATATCGTTGCGATTCGTCCCATGCGCGATGGTGTAATAGCTGATTTTGAAGTAACAGAGGCGATGCTACGCCATTTTATTCACAAGGTTCATAACAGACGGACGTTTGTCAGACCCAGAATTGTTATTGCCGTTCCGTCAGGAATTACCCAGGTTGAAAAACGCGCGGTCAAAGAATCGGCCGAGTCGGCAGGGGCGCGTGAGGTGTTTCTGATAGAAGAACCCATGGCAGCGGCAATCGGTGCCGGCCTTCCCATTACCGAACCGATATGTAATATGGTTGTCGATATCGGCGGCGGTACCACTGAGGTTGCGGTGATATCTCTTGCGGGAATTGTTTACAGCAGATCGATTCGGGTGGCCGGCAATAAGATGGATGCTGCGATTATCCAGTATATCAAGCGAAAATATAACCTGCTGATCGGTGAGCGCACAGCTGAAATTATCAAAACCACCATCGGGAATGCATATCCGGAGCCTCAGGATCTTGAAACCATAGAAGTCAAGGGCAGAGACCTTGCTTCAGGTATCCCAAAGATTCTGGCCATCGATTCGGAAGAGATACGTGTGGCAATTTCCGAACAGATTGATGCCATTGTTGAGACTGTTAAAATAGCTTTGGAACAGACACCGCCGGAGCTGGCCGCCGACATTGTTGACAGGGGAATCGTATTGACGGGCGGTGGCGCACTATTGAAGAATCTGGACAAGCTTCTCAGGGAAGAAACCGGCCTCCCCATAACGATAACCGAGAATCCATTACTCACCGTTGCACTCGGATCTGGTGTAGCTCTAGACAGCATTGAAATCCTCAAACAAGTTGTAATTCAATAGGTTCATGTTTTCTAAAAAGATGGTGATGATTGTTGGTGTGATCGTTCTGATTGCAGTCAATATCATACTTCTTTCCGTTTTCAATCGCCGCTATATCTCCTATTATGGACCGGGAAGTATCACCATCTCCATTGTTGCGCCTTTCCAGAAAGCTGCCAGCAGTTCGATCCGCTTTGTAAGAGATATTTGGCGTCACTATTTTTTCCTGGTTAACGCGGCAAAAGAAAATGAGAGATTAAGAAAAGACTTAAACCTCGCCTTTGAAAAAAATATTCAGTTTAAGGAATTTAAACTTTCCAATGCGCGCCTTCGCAACCTGCTGAACTTTCAGAAAACCATTACCGATCGCGTCCTGGCAGCGGAGGTCATTGGTAAGGACCCTTCTCCCTGGTTTAAAACTGTTCTTATCGATAAGGGAAAAAATGACGGTGTCGAAAAAGGAATGGCCGTTGTAATCCCGGAAGGAATTGCAGGGCAGACGACGGAGGTATCTGCCCACTATTCTAAGGTTCTCCTGATTATTGATCATAACAGCGCGGTCGATGCTTTGGTACAAAGGGACAGGGCACGCGGAATCATCAAGGGCGGTTCAGCCGGTCAATGCCTTTTTAAATATGTTTTGCGCAAACACGATATTGTGGTGGATGATATTGTCGTTTCATCGGGGCTCGATGGTGTCTTCCCAAAAGGGCTTGCAGTCGGGTATGTTTCAGGCGTCATCAAGCCTAAGTCGGGGATCTTTCAGGAAGTAACCGTTACCCCCTATGTCGATTTTGAAAAACTCGAAGAGGTTCTGGTTGTATTGAACCCTAAAAAACATGAGTTTGAGCAAGAGAAATGACCTATTGCTATCATGTGTGTATATGTCTTTTTCTGATCATCGTTCAGACCACAGTTATGCCCTATATCCCCTTATTCCAAGGGTTTTATGATCTCCTTGCCCCATTCGTCATTTACTTGTGCATCTTCCGTCCCCTCCGTGAAAGCATACCGGTTATTCTCTTTTTCGGGTTGGTGATGGATACCATTTCCGGAGGCACTTTCGGTCTCTATTTAACCACCTATCTGTGGTTGTTTATCGGGGTGAGATGGGTTATAACTTTTTTACATGTGGGGAACAATCCGCTGTTGCCGTTTATGGTTGTTGCAGGCGTATTGATGGAGAATTTTATATTTGTCGGCAGCAGTGTCGTCTTTGAGCCCGGCTTGCACTTCACATCAGAAATGTCGATTACCATTGGGGTTCAGGTGTTTTGGGCCATATTCACCGGACCGATGTTTCTTATGTTTTATAATTATTCATTTGGAAAATGGGATAAAAGGGGTAAGGAAATATTTACAAGAAAAGTTGATCGTTAATCTCTGTTAAACGATCGATACCCTTCCTGTTGTAAAAGTAGAGAGTGCTTTGACTAAATATTTAAAAACAGCAGACGCAGAATGGTATAAACAGCGCGTCATTAGAGCGATGTTTTGCGTTGCAGGCGCTTTTTTTATACTTTTGATACGCCTGTTTTACCTTCAGGTGATTCAGGGCGAGGAGTTGAGACGATTATCAGAAAACAATTGTATACGTCTGCAGAGTACAGATCCGTCGAGAGGGATGATTTTTGACCGAAACGGAACATTGCTGGTTGATAACCGGCCGTCGTTTGATGTCAGCATTATTTTAAAAGATGCCAAACCGGTAAAGGATACCATTGATAAATTGTCTAAATATATCAATGTTCCTGTTTCTGAACTCATGTCAAAAATTGAAAATAACAGGACGGGTTCACATTATAAACCGATACCTTTGAAAAAGGATATCGGACGCGATGCCTTGGCTGCCGCCGAGGTTCACAACTTTGACCTTCCCGGCGTTGTCATTGATGTCAAGTCTCGAAGATACTACATCGAGAGGCAGCGTGCCGCGCACTTAATCGGATATTTGAGTGAAATTAATTCTCAAGAACTCGAATCCGGTAAATATCCAGAGTGTAAGGGTGGTGATTATATCGGGAAATTCGGTGTTGAGAAAATATTTGAGTCGTTCTTACATGGGAAGCGAGGGGGTCGACAGGTTGAAGTCAATGTCATGGGACAGGTTGTTAGAATTTTAAAAACGGTGGATGCCCAGCCCGGACATAACATTTATCTAACCATCGACAACACTTTGCAGAAAACAGCGGAAATGCTTTTAGAGGGTAAGGCCGGCGCCATTGCAGCCATGGATCCAAATACAGGGGATATTCTCGCACTGACAAGCTCTCCTTCATTCGATCAGAATATTTTTGTTGACGGCATGTCGCATAAGCAATGGGAGGCGCTGGTGTCCAACCCGTTAAAACCGTTGGAAAATAAGGTCATTCAAGGTGCGTATCCTCCGGCATCCACCTTTAAAATTGTAACGGCAATGGCAGGGCTCGAAGAAGGGGTTATCGATGAAAAGACGACGTTTTACTGCCCTGGACATTATAAATATGGAAATCGTATTTACAGATGCTGGAAACGCGGAGGACACGGTAATGTGAACGTTGTTAAAGCATTGGCTGAATCCTGTGACGTCTTTTTCTACCAGGTCGGTCAAAAGCTGGGCATAGATCGACTGGCGATGTACGCCAAAGCGTGCGGACTGGGTTCGATCACCGGAATCGATCTGGATCACGAAGAAGCAGGGCTGGTCCCAACGGCAGCATGGAAAAAGCGCCGAACCGGCATTGCCTGGCAGGGCGGTGAAACCCTTTCTGTGGCCATCGGGCAAGGCTATAATCTCGCAACACCCCTGCAGATGCTTGTGCTGACTTCAGCAGTGGCCAATGGCGGAGCATTGTATACACCTTTGGTGCTCAAGTCCGTCAATACGGCTGATGGTGCGGTTGTGATTCAAAGCAAACGGCGGTTGGCCGGCCGACTGCCTACCGGCAAGCAACCATTTAGGATTATTAAAAAAGGTCTGAGGGAGGTTGTGAACAGTCCAAAAGGTACCGGGCGGATTGCACATATCGACGGCCTTAGTGTCAGCGGTAAAACAGGAACTGCCCAGGTAGTTGGGCGCAGCAAGGACCCCAACTGGTCTGATAAAAATTTGCCCGACCACCTAAAAGCGCATGCATGGTTTGTGGCGTATGCACCATCCGAGAATCCACAGATCGCTGTCACTGTAGTTGTAGAGCATGGAGAGCACGGGTCAAGCTCGGCGGGACCGATTGCCAGGGAAATCATCAGAACCTACTTAAAAAAAGATGAACTGCAACCGTAAGCCCCGATTAAATCTGCAGACCTTCAAGGCACAACAGCGCAAGCATTTCATTGGAATGAATATCACGGGATCTGCGGCATTCCTCCAGTTTGTCCGACCCAAGCGGAAATTCCGTTTCAACGGAGCTGGCGGTTGCCAGGGAATATTATCATCGAAAGCGTCTCTTTTTAATTATGGATAATCTGAATCCAACATCATGGATCATGTGCTGCGGATCATGGGCGAGTTCCCAGTATCGGGAGCGTGGCTGAAATGATCGATCGGCGATTTGTAAAATACTTTGACTGGGGATTGCTTGGGCTAACGTTATTCATCGCATGTCTGGGTCTTATTGCACTTTACAGCGCTGTAATATCAACGACGGCAGCGCCGCAAAAAACGTTGTATTTCAAGCAGTTGATCTGGTATTCCGCCGGAATTATCGTAATGGTTTTGTCTTTTCTGATTAATTACAAAGTATTGGATCGATGGGCGCCCGTCATCTATATTATGTGTATGTTGCTTTTAATATCTGTATTGATATTCGGAAAGCATGTGGGCGGAGCTATGCGCTGGCTCATATTGGGACCTGTCTCAATTCAACCGTCGGAACTTGCAAAAATTGCGGTGATAATCTCGCTGACAAGATATTATTCCAGACGTGCCGATACCGGAGGTTTAACTTTACGGGAACTTCTTACCCCTTTCATGTTGACGGTCATTCCGTTTATTTTGATCGTTAAACAACCGGATTTGGGGACCGCCATGCTGATCGTTCTGATTGCCGGTTCCGTGACTGTTTTTGTAAAAATTGAACGTCGAACACTTTTATGTATTGTCACTGCATGTACGGTTGCCGGCCCTCTGGTCTGGTTTTTTCTAAAAGGTTACCAGCAAAGGCGGATATTGACATTTTTAAATCCGGACCGGGACCCCCTGGGTGCCGGCTACCATATTATACAGTCTAAAATTGCCATAGGTTCGGGTATGATTGCCGGCAAGGGATTTTTAGAAGGGACTCAAAACGCCCTTTCTTTTTTACCCGAGCAGCATACCGATTTCATTTTTTCGGTCTTGGCCGAAGAATGGGGTTTTATGGGCACTTTGCTCGTTCTCTGCCTTTTTCTATCTCTCATTATTTGGGGATTGAACATTGCTTACAGATGCCGGGAACCCTTCGGAACGATTCTTGCCGTCGGAGTTACCGCAATGATATTCTGGCATGTTTTTATTAATGTCAGTATGACCATGGGCCTGATGCCGATTGTCGGTGTGACACTGCCCTTCATCAGTTATGGCGGTTCATCGGTCATTACCACAATGATTTGCATCGGTTTATTGCTGAACATCAGCATGAGGCGGTTCCTTTACGAACAATAGGGATAGCCCGGGTTTTAAGAAAAAAAATTGACAATTTTTTTTTAAAAAAACCTTTGACAACATTTATGGCTGATGTTATAGACCGCCGTGTTTAAAATACGATTAAAACATGAGTGATCGTAATGCTTAATAAAAGTGCATAAACAGGTTTCAGCTATGGGGGGTCTATTGATGAAAATTTCCGGTTTAAACCTGAAAAATCCTATCGTTTCCACGCTGTTTGCTGCAGTATCTTTATTCTCCTTTAAAGGCGTCGCCATCGGTGCCGGCGGCGTTACGGTGATTCCGGACGGATCGCTTTTTGTCCAGATCGCAAATTTTCTGATTATCATATGGGCATTGAACGTCATTTTATACAAGCCGATTCGTAAGATGCTCATCCAAAGGAAAGAAAAGATTATAAGCCTTGAGCAGAATATCGAAAAGTTGGACCAAGGTGCACAAGAGAAAGACGATGCTTTTGTTTCCGGGATTAAGACGGCCAGGGGCAAAGGATCGATTGAAAAAGAGGCCTTGTTAAAAGAAGCGGCCGAGGAAGAAAGGAAAATAATAGAAGAAATTAATCAAAAGGCTCAAGCAAATCTTGCCGAGATCCGCGAAAAAATCGCAAAGGATGCAGAGAACGTTCGATTAGCGCTACAGAAAGAGGTCGATACCTTTGCAAATGCGATCAGTGAGAAAATTTTGGGGAGGGCTGTTTAATGAAGAAAATTTTTGGCAATCGCCTCAAGCGACTGATTTTTAAAAAAGGGCCGGTCATGGTGGTTTTCATGGCGCTGCTCTTTTTTTGTTTAGTGGGGGTGTCCATGGCATCTTCAGAATCCGGGGGCGAGTCAAAAGGATGGATGGCGACGGATACTTACAAGGTCATGAACTTTTCGGTTTTGGCCATCGGTCTTTTTCTTCTTTTAAGAAAGCCGACATCCCAGGCACTCAATTCCAGGATTAAAGGGATTAAGGACCAACTCGACGAACTGGAAACAAAGAAGAAGGCGGCCGAAAAACAGCTGGCGGAATATAATAAAAAATTTTCCCAATTAGAGCAGGAGGCTCAAAAGCTTATCGAAGATTATATCCGACAGGGGAACGAAGCCAAGGCGAGAATCATCGATGAGGCGAAACAAGCGGCTGAGAAATTGGAGGAACAGGCCCAGCGTAATATTGAGCATGAGTTCAAGCAGGCCAAAGTAAAACTTCAGGAAGAAATTTTGGATAAGGCTCTGGTAAAGACGGAAGAGATCATAAAAAATAAAATTACCGCTCAAGATCAGGAAAAATTGGTGGATGAATATTTAGAAAAGGTGGTGGCATAGTGAAAAATTTGACGATAGCACGGCGTTATGCCAAGGCACTTTTGATCATAGGCAAAGAGGACGGTCAGGCGGAAACCTATGGGGAAGAACTTGACGGATTTACCCAATTAATGTCCAAGGAAGCGGAGCTTGAGCAGGCCATTTGCAATCCCCTTTATGGTGCGTCAGGACGTAAGAAGGTTTTAAGGACGGTCATTGATAAAGTCGGCATCTCCAAAGTTATGGCATCTTTCCTGCTATTGTTGTTCGACAAGGGAAGGTATGAGTTTTTAGGTGATATCAATGATTTTTATCAAAAGCTGGCGGACGAGCTTAAAGGCGTTATACGGGCGAGTCTGGTATCTGCATCGGAACTTTCATCCGAGACCGTTGAAAAGATCCGTACAACTCTGTCGAAAAAGACAGGTAAAGATATTATCCTGGAAGTGGATCAGGACCCCGGGCTTATCGGGGGAATTGTTTCCAGAATAGGCGATTTGGTTCTTGACGGTAGTATCAAAACACAATTACTCAGTATGAGGGAATCTTTTAAAAGGGGTGAGAGCATATAATGGAATTAAGAGCCGAAGAAATAAGTCAGATCATTAAAGAGCAGATTACGGATTATGACAAGAAAGTCGAGTTGAGTGAAACCGGAACGGTCTTGTCCGTGGGTGATGGTATCGCCAGGGTATACGGCCTGGAGAAGGTCATGGCATTGGAGCTCGTTGAATTCCCCGGCGGAATCCTCGGGCTTGTGCTGAACCTTGAAGAGGATAACGTGGGTGTCGCCATCATGGGCGAAGACATTCACATCAAAGAGGGAGATATCGTCAAACGGACACGCAGAATCGCACAGGTTCCGGTCGGCGAAGCCGTGTTGGGACGCGTGGTTTCGGCGGTTGGCGAACCCTTGGACGGTAAAGGACCGATTGAGGCCAAAGAGTCCAGAAGGGTAGAGATGGTGGCACCGGGGGTTATTGACCGAAAAAGCGTGCACGAACCGTGTTATACCGGGTTAAAGGCCGTCGATGCCATGACACCGGTGGGACGCGGGCAGCGCGAACTGATTATCGGTGACCGCCAGATCGGTAAAACCGCTGTGGCCGTGGATGCCATTTTAGCCCAGAAAGAGACGGACATTTTCTGCATTTATGTGGCTTGCGGTCAGAAAAAATCGACGGTGGCCCAGGTCCATGCGATTTTGGAAAAACATGGCGCTATGGAATACACAACGATCGTTGCTGCTTGTGCCAGTGATCCTGCTACGTTGCAGTATATTGCGCCATACGCCGGCTGCGCCATGGGCGAATATTTCAGGGACAAAGGAATGCATGCTCTGATTATCTATGACGATCTGTCCAAACAGGCTGTAGCCTATCGCCAAGTCTCTCTTCTTTTAAGACGTCCGCCGGGACGCGAGGCGTATCCCGGCGACATTTTCTACAACCACTCTCGGCTGCTTGAACGGGCTTCCAAGTTGAACGATGAACTGGGTGCCGGATCCTTGACAGCTTTGCCGATTATTGAAACCCAGGCCGGTGACGTTTCCGCCTATATTCCCACCAATGTTATTTCCATTACCGACGGACAGATATATCTTGAACCCGCTCTCTTTTTTGCCGGTGTACGACCGTCGATCAATGTGGGACTGTCTGTTTCCCGCGTGGGGGGTGCCGCCCAGGTAAAGGCCATGAAGCAGGTGGCCGGTACATTGCGGCTCGACATGGCCCAATATCGAGAACTTGAAGCGTTTGCGGCATTTGGCAGCGATCTCGACAAGGCCACCCAGCAGCAGCTGACTCGAGGTGAACGTTTGGTGGAAATTTTAAAACAACCCCAATATCAGCCACTGACGATGGAAAAACAGGTCTCGATCCTGTTTGCCGGAACCAGAGGCTTTCTGGACAAGTATCCGGCAAATGTACTCGCCAAATACGAGGCGGGACTTTACACATTCCTTGAAGATAGATATTCGCAGCTTTTAGAAGGTCTTAAGGAGAAACAAGCGTTTACGGAAGATCTCGATAAGCTGATGACCGAGGCTTTAACGGCCTATGATGCGGAATTCCAGGACACGATTAAATAGTTGAGGTTATGTTTTTTGTTTGAAATCCGGCCGAGGCTGAAAGAGTGGGTAAATAACCTCAAACAGAGAGATGCGATAAGGGCTAAAGTCTATGGCGACATTAAAAGATATTAAGACAAAGATAGCTGCGGTTAAAAAGACTCAGCAGATCACAAAGGCCATGAACATGGTTGCGGCTTCCAAGCTACGCGGTGCCCAGGAAAGTATGGAAGGTTTCCGCCCCTATGCCGGTAAGTTTTCCGAGGTTTTGGGAAGCCTTGCTGAAAAGGCCGGGGAGGAGACAAATCCCTTGCTGGAGGCCCGGGAGGAAGTCGAGAGAATACACCTTGTTTTGTGTACGTCCGATAAAGGCTTGTGCGGTGGTTTCAATTCAAACCTTATATCAAAGGCCGAGGCGTTTAAAAAGGAAAAAGAAGCACAAGGCATCGAGGTTGTATTTACCAATTTCGGGAAAAAAGGTCGCGACGGGTGCCGGAGAAAAAAATTTGAAATCATCAGCGAACATGTCGGCGTCGTTGGTACCAGGATCGGATTTAACATTGCAGTGAGTTCCGGGCAGAAGCTTATCCAAGGGTTTCTGGATAAAACCTATGATGAGGTCTACATTATTTATGCGGAATTTGTGAGTATGGCCAGGCAGACACCGGTATTGAAACAGATGCTCCCAATACTGCCCATCAAATCCGCTGAAAAAGAGGCGGAAAGGGAAGAAACATCCTATCTTGCAGAGCATATTTGTGAACCGTCACCCCCGGAACTTTTGGGGGAATTGCTTCCAAAGAACGTTTATGTTCAGTTATACAGTGCATTGTTGGAGACATCAACCAGCGAACACGCCGCCCGAATGGCAGCGATGGACAATGCCACCAAAGCCTGCAAAGATATGATCGAAAACCTCACGCTGGTATATAATAAGGCGAGACAGGCGGCGATTACCGCAGAGTTGATGGATATCGTCGGTGGTGCCGAAGCGCTTAAAGGCTAAATAAAAAAATAAAATACCGCATTTAAATAGGAGGTCTTTAGATGGGAGAAAATACGGGAAAGATTACGCAGGTTATGGGACCTGTTGTCGACGTGGAGTTCGAACAGGGCAATCTGCCGTCGATTTATACGGCACTTGCGATTACGAATCCTGCCATCAACGATGAGCCGGACAATCTTATTGTAGAGGTTGCACAGCACCTGGGTGACAATGTGGTTCGTACCATCGCTATGGATGTTACCGATGGTCTGGTCCGGGGGCAGGAAGTCAGAGATACCGGCAGTGAGATCATGATGCCGGTGGGTAAAGCAGGGCTCGGAAGGGTTCTTAACGTCGTCGGACGACCGGTGGACGGACTCGGCCCGGTCAGCCAGGAAAAAATGATGCCCATACACCGGCAAGCTCCGAAATTTACCGAGCAGGACGTGTCGGTTCGCGTTCTTGAGACCGGTGTAAAAGTTATCGATCTGCTGGTGCCCTTCCCCAGAGGCGGCAAGATGGGGATGTTCGGCGGGGCCGGCGTCGGTAAAACCGTTATCATGATGGAAATGGTCCACAACATTGCCATGCAGCACGGTGGTATTTCCGTGTTTGCCGGTGTTGGTGAGCGGACCCGTGAAGGGAATGACCTTTACCATGAAATGAAGGATTCCGGGGTGTTGCCCAAGGCGGCCTTGATCTATGGGCAGATGACGGAACCTCCAGGAGCCCGGGCCCGGGTTGCCCTTTCCGCTCTGACGGCTGCGGAGTATTTCCGGGATGAAGAAGGACAGGACGTACTGATTTTTATCGACAATATCTTCCGTTTTACTCAGGCGGGTTCGGAAGTTTCTGCGCTTCTTGGCCGTATGCCTTCAGCGGTGGGTTATCAGCCGACACTGGCGGTTGACCTCGGCGAACTACAGGAACGTATTACATCGACGGACAAAGGCTCTATCACGGCGGTTCAATGTGTGTACGTGCCCGCGGACGACCTGACAGACCCGGCGCCTGCAACGACCTTTGCCCACCTCGACGGGACGGTGGTTTTGTCACGCCAGATCGTCGAACTCGGGATTTATCCGGCGGTGGATCCACTGGATTCGACTTCCCGAATTCTTGATGCGGCATACATTGGGGATGAACATTATAGAGTTGCACGACAGATCCAGATGATACTTCAGAAATATAAGGAACTTCAGGACATTATCGCAATTCTGGGTATGGAAGAATTGTCCGACGAAGACAAAATTACCGTGGGCAGGGCACGTAAAATTCAGCGGTTTTTGTCACAGCCGTTCCATGTTGCGGAGGCCTTTACGGGAAAAAGTGGTTCCTATGTAAAGATTGAAGATACTGTCCGGGGGTTCAAGGAGATTTGCGAAGGCAAGCATGACGAGATCCCGGAGCAGGCATTTTATATGGTCGGGGGCATTGAAGAGGTTATCGAAAGAGCCAAGGAAATGTCCAGAGCCGAATAAAGCAGAGAGAGAAAATATAAGGTTATACCATGGCTGGAAATATTAGATTAGAAGTTGTCACCCCAGAGAAGTATGTCGTTGACGAGGAAGTCCAGATCGTTGTGGCGCCCGGCAGCTTAGGAGAGTTTGGTGTGCTGATTGGCCACACGCCGTTTTTGACAACCCTGAAAACAGGCACGATGCATTATACGGATGCCAAAGGGGTTGAAAAATTCGTTTTTATCAGTGGTGGGTTTGCAGAGGCATTGCCTGATAAAGTTACCGTACTGGCAGAATCTGCTGAACGGCGAAGAGATATCGACGTTGATCGTGCCAAATCTTCGATAGAACGCGCTCAGCAGCGTATGGCACAAGCGAAGGCCGAAGATATCGATTTTAACAGGGCCAGAGCAGCTCTGGAAAGGGCTCTGCATCGTGTAAGGCTGGCTGAAACGCGATAATACGTGTCTTTATTGTATCGGATTTTGAATTCATAACCTGAAATTATCCCTGAAAATGGGATAGGTGATCTCATCTTTTTGTGTTGAGGGCAGACCCATTATAAGGTTTGCCCTTTTTTTGTAGATTCTCGTTAAAGATCGACATATAATGAATAGAAGCCGTTTTAAAATCTCCACTTCGTGGGTTTGAACCGTTTGGAACGCGCTCCAGCGCTATGCGCTTTTCGGCAAAAGACTCAAAAATCACTCGCCGGAAGGTTTTGAAACGGCTATCACCCAATTTTTCATAACGATAGTTAATACTAAATTTTAAAAAAATACATGGCAAATACCGAAAGAGAACCGGCTGTAATCATACTTGCGGCAGGCCAGGGAACCCGAATGAAATCTCCGAAAGCCAAGGTGCTTCACGAGATACTGGGCAAACCCATGGTGATGTATGTTGTGGAGACCGCCCAAAAAATTGCGGGTCAGAACGTGGTCTTGGTTATCGGGAGTCAGGCTGAAAAAGTTCGAAGTGTGGTGTCAGAAAATACCGATATTTTCTTTGCCGTGCAAGAAGAACAGCTCGGAACGGGTCATGCTGTTTTGTGCGCACTTCCTTATCTGTCTGATAACACGAAGGAAGTGATTATTTTGTGCGGAGATGTTCCGTTAATTACTTATGGAACGTTAATGCGGCTTTTTGAAGATCATGTTAACGGCAAGCGCGATATATCGCTATTGGCCGTCGATCTCGATAACCCCGAGGGATATGGAAGGATTCTCTTTGATGAAAACCGTCGGTTATTGGGGATCGCAGAGGAGGCAGACGCTTCAACGGAACAAAAGAGAATAAAAACCATTAATACCGGTATTTATTGCGTGAGAAAGGCGTTCTTATTCGATTCGTTGAAACAGGTAAAATCGGATAATGTTCAGGGTGAGTTTTATCTGACGGATGTTGTTGAAATTGGATATAGGGAAGGGCGGGTTGCTGGCGTAATGGTTGGCGACGATTGGGAGGAGACCGTTGGGGTCAACAATCCACAAGATCTTATTCAGGCAGAAAGTATTATGCGTAACCGGATTCGGAATAGGTCTTGACTTTCGGTGATATGTGAGATTATATTAAACCAGTATTATTGTGAGGTGTAAGATTGGACAACGAATTTATTGTAGGACAATTTGAGGAAATTGAGAAAAAAGTTGAAAAATTGATCGATGTTTTAAAATCGCACGAAACGGCCAACTTAGAACTTAGGGATAAAATCAAGAGGTTAGAGGAAGAGCTTCAAGGCAAAAATGAGGCTGAAAGCGATTATTCGCAAGAGAGAGCCTTAATCCGGTCAAAGGTTGACAGTCTTTTGGTCAGACTAGGGGATATTACGGAAGCTGGGTAGTGACCGCAAAGGAAGGTTTTGGAAAGGTAAAAGACATACTCATTGGAACAACTTGTAACGATAGAGCTTTTTGGTCAGCCTTATACATTTAAGGCGGAATCCAATGTAACCCATGCCAAAGAGGTTGCGGATTATCTGGTCGAAGAGGTGGCCAGAATCGAAAAACAACATCCGAGTCAATCATCTGGCACTAAACTTACCACTTTGCTCTTGGCTGCACTTAATATAGCCAATGAAAATGTTGAATTAAAAAAAAGTCATTCAGATTTGTTAAGTAATATTTCGAAAAGATCGGCGAATCTGATACATGCGCTCGGTGGGGCAGTAACTGGCTGAAAGTTATCGAAAAATTGATATCAAGAATCTGTAACATGTTGTTTTATTTCCACTACCCTCCTTTTTATCTGTATCCATAGAGGACAAGATAGTTATCTCTTGTGATCCTCCCGGAATAAAACACGACCTTGAAGGTTTTTGCACTTTTTGACACAAGCTTGCGGCCCCTGCCGTGTTTGTGATTGGAAGATGTTCTTTGACCCAACATCCATTTAAAGGGAGCTTTCTCTGATTTTGGTGCGCAGGTTCTGCTTGTACAGAAAAGCCTAAAGAAATTATAAGGCACCCACTTTATTTTTATGGTTCAAAGACCTCCCAACACGGCATTGTGGCAGGGGTCCTGCTTAATTCAGATTCCGAAAAAGCGCTGAAAAAATTTACTCGGCCTGTTGCGGTACCCGTCCATTTTTTAATTTATTAAACATCGAAAAGATAGCCTTACCTTTTTCCTCCTTAAAATCTCATTCCGATCTACCTCATAATACGGTCTTCTATACGGCATCTCATAAAATAGGCAATTTCGTTTTTATCTGATATGAAAAATTAAACGGATAAAACGAGACAGTTTTGTAATGTCTTAACGATATACATATTAATCTTTAACTGGGTTGATAGGATATAAACATTTCCAGGGAGAAGGATAATGAGTGAATATAATTTATTAATCGGCATAGTTGCATTTGTTATAGGTTTTGCAATTGCCTTTTGGGTCAAAGGATTAATGGTCGCTCAAAAAGTTAAGGCGGCTGAAAAAGAGACATTACGAATATTAGAAGATGCAAAGTTGAGATCCGAAACGTTGATTAAAGAGGCCAAGCTGGAGGTTAAAGACAGGCTTTTTAGAATGAAAAGCGAGTTCGATGCTGAAACCAAAGACACTCTATTTGAATTGAAAAAGAAAGAAAAAAGGTTGATGCAAAAAGAGGAAAATATCGAACGCAAACTCGAGCAAGCCGAACGTCGGGAACGGGATATTTCACGGAAAGAAAAGAAGTTTGTCATGAAAGAGGAAGAGGTCGAACAAAAGGAGAAAAAATACGACGAGCTCATTGAAGAACAGAAGCGGCAGCTCGAAAAGATTTCCGGTTTAACAGCGGATCAGGCCAAGGAGCTTCTTATCAGGGCCATGGAGAACGAGGCGCGTTATGAAGGCGCCAAAATAATAAAAAGGATAGAGAATGAAGCAAAAGAACAGGCGGATAAAAAATCTGCAGAGATAATGGCGACTGCGATTCAGAGATACGCCGGTGATTTTGTTGCTGAGCGAACGGTGTCGGTGGTTCAGCTCCCGAACGATGAAATGAAGGGGAGAATAATCGGGAGGGAAGGTCGAAATATCCGTGCGATAGAGGCTGCAACAGGAATCGATCTTATTATTGATGATACCCCCGAGGCCGTTATCTTGTCAGGTTTTAATCCGGTTCGACGTGAAGTTGCCAGGCTTTCGCTGATCCGGTTGATAGCCGACGGTCGAATCCATCCGGCCCGTATCGAGGATGTCGTCAAAAAAGTAGAACAAGAAGTTGATTTGACGATCAAAGAGGCTGGAGAACAGGCGGCCTTTGATTTGGGCGTTCACGGTATCCATAACGAGCTTATTAAATATATCGGGCAGTTAAAATTTCGCACCAGTTATGCCCAAAATGTGTTACAACATTCAATTGAGGTTGGGGTGTTGGGTGGTATTATGGCGTCTGAGTTGGGTCTTAACCCTAAACTGGCAAAACGCATGGGGCTGCTGCATGATATCGGAAAGGCCATTGATCATGAGGTTGAAGGGCAACACGCAATCATCGGCTCTAAGTTGGCGAAAAAATTTGGTGAAACCCCTAAAATTGTGCATGCGATTGCTGCCCATCATGAAGATGTGCCGCCGGATTCGGTTTATGATTTGCTGATACAAGCTGCAGACGCATTGTCGGGGGCCAGGCCGGGGGCCCGTAAAGAATTGCTTGAAAACTATATAAAAAGATTGGAAGATCTTGAAAACATAGCAAATTCATTTAAAGGGGTTTCAAACACTTATGCAATTCAAGCCGGGAGAGAGCTAAGGGTTATTGTGGAAAGCGGGATTATTTCTGATGAAGAGGCAACCCTTCTCAGCAGAGATATTGCTAAAAAAATTGAAGAGTCGTTAACCTTTCCAGGTCAAATCAAAGTAATGGTGATTCGTGAGACCAGGGCTGTAGAGTATGCCAACAAATAAGAGACCTTGTGTTTAAAAATACAAATTTCAAGCACCAAAAACCAAAACATTTAATCCAGAAATAGGAAAGATAAAAGAGGAAAGAGGATAAGGGAAACCACGGATGAACACGAATAAACACAAATATTTTGAAAAATAAGAAGGTAAGAAGGTGAAGAGCAAGAAGGTGAGAAGGTAAGAAAGTTGGCATGTACGAGAGTCTCCGACCTTCTGATCTTCTTAACTTCCTGTTTTCCGAGACCTTCTCATCTTTTAATTACATTTGCGTCCATTTGTGGTTATATATTTTCTAATTCCCATTTCCTATTTTCTAAGAGGATTACCGTATGGCGAACTTAATCGATGTCCTTAAAGAACGAGGATTTATAGAGCAGACCACCCATGAGCAAGAACTGAGGAATTATCTCGAAGCCGAACAGGCCACGTGTTATATCGGTTTTGACCCAACAGCATCCAGCCTCCATGTCGGAAGCCTGGTCCCGATCATGTCGCTGGCGCACGTTCAAAGACAGGGACATCGACCGATAGCCCTTGTGGGAGGCGGTACCGGCCTGGTGGGGGACCCGAGTGGAAAGACCGAGATGCGGAAGTTGCTGACCCCCGAGATGGTTGAAGAAAATGCCGTTGGCATCAAAAAACAGCTTTCCCGATTTCTCGATTTCAGAGAGGGAAAGGCGCTGATGTTGAACAATGCCGACTGGTTGACTAAGCTGGAATATATTCCGTTTTTAAGAGATTTTGGCCGACATTTCTCTGTGAATCGAATGATAAAGGTTGAAAGCTATAAAATGCGTCTTGAATCCGAAGAGGGGCTCAATTTTATTGAATTTAACTACATGCTTTTGCAAGCATATGATTTTTTGGAACTTTATGGCCATCACGCATGCAGATTGCAGATGGGGGGAAGCGATCAATGGGGCAATATTGTTGCCGGAATTGAATTGATTCGAAGAGTTCGCCAAGAAACTGCATTTGGCATTACCTTTCCTTTGATAACCACCAGCACCGGTGCTAAGATGGGTAAAACAGCAGACGGGGCTGTGTGGCTTGATCCGGCTAAAACATCTCCCTATGAATATTATCAATACTGGATAAACACGGACGATCGGGATGTCGTCAGATTTATGGCCCTTTTTACATTTTTACCCATAGAAGAGATCCGGGCCCTCGAAAAATTAAGCGGTGCCGATTTAAACAGCGCCAAGGTCATATTGGCCTTTGAAGTCACGCAGCTCGCACATGGAAGAGAAGAAGCCCTCAAAGCATATCGTGCTGCGGAAAGCATGTTTGGCCCTCGAGTTGTTCCCGAAGAGATCCTGCCGTCAAGTTCGGTTCCAAGAAATGGTGCTGAAGTCAATAATGCTCAAGGGCAGTTGGATGGTGATTTGCCGGCCGTGGAAATTGATTCGACCCCACATTCCATTATAGAATTAGACCGGTTCAAAGAGGGAATTCCGGCCTTCAAACTCTATCAGATGGTGGGCCTTGCAAGCTCGGGAAGTCATGCCAGAAGGCTCATCGAGCAGGGAGGGGCTTATGTTAACGGCCAACGGATAGAATCGTTTGACGATCTGTTGACCGAGCGAGATATCGTTGATCAGGAGATACTGTTAAGGGCCGGAAAAAAAAGGTATCATAAAATAAAAATAATCAAAAATAATGCTTGACAAAGCGAACGATTAATTTTAAAAATATTGTTTC
>DATKWE010000206.1:0-2500 GCA_035529735.1 Desulfobacterales bacterium | reverse complement strand
GCTGAATACATAGGCTGTTGAAGCGAACGAGGTGAACTGAAACATCTAAGTAACCTCAGGAAAAGAAAACAATTGTGATTTCCCAAGTAGCGGCGAGCGAACGGGAAATAGCCTAAACCGAATATATGTTAAAGCCCGAAAGCGTTGTATATTCGGTGTCGTGGGTTTTGATTGGGCGGAGTTTCGGATCTGCCGGAAAGTTACAAATCTGATTCATAATCGAAGAGCCTGGAAAGGCTTACCAGAGAAGGTGATAGTCCTGTAGATGAAATGGATCAGACTTTCTGGATCGAATACCCAAGTACCGCGGGACACGAGAAATCCTGTGGGAATTCGGGAGGACCATCTCCTAAGGCTAAATACTACTTGACGACCGATAGTGAACAAGTACCGTGAGGGAAAGGTGAAAAGTACTCCGGTGAGGAGAGTGAAATAGTACCTGAAACCGTTTGCTTACAAGCAGTGGGAGCACGATGTCTATTGCTTCGGCAATAGACTGTGTGACTGCGTGCCTTTTGCATAATGAGTCAGCGAGTTACTTTACGTGGCAAGATTAAGCCGTTTAGGTGTAGTCGTAGCGAAAGCAAGTCTTAACTGGGCGTATTAGTTGCGTGAAGTAGACCCGAAACCAAGTGATCTATCCATGGCCAGAGTGAAGCGCAAGTAAAATTGCGTGAAGGCTCGAACCGGTGTAGGTTGAAAACTGCTCGGATGAGCTGTGGATAGGGGTGAAAGGCCAAACAAACTTGGAAATAGCTGGTTCTCCCCGAAATATATTTAGGTATAGCCTTGCAAATTAAGTGACGGGGGTAGAGCACTGGATGGGCTAGGGGTCCTATCAGATTACCAAACCTAACTAAACTCCGAATACCGTCAACTTTTATTGCAGGAGTCAGACTACGGGAGCTAAGTTCCGTGGTCGAGAGGGAAACAGCCCAGATCGCCAGCTAAGGTCCCTAAATATGCGCTAAGTGGAGAAGGATGTGGAAATGCACAGACAACCAGGAGGTTGGCTTAGAAGCAGCCATCCTTTAAAGAAAGCGTAATAGCTCACTGGTCAAGTGAGTCTGCGCCGAAAATGTAACGGGGCTTAAGCGTATTACCGAAGCTGCGAAATTTTCCGATTTATCGGGAAATTGGTAGGGGAGCATTCTGTTTGGGTTGAAGATTGATCGTAAGGACAGTTGGACTAAACAGAAGAGACCATGCTGACATAAGTAACGATAAAGCGGGTGAAAAACCCGCTCGCCGTAAACCTAAGGTTTCCTGAGTAAAGCTAATCTGCTCAGGGTTAGTCGATCCCTAAGCCGAGGCCGAAAGGCGTAGGTAATGGAAAACAGGTTAATATTCCTGTACCACCGTGTTATCGTTTGAGTGATGGGGGGACGCAGAAGGGTAGATCATCCACCTGTTGGAATAGGTGGTTCAAGCTTGTAGGCTGAAAGGATAGGCAAATCCGTCCTTTTATTATAAAAGCTGAGAAGTGATGAGGATCCCGCTTGCGGGAATAAACTGATTAATCCCATACTGCCAAGAAAAGCCTCTAGCGAGATAACAAGGTGATCGTACCCTAAACCGACACAGGTAGGTAGGGAGAGTATCCCAAGGCGCTTGAGAGAACCCTGGTTAAGGAACTCGGCAAAATGACACCGTAACTTCGGGAGAAGGTGTGCCCTCATTAGGTGATTCAATTTACTTGAGGAGCTGAAGGGGGCCGCAGAGAAACGGCGGTAGCGACTGTTTACTAAAAACACAGGACTCTGCTAAGTCGCAAGACGATGTATAGGGTCTGACGCCTGCCCGGTGCTGGAAGGTTAAGGGGACTTGTTATCTGTCTTCGGACGGAGAAGCTCGGAACCGAAGCCCCAGTAAACGGCGGCCGTAACTATAACGGTCCTAAGGTAGCGAAATTCCTTGTCGGGTAAGTTCCGACCTGCACGAATGGCGTAACGACTTCCGCGCTGTCTCAACCAGGGACTCAGTGAAATTGTATTGGCGGTGAAGATGCCGTCTACCCGCGAAAAGACGGAAAGACCCCGGCACCTTTACTATAGCTTGACATTGAATTTTGGAATAACATGTGTAGGATAGGTGGGAGGCTTTGAAGCCGGAACGCCAGTTTCGGTGGAGCCACCCTTGAAATACCACCCTTGTTATTTTAGGGTTCTAATTTCGACCCGTTATCCGGGCGAAAGACAGTGTCTGGTGGGTAGTTTGACTGGGGCGGTCGCCTCCTAAAGAGTAACGGAGGCGCGCGAAGGTTCCCTCAGACTGATTGGAAACCAGTCGTGGAGTGTAAAGGCATAAGGGAGCTTGACTGCGAGAGAGACATCTCGAGCAGGTACGAAAGTAGGTCTTAGTGATCCGGCGGTTCTGTATGGAAGGGCCGTCGCTCAACGGATAAAAGGTACGCCGGGGATAACAGGCTTATCGCCCCCAAGAGTTCACATCGACGGGGCGGTTTGGCACCTCGATGTCGGCTCATCACATCCTGGGGCTG
>DATKWE010000205.1:0-5943 GCA_035529735.1 Desulfobacterales bacterium | reverse complement strand
CGTTAAGAACGTACACAGTGTCTTTTTCTCGTTTTATTCTCTATTTCGGCAAATTTGGCACTGATTTTTCTACCGTCTAAGGTCACGCCTTTAAGGGATTTGAGGACTTTATTTGCCACGTTTTTTTCAACATCAAAGAATGAAAACTCTCTGTTGAGATCGATCCGGCCGAGTTTTTTGGACGATATGCCCGATTTATCGCAGACCAGGCGGACGATGGCGCCTTCTTTGAGTTTGTCCAGACGGCCGACATTGATGAAAAATCGCTGGGTGTTGCCTGCGAGGCGGTGTTCGGCTTTATCTGCCTTTGTTTGGCGTTTTTTGACGTTTACGTTGATGTCTTCGGCGCCGCGGTAGTAATCGAGAAAGCGGTTGAACTCGGCTGAGACGAATCGACGGATCAATTCTTCCTTACTGAGAGAGGAAAGGGTTTCAAACACCGGGGGAAGGTAATTATCGATTTCTTTGTTGTTGACGTCCACGGAAACCATTCGATCCACCATTGCGTAAAGCTGCTTCTCGCAAACGGCGCGGCCGCAGGGGATTTTTTTAACCTCGAACCGAATGCCGCTTTTAGATTCCAGTTCTTTGATCCGTCGAAATTCCCGGGTGTTTACCAATACGATGGAAACGCCGGATTTACCCGCTCGGGCCGTTCGACCGCTCCGATGGGTGTAACGGTCCGGTTCATCGGGGAGATTGTAATTGATGACGTGGGTGATGTCATCCACATCCAGACCCCGTGCGGCCACATCGGTGGCCACCAGCAGCTGGAGGGTCCGCTCCCTGAATTTTTTCATCACCTGGTCCCGTTGCATCTGGGACAGGTCGCCGTGCAGCGCTTCGGCATTGTAACCGTCTTTCATCAGCTTGTCGGCCACCGTCTGGGTTTCCTTGCGCGTGCGGCAGAAAATGAGGCCGAAAATATCGGGAATATAGTCGATCATCCGCTTGAGGGCCGCGTACCGATCTTTCTCTTTGACGACATAACAGGCGTGAGAGATGTTTTCAGCGGCTTTGTTGCGCGAGCCGACGGTGATGGTTACCGGACGGGTCATATAGGTGTCGGCGATTTTCTCCGCGGCCTTGGGCATGGTGGCTGAAAAAAGCCAGGTTCGTTTGTCGGCGGGGGTCCGTTTCAGAATGTCGTCGATATCTTCCTGAAACCCCATGTTGAGCATTTCATCGGCTTCATCCAGGACCGCATAGGCCACTGTTCCCAATTTGACGGCCTTTCGGTTGATCAGATCCAACAGTCGGCCGGGCGTGGCCACGATGATCTGAGCCCCTTTTTTTATCAGGGAGATCTGGTTCCGAATATCAGCTCCGCCGTAGACGGCGGCAATTCGTGCGTTCGGGGTGTGCCGGGCAAACAGTTTCAGGTCGCCGGTGATTTGAAGGCAGAGCTCCCGCGTGGGGCAGAGGATCAGCCCCTGGGGATTTTTTGATTTAAAATCAACCAGCTGGATCAGGGGCAGGCCGAAGGCGGCGGTTTTCCCCGTGCCGGTCTGGGCCAGGCCGATGACATCGGTGTCGCCGGTCAGCATCCGGGGGATGGCCTTTTCCTGAATCTGGGTGGCATGTTCAAATCCGAGTTGGTCAATGGCCCGGATGATTTCGTTTTTTAATCCAAAAGAAGAAAAATTCATAAATGCTTTCCTGTTGGTGGCCGGGTTAAATCGTGGCCGGTCATGTCCCTTAAAAGACACAAAAAGCCGTCTCGGCGCGTTTGCCGGACGGCTTTGTTTCGTTTTCGATATTGAATCCGGTGATATGGCCAAGCGATATTACGATATCCGCCGGATTATTTTAATATGGATGTCCAATATCGTTTGTTTTAATATTAATCAATCTTTTTTATGGGTGCGGGTGGAATTAATCGAAAAGAACCATCGCAGTCCGGTCCGACCCTCATTCCTAAATCAAGATTTGAGCTAATTTTCTAATTTTTCTTCGCTCGGGCCGCCGAATAGATTATGTCCCCTACGCTGTCTCTTACATCCTGTACGTCCGCCAGAACCCACTACTCGATGACCGCCGGGTTGGTTCTTAGCTCGCTCCGAAGAAGCTCGACACGCCGGCGATTTGCACCAAAATCTGAATAGCCGATGCGAGACGCCGAACGAATCGAGATGATCCCATTCGATGAATTGAAGAATAGTTCAAGATCATCAACAAATCGGAAGATCCGACTCTTGCATTCCACATGGATGTAGGTGTCGGTTGCCGTGACAATGGTCCACCTGGGCATTGAAGCTATTTCATCCTGGATAAGGGGCCAGCTTACGTTAGGATCCCCCTTTAGACGAAACGACTCAATTGCATGCTGTTCGTCTTTTGCTTCTGACGATACACAATTTGGGCTCTGGGGGCAGCCCCTAAGGCCGGAGGGATCAATACCGATCTCGTCGGGTCGTTTTCCGGAGCACCCGCCGACGATAAATAGAATCAGTGCCGATGTTAAATATAGTTCAACAAACTTGTACATTTACACAAACGCCTTTTTTCCTAACCGGGTAAACTTTATTGCATCTCTGCGTGATATTCCTGCAGAGATCTAACTTGCGGCACACCATCGCGGCGCGCGGCGATGCCTTTGGCTGCCGCGACAGCCGCCGCCGTCGTCGTAATGTAGGGTACTTTATATTTGATGGCGGCTTTGCGTATATTGGAACTGTCCTGCGTACTCTTTCGGCCGCTGGGCGTGTTGACCAGAAGATTTATGGTTTCGTTCTTTATTGCATCCACAAGGTCCGGTCTTCCATACCCCAGTTTGCGCAAGGGTGTGTTTTCAATACCTCGCTCTTCTAAATAGTAGTGCGTACCTTCGGTGGTCATTATTTTGAAACCCAGCTCTTTAAAAAGTCTGACAGCTTCCAATGCCGCACTTTTGTCTCGATCCGCAATGGTAAACAGTACGGATCCTTCCAAGGGCAGTGATATCCCGATAGCTTCCTGGGCTTTAAAAAATGAGCGGCCATAGGAATGGGAAAGGCCTAAAACTTCGCCGGTAGATCTCATTTCCGGTCCCAGAATCGGATCAACCTCGGGAAACATGTTGAAAGGAAAAACAGCCTCTTTAATGCCGTAATGGGGTATGGGCCGATGCTTCAGCCCAAGATCCGCGATGCGTTTGCCCAGCATGACCTGCATGGCAATCCTGGCCATGGATATGTTACACACCTTGGATACCAAAGGTACGGTTCGCGATGCTCGGGGGTTGGCTTCCAGCACATACACCGTATTTTCGAATATCGCGTATTGCATATTCATCAGCCCGATAACGTTGAGCTCGATTGCAATCTTGCGTGTATATTCGCTAATCGTTTCGATGTGTTTCGGCGCGATGCTTATCGGCGGAATAACGCATGCCGAATCACCGGAATGTATTCCAGCCAGTTCAATATGTTCCATTACGGCCGGCACGAACGCATCCGTGCCGTCGGATATCGCATCGGCTTCAGCCTCAATGGCATTATCCAGAAATCTATCGATAAGAATCGGCCTTTGGGGAGAGATCTCTACCGCTGCCTCAAGATAGAATTTAAGGGATTTCTCATCCTGCACCACTTCCATACCACGGCCCCCCAAAACATATGAGGGCCTGACCATTAAGGGATATCCTATCCTGTCAGCGATTTTCTGAGCCTCATCCATGGTACTGGCCATACCGGATTCAGGTTGGGGGATGCCCAGCTTGCGCATAATGATCCGGAAGCGATCCCGATCTTCGGCCAGATCAATGGTTTCAGGAGATGTGCCGATGATCTTTACGCCCAATTCCTCCAGTTCAGTTGCAATCGTCAGGGGCGTCTGTCCCCCAAATTGGACAACAACGCCTTCGGGTTTTTCCTTTTCATAGATGCTCAAAACATCTTCGACGGTCAGCGGCTCAAAATAGAGTTTATCCGATGTGTCGTAATCCGTAGATACAGTTTCAGGGTTGCAGTTCACCATAATCGATTCATAACCTGCATCTCGGATGGCCAGTGCAGCGTGCACGCAGCAGTAATCAAACTCAATGCCCTGTCCAATGCGGTTGGGTCCGCCACCCAGGACCATTATCTTTTTACGGTCACTGACCAATACCTTGTCCGGCGCATTGTAGGTGGAATAGTAATAGGCTGCATTTTCAACACCGCTTACGGGTACCGGTTCCCAGGCCTGGTGCATGCCCAACGCCTTTCTCTGTTCACGGATTTGCTTTTCCGGCAGGTCGAGCAACATGGCCAGATAGCGATCCGCAAAACCGTCCTTTTTGGCTTGAATCAGCAAATCATCCGGCAATGCTTGATCCTTGTAAGCCAATATTTTCTCCTCAAGTTCGACGATTTCTCGCATCTGCTCGATGAACCAGGGTTTGATATGGGTCTTTTCATACAGTTCCTTCACCTCAGCACCTTTGCGCAGGGCCTCATACATGAAAAACTGGCGTTCGCTGGTGGCAAAGTCCAGCCGGCCCATGAGTTTTTCCAGCGACAACGTATTGTAATTTTTTGCGAACCCAAGACCGTACCGGTTGATTTCAAGGCTTCGAATCGCTTTCTGGAAGGCCTCCTTATATGTTTTACCCAGACTCATGACCTCGCCGACCGCCCGCATCTGGGTACCCAACTTATCCTCGGCCCCCACAAATTTTTCAAAGGCCCAGCGGGCGAATTTAACGACCACATAGTCACCTGAAGGCGTATATTTCTCCAGGGTTCCATCCCGCCAGTAAGGTATTTCATCCAGGGTCATACCGCCGGCGAGCAGAGAAGAAACTCTCGCAATTGGGAATCCGGTCGCCTTGGATGCCAGGGCGGAAGAACGGGACGTGCGGGGGTTAATCTCAATAACAACGACACGGCCGGTCTTTGGATCATGGGCAAACTGAATATTGGTTCCACCAATCACCTCGATGGCCTCAACAATGTCATAGGAATATCTTTGCAAACGTTCCTGAAGTTCCGAGCTTATCGTCAACATGGGGGCCGTACAGAAGCTGTCGCCGGTATGGACGCCCATGGCGTCGACATTTTCGATAAAGCAAACCGTTATCATCTGGTTTTTAGCATCTCGAACCACTTCCAGTTCAAGCTCCTCCCAACCCAAGACCGATTCTTCAACCAGGATCTGATTGACAAGACTCGCTGCCAGACCGCGGGGGGCGATAACTCTTAATTCCTCAATATTATAGACCAAACCACCTCCGGTCCCCCCCATGGTATAGGCCGGGCGAATAACAACCGGATACCCCAGATCCTCTGCCGCCGCCTCGGCATCTTCAAGCGTGTTGACCGTCTTACTGCGCGGCATTTCGACACCCAGTTTTTCCATCGTGGCCTTAAACGCCAGACGGTCTTCACCCCGCTCGATGGCATCCGCACTCACACCGATAAGCTGTACACCATATTCTTCCAATACGCCGGTTCGACTCAGCTCAGAAGACAGATTCAGGCCGGATTGTCCTCCCAGATTGGGCAGAAGTGCATCGGGTCGTTCCTTGGCGATGATTTGCGTCAGGGTTTTCAGATTCAGAGGTTCGATGTAGGTCACATCGGCCGTACCCGGATCGGTCATGATCGTTGCCGGATTGGAATTAACCAGCACAATTTCATATCCCATGGATCGCAGTGCTTTGCATGCCTGTGTACCGGAATAGTCAAATTCACAGGCCTGTCCGATCACGATAGGACCCGATCCGATGATGAGAATCTTGTGGATGTCATCTCTTTTGGCCATAATCTCTCCTTTACGTGAGTTTCAAATGATCTCGTTTAGGCGGTTATTAAAAATCAGAAAACCGCATGGGGTCAGGTCTTCATTCTTCACTCCCCGCTAATTTCTGTCAAGAATGACCCCGTTGTTTTCGTAACGATTTAATATTCGGGCTAAATTTCTTTTTTGTTAAAAAAGACCAGCATTAACGTGGTTATCAGGATGATGAAACAGGAGACATTC
>DATKWE010000204.1:0-8578 GCA_035529735.1 Desulfobacterales bacterium | reverse complement strand
GCAGGCGTTCTCGCTCATTCTCGGGAGGAAATGACGGTTTAAGGACATCTATTCTGTTGCCGAACAAATCTCTTGTCCCGGATCTGTTTAATCTGGATTTTTGCCAGCAGATCAGTTTCCACAGCATCAACGTACGATTTTTCTTTGGATGAAGCGAATCAAAAGCGCCTGCGTGAATCAATGAACGTGCCTCACGCTCGTTTGGCTGTACTCGTTCAAGAAAATCGATGATGTCGTTGTAAGGTTTTTCCATACGTCCGGCAACAATACGTCTGCGTGTGTCTGTGTCCACATGCTTGAGGGACAACAATCCCACACGCAGGCCGCCGGATCTGCCCTTCCAGCAGAGATCGCTTTTGTTTACATCCGGCGGCAGGATTTCCAACCCCATACGCCGTGCTTCCGATACGTAAGCGAAAGTACTGTAAAAGCCGCCTTGATTGCTGATGACTCCTGCCATAAACTCTGCCGGATAATGGGTTTTTAAATAGGCTGCCTGAAAAGAGACACGGGCATAGCTGGCGCTGTGGGGTTTGCAAAAGGAGTAGCCGCTGAAACTCATCATCATGTCCCAAACGGCTTTAATCTGATCGTTGCGAACACCCCTTGCTCGTGCGCCCTCTGTGAAACGCGCTTTATAATCGTCCAATTTGCGGGCCTTATCTTTTTTAGACATAATTTTACGAAGCCCGTCGGCATCGGCATGTGAAAATCCGGCCAATGCCACAGCGGTTCTGGAAACATCTTCCTGATAAACCATGATTCCATAGGTTTCATCGAGCACATCTTCAAGTAAAGGATGAATAGGCTCCCATTCACCCCCATGCAGACGGCGAACGTATTCGCGAATAAATTCATTGGCCGCCGGACGGATAATGCTGCTGTGAATGACCAAATGTTTAAAATCGCCCACCTTTGTTTTCTTTTGCAGCAGACGCATGGCCGGACTCTCTATGTAAAAACAGCCCATCGTATTCCCCTTGGCCACAGTCGCCTGTGTGGCTGCATCGTCTTCCGGTTTCCAGGACCGCTCGTCAAAATTCGTGCCGTTATCCTGAAGGTTTGCAATGGCATCGCGGATAACACCCAGGCTGCGATTGCCGAGAAGATCGATTTTAACCAGACCGCCGTCTTGTGCGGTGTCTTTTTCCCACTGGATGATCGGGACACCCTTGGGGGCAAGCTCAACGGGAACATAACGATCTATCGGCTCAGGGGTGATAACCATACCACCTGGATGAACGGAGATGTATCGCGGAACGCCGATGATGCGCCGAGCCATGTGAAAAATCTCCGGCCAGGGTTGTGGAAAATCAAAATTACTTAACACAGGGAGTTCTTTAATCCTTTTCAACAGATCGGCACCTGCATGATCCGCTCGCCAGAACCATGGCAGGCGTTTGGTTACGCGGCCGATCTCACGGTCGGCAAGTCCGAAGACTTTGGCCACCTCCCGTATGGCCATGCGCGGCTGAAAAACAACATGATTGCAGACCAGCGCGGCATGACCGTCATACTGATTTAATACGGAATGCAGAACCTCATCCCTTTCATCCCAGGCAAAATCGATATCGATATCAGGGGGGTCCGAACGGCCCGGATTCAGAAAGCGTTCGAAATACAGGTTGTGCTTTATGGGACAGACATTGGTGATTCCCAGACTGTATGCAACCAGCGAAGCGGCGCCGCTTCCGCGCCCACAAATACGCGGGCTACGAGACACGATATCCTGAACCACAAGAAAATACGATGAAAACCCCACCTCTTCAATGATGCGCAGTTCATGCTCCAGTCGTTCCACAACAGCTTCGGACAGATCATTTCCATAGCGCCTTTGTGCACCTTTGTAAGCCGCATCCCAAAGGAGTTGGCCGGCACTCTTTCCCTGTGTATCGCACCACGGAGGCAGTATGAGTTCGCTGGAAGGTCCGGTAAATGTCAACCGTTCTGCAATGGCTTCAGCGGCTCGAATTGCCTCCGGCCAAATGGCAAAACGTTTGGCATACTCGGATGCCGTCGCCAGCCATGTATCGGACGGCGCCACATCTTTTGGGGTCAATCGGGAAAGAGACGTGTTCAGATCTATGGCACGTAACATCCGGTGAACCTTGACATCATCCGGATCGAGAAAGAAACTCCCGGGCGTGGCGACAATCGGCACCCCCAGGTCTTGGAATATCTTCCGGAATCTAACGGCGGTTCCATTCGGCTTGGCGGGCACTTCCAGCGCGACGGTGACTTCGGCCTCATACCAGTCGAATAAAAGCTCAGGCGTTTGCGTGATAACAACCAGCCCTTTGGCGTGGGCGGGGATGGCAGATTTCAGATCAAACATTTCATCTGTGTGACGACGCGTAATCAGACGACAAAGATTGCGATAGCCCTGACCGTTCTCCACGAGACAGACGGCCCGGTATCCATATACGGGATCTGTCAGCTCTGCACCGACGATGGGCTTAATCTTTGCACGCTCGCAACTCTTTAAAAAAGGCCAGAGACCGTAAAGATTGTCGGTATCCGTAAGGGCGATGCGGTCATAACCACGCTGCTTTGCACCCGCACAGATTCTTTCCGGCGAGCACGTGCCCCACATCAATGAATAATATGAACGAACGCTCAGCGGAATCATCGGTATAGGGTTCGTCCCACACAAATAGCATTGAATCCGTAACGACGGCGGATTGAATCGAAGGCGAGAATCAGGTTGTCATTTTCCCTTTTTTTTTGTTCGTATTCGGCAAAAAGCTCAATTTGTGCCGGGGGGTAGGTCAGACGATCACAAATCAAACGCAGATGTCGGATGCGGACGCGGCGTGTCCAGGCCCCTTCAAGGGCTGCCTCTGCAACGGGAAATAAGCGAAAGTCATTGGCAGTGGCCGGATGGGTGGCCGCCTGTCGGGCCATCCGCCGACCGTCGGAATAGTCGAGGACAATTCTGATTCGTCTTGTGGTCATCCTTCGATTGCGCAGGTCCATAGCGACTTTCTCAACGAGTTGATATAATGCACCCTTCACCACTGCAACATTGTTGGTGTCGTTTCCAAATTCATAATCGGAACTTACCATCGGTTGCTTCTGATCAACAGATAAAACCGGCGATGGGTCAATGCCCCGTACGGCATCATACAGGCTTCGGCCACGATTGCCGAACATAACATTCAGTTGTATCTTCGACAGATTGATCACATGACCGACACGGGTCAGGTTGAATTCCCGAAAACGCTTCAGGTCTCCCCTTTCGATACCGGGAACAAAGTAAATCGGTAAGGGTTTCAGGAAATCCGCTTCTTCGCCAGCCCCGACGATATATTCACCGTCCGGTTTGACCATGCGCGTTGCCACCTTGGCCACCAGCTTATTGGGAGCAACCGACCAGATCGGGTCAAAACCCATATCGGCCCGCACCATCTTTCTGATGCGCCATGCCACGTCAGGTGGCGGGCCGAACAGCCTCCCCGTCCCGGTGACATCTATGAATAGATGTCCATTGTGGTCGGTCATTTCGATCAACGGCGAATAGGGTAACACGTGTTTCAAAAGCTGACGCATTGCCCGCTCATAACGGTCAGGATGCGGCGGCAGCACAACGGCATCCCGGCAATAGCAGAGTGCCCGTCCCAGAGCCATTCCTTTACGGACACCATTTTGATACGATTCTTCACTCATGTCATACACTGTCGATCGTGTGGAAGCATCATGGGCGATAATCACCGGACGCTCTCTCAAACGGCTATCCAAAAGCCGTTCCACAGCCACAGCAAAATCGACCACATTGATATGGATGATTGAACGTTCACGCATCTCAGACCACCGTCAAGCCCCGTTCCCCTTAATAATTCTGACATTCTGAGACATTCGGGTTAAAGCCTCTCAACCACCTCCGGCCCTCTCTGGACACCGACGACCTTGCCTTGGATCAAAATCTGGTCAAAATTGTAATTGGCCGGTTTGTAAAGAGGGTTTTCAGGGCGCAGTTCAATCTGTTTTCCCCTTCGAAAAAAACGCTTGACCGTTGCTTCCTCCTGATGGATAAGCACAACGACGATCTCGCCGTTCTCGGCAAACTGGCGCGGCTCACAAATAACCAGATCCCCATCCAGAATAGCGGCATCTTTCATCGAGTCACCCTTTATCTTAAGCGCAAACAGGTTTGAACCACGGTATATGGCTGAATCAACAACAACGCTGCCCCCCCATTCCTGCTGCGCGTATAATGGTAATCCAGCGGCAATATCCCCCACGATCGGCACCTCCCGCCAGCGCATGATGCCCGCCGTCTCTCTGGTGCGATTCAGCAGGTGGATCGTACGGCTATAACGGCCGTCGCGTTTAAGAATTCCTTTTTTCTCAAGCACTTTTATAAGCTGAGATATCGCCGCATGGCTCACGCCCATTTCAGCAGCCGCCTGCCGCAAACTGGGCGCTCTCCCGATTCTGGTAATTTCCCGATCCAGGTAGCTAAGAAATCGTCGCTGTTTTGGAGTAAGTTCAGCCTGCATAGAAGAAACCTCCTAATTTAACATCTTGGAATTTCTATTTTAAATTCTCTGTCAAAAAGAATATCAGAACAACCCCGTGTTCCATCGTTCTCCTGCTACATAGCGGGAGCCGCACAATGAACCCTACTTTAACACAGCAAATGTAAATGTCAATGTAAATATTATTGTATAGAAAATGTATAGCTTTGAAGCGTTTGGGGGTAAGGTTTAAATTGACAGTTCGATGAAATGAGCTTATTACAGGTACATTGAAGCGGTGGGTTCGGGTTATTATTTTATTGATAAAATATAATGGAAATGATAAGTTACTGACACTTGAGACTTAAAACCTAAAGCGGGATGAATTTCCCCCTCAAGATTTCATGAATATAGAGAGGAAACTGTTTTGGCGTTGATAAATTCGGATAAAAAGGAGGTTGAAGTAAAATTAGTCTATTATGGTCCGGGGCGTGCTGGAAAAACAAGCAACTTGGAATATATTTATAAAAAATTCAAAAAGCGCATCAAAGGGGAGTTGGCATCAATAAAGACACATGGTGACCGTACGCTTTTTTATGACTCCCTACCGCTAGACATCGGTACAGTCAAAGGATACAACATCAAGGTGCAGCTTTATACCATTCCCGGGCAGATCAAGTACGCCACAACCAAGAAATTGGTATTAAGAGGCGCGGATGGTATTGTTTTTGTGGCAGACTCCATGGTCCTAAGACAAAATTTGAATATCGCCTCCTTCCAGGATCTAAAAGAAAATCTGACCATCTTTGATAAAGATATTTTCAAGATACCTCTTGTCTTTCAATATAATAAAAGGGATTTGGCTGACCAGAACATCCCGATTTTGTCATATGAAACATTGGAAAAAGACCTGAACAGTGAATTAAAGGCGCCGTCTTTTGAAGCAAGTGCCATCAAGGGGTCCAAGGTCATTGAAACCGTTAAAAAAATAATATCTTTGACCGTGGCCTCATTACAGGATAAATTGTGACCCCATTTGAGTAGAAAACTCAGGGGAAACCCTTTTATCAGTGTAAACGCCGGATCAATGGGAGCGACCGGAGGTTTTTGACACATGAGCGATGTCCATGAGAATGATAAAATAGATATCGATCTGAAAATAAGAGAAGCCGAGGCATACAGATCTCAAGAACTCTTTTCAGAATCACTCGGTATATACGAAGACATTCTTGCTGTTTTTCCAGAGATCGATCCGGAAACCAAAAAAAACATCACCGAAAAAATTGGCTTGCTGCAAGAAGGTATCCGGCGTCTTGAAAAAGAAGATCCTTCACTCTCCGAGCAGGACATTTCCTACCTTAAAAAAACCTGGGATTCCGATGATAACGTTGACGCTACGCTTATCAGTGCCTTATCGCTAAAGGAATTGGGACTTTATAAAGAGGCTGTTGAAGAATATACAAAACTATTTGACCACGATTATCCGGTCAAAGAAATTATCGCCAATTTGGCGGAATGCCTTTTTGCCATCTATCCCCCATCAAGGGTTATCGATCAGGTTGAACAAATTTTTAAAGAGAAAAATTTAAGTGATCCTAAGAAAGCAGATATCCATTTCAAGCTCGGCATAGAGATGGAAAAGCAAAGACAGCCCGATCTTGCACTTGAAATTTATGAGACCGTTAAAAATATTAATCCGAACTATAAAGGCCTGAAGGATCGGATTGAAACGCTCCAGAAAAGTCGCGCTTATAAATCGAGATACGGTTATCTCCTCGAATCCAAACTCGTTACAACCAGCCAGTTACAACAAGCTTTGGCCCTGTCCAAAAAAACAAAGAAAAGCGTCGAACAGATCCTCATGGAACAGAACAGGATAAAAAAAGAAACCATCGGCAAATCTCTTTCTTTGTTCTACAAATGTCCTTTCGTGGCGTTTGACCCCGATATCTCCGTTCCTTTCGAGCTGTTAACCAAACTGAAACAGTCGTTCCTTGTTCAATATAACTGGGTCCCGCTGAACTGGGATATGAAGAGCGGGGCCGTTGATATTTTGATCGACGACCCAATGGATCTCATCAAAACCGACCATATCGCATCCCTGGTATATACCAATAACATCAACTATTTCGTCGGCATAAAAGAAGATATCACGAATATTATTAAACATTTCTTTGACAAGAAGACCGAATCCAGAACGACTGCTGCAGAGAGTAGCGTTGATCCCTTCGATGTTATGCCGGACATTGAATTTGAAGAGGATGAAGATGAAGAGGTCATCGAAAATTTTGATGAATCTTCCAGTCAGGTGGTGCGCCTGGTTGACCAGACCCTCATTTCGGCTTACAGAAAAAATGTCTCCGATATCCATGTTGAACCGTCGCCCCTAACCAAAACGATGGGCATTCGATTTAGAATTGACGGGGTTTGCCAGGATTTTTTACAGGTGCCGATTACCCACGCCAAAGCGATTCTGTCAAGGCTCAAGATCATGAGCGGACTTGACATTGCTGAAAGACGCCTGCCCCAAGACGGTAAAATTAAATTCAAACGCAAAGGGATTAAACCGTTTGAACTTCGGGTTGCCACCCTTCCCACGGTGGGAGGATATGAAGATGCGGTATTGAGAATTCTAGCCGAAGCCGGTGCCATGAAACTTGACGAGGTGGGATTGAATGAAAGAAATCTGATGATTGTGAAAAAAGTTATTTCCAAACCCACCGGGCTGTTTCTGGCAGCAGGACCCACCGGTTCCGGAAAAACCACCACCCTTCATTCGGCTCTCGGTTTTATCAACAAACCAGGGGTCAAGATTTGGACAGCGGAAGACCCGGTGGAAATCACGCAGCTTGGCCTCAGACAGGTCCAGTGCCAGTCAAAGATCGGGCTCGATTTTGCAAGAGTTATGCGGGCATTTTTAAGGGCCGACCCTGATGTGATTATGATCGGTGAGATGCGGGACAAAGAAACCGCCTCCATCGCCGTTGAGGCATCACTCACCGGTCATTTGGTTTTTTCCACCCTGCACACCAACAGTGCCCCGGAAACCGTTTCACGTCTCCTCGATATGGGGATCAATCCGCTTAATTTTGCAGATGCCTTTCAGGCTGTCCTAGCCCAGAGGCTTGCCAGAGTGCTGTGCAAAGAATGCCGAGTGGAGTATCATCCTTCGGAAGAAGAAATTGATGAAATTAAAACGATTTACGGCAAAAAATATTTCGCCTCCTCCGGACTTGAACTAAACTCGGAATCGCTCCTTTATCGTGCCGGAGGCTGTGATGAGTGTTACGGAACCGGGTATAAAGGCAGACTCGGGATCCATGAACTCATGGAAGGGACAAAGGAGATTAAAAGAATGATAAAAAAAGAAGCGACACCCGAGGAACTTCTTGTTCAGGCAGCCGGTGACGGCATGACCACTCTGGTTCAGGACGGTATTTCTAAAGTATTCCAAGGGCTGACCGATATAACCGAGGTCCGTCGTGTTTGTGTCACTTAACCGCTTCCTGATTTAAAACCGGATGTTCAGGTCGTACTGCTCATCGGCATGGTGGCAAGCCCATGAGAGTTGCGGTTATATCTGATATTCATGCGAACCTGGAAGCGCTCAAACAGGTCCTGTTCGATATCGGCCGATCGAATGTCGATAGTGTGATCTGTCTGGGTGACACCATCGGTTATGGTCCTGAACCTGACCCGGTCGTCACGATGATCAAAGATCTTGACATCCCATGTGTCATGGGCAACCACGAACTGGCCGTAACCGATCAAGACTATCTCCAATGGTTCAATCCTCTTGCCCGCAAGTCTCTTCTTAGGACGATCGAATTACTGTCCGGCAAAACCATCAATTTCATTTCCGGATTCAAACCCCACTTGATTCGTCACGACTGCCGCTTTGTTCACGGCTTTCCGCCCGATTCAGCAACCACCTATCTCTTTCAGGTTTCAGAAGACGAGATGCAACATACTTTTAAACAAATGAAAGAAAGAATTTGTTTTATTGGGCATACGCACCACCTTCAAATCATAGACTTTAACGGTGAAGTAATTACCCGCACACCGCTGACCCAAAGCATTATCAACCTTAACAGGAAAAATCAGTACATCATCAACATCGG
>DATKWE010000203.1:0-3091 GCA_035529735.1 Desulfobacterales bacterium | reverse complement strand
AGGAAATCATGGGAAGGTATCTTTTGCTTTGGGAAGTCGACAGGGCGAGAATACCAATTGACCCTAAAGAGCGAGGAGCTGGATGGGGTCTGTTGATGGCTATGGTTAGGCAAGATAAAGAAAAAGGTATATCGAAGGATTAGGGAGCATTTGTTGGCGAAACCAACGGATACGCAGTTGCTGAAGGAACTGAAATAGAAATCTTGAAAATGACAGCCCAGCATGGACCATTTGTCTCCTTCAAGGTATATCCTATCGCTTCAGAGAGCCAAGTGAATGAAATGATAAAGGCCTTATCTGGGTAATCAACTGAGATTCACTTGGTGGAGTGAGAGCGATATTCCTAACGCCAGGATGTTGGAGTTTTTAGACAGTGCGACTATAAAGCCTCCAAGAGGATTCTTATATCCTTTTGGAGGCTTTTGAATCTTGATCTTCTTTATCCAGTAAAGGAATCAAACCTTTTTTGACAATTGTTAGCCAGTAAATCGTTCCGGAAAATATGAAATGAAAGGCTTTACCCCGACCACAGAAAGCCACGGCTTTAGTCCCGATCTTTTGTGGTCGGGATTACGATCGGGATGTCGTGCCACTAAGTCCCGACGTTCGCGAAGCGAATCGGCGAAACTAAGTGTTACCACGGGCTTGCCCATGGGGCTCCACAGGCGTCACGGATAATGAACGTGCTAAAGATAGTTTTTTTTATTATTCTTGGTTTCCTCCCCGCCTTGGGTGGGTTGTTTACAGACATTGGCACTTGGTATGCATCTTTAAATAAGCCGGTATTCAATCCACCGGGATGGGTTTTTGGCCCAGTGTGGTCAATGCTTTATCTAACCATCGGGCTGTCATTATATTTCCTTTATAATGGCATGGGTCGTTTTGGGTGTTATCCTTTCAAAGAAATCGAATGAGGAGGAAGTCATGAAGGGGAAAATCATAGGCGTTGCTATCGTATTCTATTTGATTTTAGGTTTCAGTGTCTCGATGCGTGCTGAACCAAATATTCCGAAAAATAAGCAAACTGTTTTGGGACTGTATATCACGGCCAGGGATGCATATTTTAAATGGTATGGTCACAAAGAAAAAGTAGTGATTTTAGATGTCCGCACACTGGAGGAATACATCTTTGTCGGTCATGCTCCCATGGCCAGGAACATCCCCGTCAAATTCTTAAACCAAAAACAGACGATTGAGAAAATGAGACCGGTTATGGAGATAAATCCTGATTTTGTCTCCATAGTTTAAAAGGACTACAAGGTTACCGACACGATTTTGATCATGTGTCGTTCGGGAGGCCGGAGCGCCGCAGCCGTTAATTTTCTGGCTGAAGCCGGGTTCACGGACGTTTACAATATTATTGATGGATTCGAAGGCGACCCGGTTAAGGAACCGGAAAGTTACTATATCGGAAAAAGGGTTAAAAATGGCTGGAAAAACTCCGGGGTTCCCTGGACATATTAATGTGACCCTACTCTATGAGTCTGACATGAATCCGCTTCTTGAGAGGAAAAGATAGAGGGATTATGTGTATTCACCACTACCCATCGTCAGGCCAAAGTCGTTAATTCTAAGGCGATTGTGAAAGGCGATTTTTCTTGACTTGAAAACCTGTTTATTGTTTTCACAGGAAAGAGGGACGTCCGTAAATAAGTGAATAACTTCTTCAATATCAAGATCGCATGGGCAGAATAATCCAACCAAAAGGAACAAAAGGCAGTTTAAAATGTAATTTGCGTTGTTTACTAATTGTAAAAATTTAAAGAGCACATTCCTAAACAAATAACCCTTTCCATTCGGAAGAAATGGGCAAACAAATCAATGAACGACAGCCGATTGGTGTATTCAACAGAAACAGGCCGAATCTTCCCTGAATGCGGCAAGCCGGTTTCCGCATGCTCCTGCAAAAAAAAGAAGGCTGTTAAAGCCGATAAGCAGCCAACAGGCTATCCCAACGACGGCACAATCAGGATACAACGGGAAGTCAAAGGGCGTAAAGGTAAAATTGTCACAGCCGTCTTCAGTGTCCCGCTTGAAAACGAGGAACTACAGAAATTTGCCAAAACATTAAAGCGCAGCTGTGGTGCCGGTGGATCCGTTAAGGACGGAGTTATTTTAATCCAGGGGGATCACCGGCAAACACTATTGGATGAGATCAAGAAACACGGATACACCGCAAAGCTCGCCGGCGGTTAAAACGCGAGTAAAGGGGGGACGTCCATAAAAATATAAGATACTTATATATCGATGGAGTATTTTAGTAGCTTATGGACGTCCCAGTAGTCCTCGATTTCCTCGCGGAGACGCATTCCCTGAAGAGAAGTAACTCCTTCCGGGCACGGAAGCGGGGCTGAATACCGAATCGGCACTGAATCATTAAACGTATAGGCGATACAAATGAACGGAATCGTCCGGGCGGACATCAAACCGGGAACGCGTGTTAAGGTTGTACAGAAACAGGATCAGCGATCCGGAAAACTTACGGAAGGCATCGTCAAGGATGTTCTCACGAAATCCACCACACATCCACATGGGATCAAGGTTCGTTTGGAAAGCGGCATTGTAGGGCGCGTGAAAAAGCTCATTCCCTGAAGCCCGCATTGATCTTTCAGGGCACCGTAAAGGCGTCCATAAAAAAAATAAGAAACTAATATATCGATGGAGTTATTTAGTATCTTATGGAGGTCCCGGAGGCCGTGTTGTTGCTGAAATTTCTCAAAACAGCAACATGAAACCGGCCATCGAACAAGTTTTAATCAAATAAACAGTTTGGCAATATGGGTGCATCTTAAATTTATCTGCCCTATCTTTCTCATATGATTGGAAAAAGATCTGATTTCAAACATGTGAAATGTGAAACAAAAGATCGCTCCAACCGATCAGGAATTAAACAAATGTCAAATGTCAAGGGCAGAACCCAGTTTCACTGATGTGTTAATATTTATAAAAAATGGATCTTCTCCAAATTAGTTGGTCAAGATTAAGGCTTAAATCTTATTTGATTAATGATTTCAGTAGGTATAGCTTTTAAAAGGAACTCCGATAATGGGTACCTATCAGGCTCATCATAGCAGTTGCCTATAAAAGTAAT
>DATKWE010000202.1:0-6083 GCA_035529735.1 Desulfobacterales bacterium | reverse complement strand
TGGTTGGACTTTTCATGAGCGGCTATTTTTTTGAAATTTTGGGGACATTTCAAATGTTTATGATCAGCAGTCTTATTGCCCTGACAGGGGGGCTACTGCTGAAAGGCTCCCAGGTGATGGATCGCAGGTGATGGATGAGCTATGTCCGTCCCGCATTGCGGGAGTTAAAAACAACGGATAGGCTATCTCTATTCGTTAAGCTGGAATATTGGAATAATGGAGTGTTGGAGTAATGGGAAAACCTTTTTTTTCAACCCAACACTCCAATACTCCATCACTCCATGTTTCTCCTACGACTCCAGCACTCCATCATTCCCTAGGTGGCGGGGTCTAAGATGGGCCCGGATTCTTTACTTTTAGCGCCTTACGGGCTTCAAAGCGTGCTTTGAGTTTGGGAAACTGATCCATGTCGGTATGTGGCAGAAAAAGAGCGGCCACGTAATTATCCATAAAAGAGGGTGTTTCCGACAGTTCGAAATTTGTCATCCTCTTGGTGACCTCCACGACATCTTTTCTGATGCGGTTGGTCAGAGAACTCATTTTTGCCCCCATTAAAGACCCATTACCGATAAACCGAATTCTATCCGGGTCTATTTCAGGCAACAGACCGATAGCCATGGCCTTTTCCAGGTCCACATAACTTCCAAATCCCCCCGCCAAATAAATGCGGTCAATATCTTGCATCGTAAGACCCACTTCTTCCAGGAGGGTCATGCAACCGCTGTAAAGTGCCCCTTTGGCGCGTATGAGATTGTCAAGGTCCGGTTCAGTTAAGGCAATATTTCTGCCGATCTCGGTTTCATCCTTCCAGGCAAGGACGTACTCAAAAATACCATCGGTTTCCCGAATTCGGGGTGTATCGAGGTCCCGGTTGAATTTGCCCCGGTTATCGATAACACCCAATTCAAACATTGTTGCTGCAATGATGATCAGTCCCGAGCCGCAGATACCTTTTGGCCTGACATTACCGATGGTAATATTCATGGGTTCAAATGTCACGGGATCCATGGAAAAATCTTCAATGGCCCCCTTGGCGGCCCGCATTCCGAACTTAACGCCGCCCCCTTCAAATGCCGGACCGGCGGAACAGGATGCACAGGCAAGCCAATCTTTATTGCCAATGACAATCTCTGCATTGGTTCCGATATCCATGAAAAGTGTCAGTTCTTCGATGCGATACATTCCCGACCCCATAACGCCGGCCACAATGTCGCCGCCAACATAACTTGAAACCGCCGGGTATACCAAAGCGGTGACATGGTCTCCAAGAGCAAGGCCCAGTTCTACTGCATTGATGGGCGGATAGAGAGTTGAAGCCGGCACATACGGTGAAAGCCTTATATATTTGGGGTTGATCTTCAGCATCAGCTGGGTCATGGTTGTATTGCCTGCCATGGTAATGGTGGAAATTTCGTCAAGATCGATCCGGGCCCGTTTGACCATCTTCTTGATTAACGTGTTGATGGTATTAATAACCACCTCGTGAAGCTTCTGGAGGCCCCCCGGTTTATCCGCATAAATGATTCTGCTGATGACGTCTTCACCGTAACTGATCTGTCCGTTGTAGTCACCAAACTGGGCCAGAACATCGCCCGTTTTAAGGTCGATCAACTGTCCGTAGATGGTTGTTGTCCCGATATCCACGGCAATGGCATAATTTCGATCGGTGGTATCCCCAGGCTGAACATTTATGATGTGCGTCTTTCTCCCGGATTGGACCGGCCGGGCAAGGGTAGCGGTAACTCTGAAGCCGTCTTTTCTCAAGATGTCCGGAATTTTCCGGATAACGGGAAGCCGAACCACCAGACGATGTTCGTCGTGTTTGGCTTTCAAAAAAGAGACGAGTCTGGTTACATCCGGCAGGTTGTCCTGCAACGTCGGCTCTGGAACTTGGAGGTATTTCTTTTCCACCGGCGGGATGAAAAGCCCTTTATCCTTTAAATCTTCGAGATTCATTTCCCAGATCCGGGCCGCCCTTCGCGGCGTTGTCTGCAGATTAAGAACCCCTGCATCAATTTCTGACTCTATGGGAATGCGTACCACAAGATCGCTTTTAACAGCGGCCAGACAGGCCTGGCGATACCCTTTGCTCAGGTCTTCTGGGCTCAGCTTTTCCGATATCCCCCCTTCAACGTCCCCTTGCTCGATAATAACCCTGCACTTTCCGCAGACACCTTCCCCACCACAAGATGCATTAATATGAACACCGGCTTCCAAGGCGGCACGGATAAGGTTTTCTCCATGGGTAACGGTTGTTTCTATGTTGTGGGGCAGAAATAATATTTTAAGCGTGTCCATTGCTATATTTTCTCCATCGCACCGTATGCGGCCTGTAATCTGTCCCGAAGTAAATAACAGAGCCTTTCCATGATATTAAATCCAATTTCGGTGTTGCCGATCATCATCTTTCTTAAATCAGCGCCCTTCATCGTTACGATGTGGGTCGGTTTCTGACAAACGGCCGAAGACATGAGGATGTGGGGCATGTTCAGCAGGGTGGACCAGCAGCCCAGAACTCTTCCTTTGCCAAGGGTTTCGATGACGACATTCCCCTTTCGGGCTCCCAAATCCACAGACCTTTCCAGGTGTATACGACCTTGGGCAATAACGTAGATATGCTCCCCATAATCGCCTTGTTGAAAAACATATTCACCACTTTTATATCGCATTATCCGGCAGAGTTTGGCGATTTCAGAGAGTTCGTTTTTCCCCAGCAATTTGAAAAACTCACAGTGTCCCAACGCATGTTCCATTTCAGCAGGTTTCATATTAGACCTCTTTTGGTTTTTAATGTTGAGATTGGACCCCGGTTAAATCTTTATCGTGAATTAACAGGGAAGGAAACGGCGAGCATTTTCACAGGCTTATTTATAATATACTCTGACAGTTTCAATAAAATTGTCAAGCGTATAGTCTTGACAACAACCCCTATCATTTGACATTTTAATTTTTACAATGTAATAAAGATTGATTTTTTGGTTTCTCTCATTTAAACGAATTCGGCAAATTTAGTATAAATAATAGATGGTTAGCAGAATAATGGGGACGGCTCTTCTGAGAGGAAAATAGCGATATGCGTCTAGACTTAACAGCTGAAGACAAACACGCATTAGAGAATATTGCCTCGAAGCTTACGACGTTAAAAAAGCAAAGAAGAAATCTTATCCCCATCCTTCAGATGATCCAGAAAGAGGTTGCCTATCTCCCCCCTGAATCCCTAAAAATGGTGGCAGAACACCTCGAAATCCCGGAATCTGAAGTTTATGGTGTTGCAACCTTCTATAATCAGTTCAGATTTCATCCGCCTGGCAAACACCGGATCAAAGTGTGCCTGGGGACGGCCTGTCATGTCCGGGCGGGTGATATTATACTCGAAAATTTTGAACGTAAGCTCGAAATTTCCGAAGGTGAAACCACGTCGGACCGAGAGTTCAGCATTGAAAGGGTTGCCTGTGTGGGATGCTGTGCGCTGGCTCCCGTAGCCATTATTGGCGAAACCGTTCATGCCCATATGGCCCCCAGCAAGGTGGAAGGGCTTATCCTGCGGATTGCAATAGAAAAAGAGATGGCAGAAAGAGAAAAACAAAAAAATGAATCCGGCCAAGAATGAAAAAATAGATCAGAAATTCAGTGCTATTCTTGAAACGGCCGAGAGACGCCGGAAAGCATTCACGGAGACGCCGGTTCCCAAAATTCACATTGGTATGGCGACATGCGGTATCGCCTCCGGGGCCCTTGAAACCAAAAAGGCATTCGAAGAGATTCTCGCTGAACGTAATGTGGAAGCCATAATTCATCCGGTAGGCTGTATCGGCCATTGTTATGCAGAGCCGGTGGTTATCATCGATCATCCAGATTCCGGATTCCCGCCCATTTTCTATCACGAAGTTACCGCAGGCAAAGCCCAAATGCTGGTAAAACTTTTTTTGGGAGAAGGGGACCCCCGCTTTGAACACATCCTCGGTGCCACCATGGAAAACGATCTGATTCCTTCGGTTATGGAGTTTCCGCGGTTCAATCAGGAAAAACGGGTTGTTATGGAAAAATGCGGGCGGATTAATCCTGAAGATATCTATGACTACATTGCTGAAGGCGGGTATTCAACCTTTGCGAAAGCTTTACAGCGCTCCCCGGATGAGATTATCAACGAGGTCGAGCATTCCGGTTTAAGAGGCAGGGGCGGCGCCGGATTTCCCACCGGAAGAAAGTGGAAACTGGCAAGAAATACCATTGCGCAGGAAAAAATCGTCATCTGCAACGCAGATGAAGGGGACCCCGGCGCATACATGGACAGAACCATTCTGGAAAGTAATCCGCATCAGGTCATTGAAGGCATGGCCGTCTGCGCGTATGCAGTGGGCGCGCATAAAGCCGTGGTGTATGTCAGATCGGAATATCCCCTGGCCGTCAATATCGTTACAAAAGCCATTGGGCAGGCAGAAGAACTGGGACTTTTAGGCAAAGGGATTCTGGGCAGCGGGTTCGATCTGGAAATTGATGTGTTCCAAGGATCCGGTGCCTTTGTCTGTGGTGAGGAAACAGCCCTGATTCGATCCATCGAAGGGTATAGAGGCATGCCCCGGCACCGTCCGCCTTACCCGGTTCAAAAAGGACTGTGGAACACGCCGACGATCATCAACAATGTGAAGACCCTGGCCTCCGTGCCGCCCATACTGGATAATGGTGCGGCTTGGTACAGAGACATCGGGACCGAAAACAGCCCGGGTACTGCGATTTTTTCCATCGTGGGGAATGTGGTGCATGCGGGCTTGGTGGAAATTCCCATGGGCATATCGCTGCGAAGCCTAATATTTGATATCTGCGGCGGAATCCCCAATAAAAAGAAATTCAAGGCTGTTCAGATCGGTGGGCCCTCCGGCGGATGCCTGAATGAAGATTTCTTGGATACGCCGATCGATTTCGATTCTCTGACCGAAGCCGGCGCGATGATGGGATCCGGCGGCATGGTGGTGATGGATGAAGATACCTGCATGGTAGAAGTTGCCCGGTATTTTATCGATTTCACCCAAAAGGAATCTTGCGGCAAATGCACCTTTTGTAGAATCGGGACCTACCACCTGCTTAAAATACTCCAACGATTAACAAAAGGGGAAGGCCTTGACGGTGATCTGGAGCTGCTGGAAGCCTTGAGCCGGGACATAAAAGCCGGGTCACTGTGTGGTTTGGGTAAAACCGCCCCGAATCCGGTGCTCACTTCACTCAAATATTTCAGAGAGGAATACGAGGCCCATGTCAAAGAAAAGCGCTGCCCTGCCTTGATGTGCCGGGCGTTGACCGCTTTTTATTTCGATTTAGACCTGTGCGCCCGGGGATGTGATGCCTGTGCCACGTGCTGTCCGGTTGACGCGGTATTTACCACCAGCAACCGCAAGAAAGGGGTTGACCAAGAACTTTGCGTGAAATGCGGCGAGTGCCTGGTGGCCTGCCCGCCGGAGTATGATGCGGTCAGAAAGGTATCTCCTCCGAATCTGGTTCCTTTTATAGAGAAGATTCCGGAAAAAAAAGAAGAAGGACGATAAGACATGCCGAAACTCCGGGTGGATGGTAAGGAGATCGAAACCAAACACGGGACGACCTTACTTCAGGCCTGCCTCGACAACGACATCTATATTCCCAACCTTTGTTTTCTGGAAAGCATGGAAGATCCTTCGGCGTCCTGCAGGATGTGCTTTGTTGAAATCGAAGGCGAAAAACAGCCGATAACATCCTGCACGGTTAACGTCAAGGATGACATGGTTGTCAAAACCGACACTCCGGCCGTGAGACAGTTGCAACGAACAGGCCTTCGACTGCTCCTTTCGGTTCATCATGTGGATTGTAAGCATTGTCCGGCCAATAAAAAATGCGAACTTCAGCGCATCGCCAAATTTCTAAAGGTCGGCTTAAAGCCCAAAGGTCTTGAACGATATCTAAAAGAGACAGAAATCGACCGGAATCACCCTTTTTTAAACCACTATCCCAATCGATGTGTTTTGTGCGGAAAATGTGTGCACATTTGCCGGAGACAGCATGGTCAATCTGTTTTGACCTTTGCCAAACGGGGGTTCGATACCGTAATCAGC
>DATKWE010000201.1:0-4420 GCA_035529735.1 Desulfobacterales bacterium | reverse complement strand
GTGGTGGATGGAAAAAAACGGGAACTTGTCTCAAGGTTTAAATCCGGAGATGAAATCGGTGAGATCCGTATCCCCATGTCGAATACCAGTATATCCGGATGCTCTGCTTTCAAGAGGAAGCTCATAAATATAAAAAATGTTTATGATGACCGAGAAGTGGCTTCCATTGATGAGGATCTGAACTTCGACAAAAGCTGGGATCAAAAGGCAGATTTTAAAACCAAACAGGTCCTTGTGGTTCCGGTCATATTCAAAAAGTTTATCCTTGGCGTCATACAGTTGATCAACCGGAGGGACGGCGGTTCGTTCAGCAGACTCGATGAGAAGTCTGTCACCGAAATGGCCAAGATTCTGGGAATTGCCCTGTTCAACCAGAAACGGATCGCAAAAGCAAGGCCCAACAAGTTCGATTATCTTCTGGAAAATCATATTCTGACCCAAAAAGAACTCGACAAGGCTGTTTCCGATGCCAGAAAAGGAAAAGAACCCATTGAATCGGTTTTAATGTCGGATTTTAAGATTCCCAAAAAGGAGATCGGAAAATCTTTGAGTCGCTTTTACAACGTTCCGTTTGTGGAATACGATAAAGACACACCGGTTCCCGGTGAACTGCTCGCCGGCCTTAAAGTCCCTTTCCTGCGCAACAATGTCTGGGTTCCATTGAAGATGGAAGATGGAAAGATCGTTGTTGCAATGTACAATCCCTACGATCTTCAGAAGATTGGCGAAATTAAGTCTCTTTTTCCCGGCAAGCCGCTGTCGTTCTGCGTTGCTTTAAAACCGGATGTCCTGAAATTTATCAAACACTTCACCCAAAAAGAAAAAAAACCGGTCTCCATGGAAGAACTCCTATATCGGCTTGAGGGTGAGAAAGAAGTTATAGAAGATGAAGACGCCGTCCTGTATGAAGACGACAGTGCCATTGTGCAGCTGGTCCATAAAATCATTTCCGAGGCCCATCGCCGGGGAGCTTCAGATATTCATATCGAACCCTACCCGGGGAAAGAGAAGACGCAGATCCGGATACGGGTCGACGGGATGTGTCAGGTCTTCGAGGCCATCCCCTATGCGTTTCGGGATAAAATCGTATCTCGGATAAAAATCATGGCCGATCTTGACATTGTCGAGCGGCGCAAACCCCAGGACGGCACCATCAAATTCAAAAAATACGGCGGTCTTGGTATTGAACTCCGGGTGGCCACAGTCCCAACACAAGGCGGTGTGGAAGATGTTGTTATACGGATACTCGAGTCGGGCGATCCGCTTCCCCTGAATAAAATCGGTTTTTCCACCGCCAATTACAACAACTTTACCAGCGCCGTCAAAAAACCCTATGGCCTCATATTTGTATGCGGTCCCACCGGTTCCGGCAAGACATCCACCCTCCATTCAGCTCTGGCGTATATCAATACCACCGAAACCAAGATCTGGACCGCAGAAGACCCTGTGGAGATCAGCCAGCGGGGACTGCGACAGGTTCAGGTAAAGCCCAAAATCGGGTTGGACTTTGCTTCTGCAATGCGGGCATTTTTAAGATCGGACCCGGACGTGATCATGGTCGGTGAGATGCGAGACCGGGAGACCACATCCATCGGCATTGAGGCATCGCTCACAGGGCACCTGGTATTTTCCACCCTTCATACGAACAGCGCCCCTGAAAGTATCAGCCGGCTCCTTGACCTGGGAATGGACCCGTTCAACTTCGCAGATGCCATTCTGTGTATTCTTGCACAGCGTCTGGTTCGCACCCTGTGTAAACGTTGCAAAGCATCGTATCATCCGTCCCGAGAGGAATACGACGAGCTGGTTCGGGAATATGGTTCGGCTCAAGAATTTAAAAAGAACGTTGATGTCCCCTACACCGACAATCTAATGCTGTACCGGCCAAGAGGCTGTCCGGACTGTTACAACGCCGGATATTCAGGCCGAATGGCGCTCCATGAACTGTTGATGGGAAGCGAAGCGATGAAAAAACTGATCCAGAACAGTTCACCGGTGGAGGTGATACGGGATCAGGCCAGGAGAGACGGCATGAAAACTTTAAAACAAGACGGCATTGAAAAAACTTTTGGGGGAAACTGTGATCTGTTGCAGGTGAGGAAGGTGTGCATTAAATAGTACTACCGGATATATGCGCGCTAAAATGCTTTGCCGATTTTCGTGGCGTCTCTGAATTTCTTCAGCTGATTCTCATAGTAGGTCCGGTTTTTCTTTGTCAATTCAAGGGCGCGGGTTCCAGCGAGAACGGCCATTTCAAACTGGCCGTTCACATAATAACTTTCAGCGAGGGTGTCGAATATATGCGGGGCATTCTTGAGCTCCGCAGCTTTTTTTGCAAGGGCCAGTGCTTTTTTCGGATCGCGGAAGGTTTCGTCTTCACAGGTGGCATAAAGCCATGCAAGGTTGTTCATGGCATACGGATTGTCAGGATCGAGCCGTAGCGACTGTTCATATGCCTTTATGGTTTCCGTGAAGTTTTTATTGCTGAAATAAAGATCCCCCAGTGTGGTGTAAAGGAGCGGATTGTCGGGGGTCTTCTGGATCTCCCTTTGTATTATCTTTTCAAAAAAATGCGTGTTTAATTTCTTGCCGGCTTCACCAAAATTCAAATTATACCCGATACCGCAGATCAGCACGATCCCCACCAGATATGCCGCGATACTTTTTTTTATTTTGTTGTCATGGCGGGTTATCCATGTCCTGTCTGCTTCACACCTTTTCAGATAGTTGATCCGTTTTCTAATACTGAAATGGTGCCAGTTGGGTTTGTCAGACGGGTGTCCGCTGGTTGCAGCGATTTTTTCAAATGTGGAGATCAGCGGTCCGGCACTATCGAAAAGGGCGTACACGTAAGTGTCGGCCTGCCGCTCAAAATTACGCATAAAATAACCGAAAATGAATCGAAAATAGATCAGAAAAACGGTGATAATGGCCAGACTGAATATCGATGTGGTAACGGTCGTCTGATTGAGGCCGGTGCTGGTTATGAGCCTGTAAATGGTTTCTGAAAAGACAATAGAATATACCAGCAGATTGAATGTGGCGTAGGAGATCATCATGTAGCCCACAAAAAACAGCAGATAAAATAAAAGATGCTTTTTTTTGATGTGTCCGATTTCGTGGGCGATGACCGCATCGATTTCTTCAGGTTCCAACATTTGCAAGAGGGCATTGGTGACCAGAATGTAGCGGAATTTCTTGACCAGTCCCATGACACCGGCGGTAATCATTCTTCCGCCGAATATGGGCCAGTAAAGAATGTTGGCATATCCCATTCCAGCTTTTCGGCAAAGGTTTTCAATCCGGCTTCTGTGATGGCCTGTTTCAAGGGGCTTACATCGCCAGAATTTCTGAATCATGGTCGGGCCTAAAATGGCAATTGCCAAAAGGAAAATAAGGAAATAGGTCACCTCGCCCACGGTGGTTGATAGCAGGCGTTTGAGAAATTCAAAGGGTAGGGCATTGATGATATCTGCGACTCCGGAAAGCAGGAGCCAGGGCAGAAGTATGGGAACTGAAAATGAAATTTGGGAGAGAACATACGATCTTCTTGACATGTCGGTCCTGTACAAGGCTTGATACGGGCCGTAAGCACATGCCCATACAATTGCCAGGTAAAAGATAAAAAGAAAGAGGAACAACAATGCCTGAAAAGTAGGGATGACGGCCAACAAGGGGATGTTCGTCAAAAAAGACGTGAGATTCAGCCCGTAAATATCGATGGAAAAAAGAACGATGGCCAATATGGATTGGCGGGTTAATATGGCGCTGAATTTATTGTCGAGATGAAATGACCTTTCTTTTAAAATCCGTTTTTCAATTCTGTGAAACTGTATCCAGGTGAATAACGTAAAAATGACAATCAGAATTACGAAGAGAAAAAGGGATTCAGATCCTGTAAAATTCGTCTCTTCAGAAGGCTGATAGGTACTGTATATGAGAAGTACCAGAATGAAGTATATGAAATTGCCAAACATAAATATATTTATATAGTCCTGAAAAACTTTGTCCTGAGGGTCAGGTTAAAAACAACGGGGATGCCAACTTGATCGGTTAAACTGGAATGTTGGAATATTGGAGTGTTGGAGTAATGGAAAACCAAATTTTTCAAACCATTACTCCATGCTTTTTTCCCATCACTCCATCACTCCATCATTCCGGCCGACATATACGGTGGACTTCACCCCTCTGAGGGGTACCAACGACGGGCCCTCAGGGTCCGGATTCTTTCGTTTCGTTGGACACTTTCTGCCGGTAATACCTTTCTTTTTCACTGTAGATACAGCCGCAGTACTGCTGGCGGTACAGTTTCAAGCTTTTTGAGGTTTCGACGCCTTCCTTCCATCCCTTTCTGAAATCATCGTAGTAGAATTTCACGCCCACGGATTTTCCGACGGCGTCACCGATGGATTTTACCGCG
>DATKWE010000200.1:0-8427 GCA_035529735.1 Desulfobacterales bacterium | reverse complement strand
AAATCGTCCATGGAATCGGCAAATTCACTCAAGGGATACTCGGCGCCGCAGGACCTGCAGCACAAAACCACACGCCGTCACGATTTTTGAATAACCAGTTGTCTGCCGCATGAAGGGCATTGAGCCAGAGTTTTTTCCATAGTTCATCCAACGTATCAATTCAGCCCATTGAAAAAGTTATCGCATTCAGATAATCCAACGATCAATTAGGGCTTTATTATGCAGATTGACAATGTTGCGCGATTCTGTCAAATAAAATTTAAGACTTAAATGTCAAATGCCAGGACATCGATGTCTTGGCACTTATCACTTAAATCTTAAAACGCGATGAATTGATGGTCTCGTAAAACGTCCGTTTTGCTCGCTCAGTGACCATTTGGGGGCGTTTCAAGCGGTGCTGCTAAATTTCAAGAACTCGTTGCAAGCTCCTCAAACAGCTTGAAATTTTTAACGCATCACCACTTGAAACGCTTGATCCCCAAATGCTCAGTCATCGCTCACAAAAGACTTTTTACGAGTTCGTCAAATCTTAATAGGGTCTTTTATTTTGACAAAAACGTTGATGAAGTATTATAAAAAATCTTTAATACGCAATTGAAAAGAGGATGGTGATGAAATTTTTCCTGTGTGTTGTGGGCATGGTGATGGTGGTGGAAGGACTTCCGTATTTTGCATTTCCTGAAAAAATGAAGTTTATTATAGAAAAAGTTCTTGAAATGTCGGATAAGGCCCTGCAACGATTTGGGTTTGTGGTGATGCTTGCGGGCGTCTGCCTGGTTTATCTGGGGAAAAGATAAATAGGATCAACATAGGCTTTTAATAAAAAACGTTTCAAAACAAGGTGCTCGTTGAAAAAAACAGCAGACAAAAATAATACGATTAAATCAACAAACGATGGCGGGGAAGGTGTCCGGAAAATTCTTTTAAAAGGGATTTTTTGGCGCATTCTGATCATTGAAAGCATTCTGCTGGTATGGTCTCTGGTGTATAGATATCTGACGGATCACCATGCACAGCCGGTGGACCTGTTCTGGTATGCCGTAAGGATCTCCTTGCTCATTGCCATCATTATTCTTTTTGTCATGGTGACCTTTCGGAAGTTTCTCAATCGAAAAATCATCCTGCCCCTTGAGGCTATTTCCGCTTCGAATCTGCGTTTAAAGGGGAGTGATTTTACTGAGTTCGATGTGAATGTTTCGGAAGATACTCCGCTGGAGATCAAAGAGATCGTTGCCACACGAAAAGAAATGCTGGCCGCCCTATTCAAAGTTTCTGAAGAACGGCTGCGCTTGGTAAATTTTATTCGAGACATGTTCGGCCGATACCTTTCAAAGAAGGTTGTCGATAACATTCTGGAATCCCCCGAAGGGCAGAAAATCGGCGGTCGAAGGGAAACCGTTACCATCCTAATGTCGGACATTCGGGGCTTCACGACCCTGTCTGAGACCCTGGATCCGGAAATCATGGTCCAGCTTCTGAACCGGTATCTTGAGCGCATGTCCAAGATAATTCTATATTACGACGGCATCATCGATGAGATCATCGGCGATTCGATCCTTGTTGTTTTCGGTGTTCCTGAAAAAAACGAAACAGATCCCGAGCGCGCGGTTGCCTGCGCCATTGCCATGCAGCATGCACTGGACGATCTGAACAACACATTTATTCGTGAGGGCCACCCGCCCTTTGAAATGGGCATCGGTATCAACACCGGCAGTGTGGTGGTCGGCAATATCGGTTCCGAAGTGAGAATGAAATATGCGGTTGTGGGCTCGGCCGTGAATAATGCGGCGCGCATAGAATCGAATACCGTCGGCGGACAGGTTCTCATTGGAGAATCGACTTACAACCTGATCAAGGAATTGGTTGCCTGTGAAACCCCCCAGGCATTCGTGATGAAAGGCGTTAAAAGACCTCTGGTGGCCTATTCCGTAAAGCAAATCGGACCGCCCTATAATCTTGAACTAAACGTGCGGGATGTCATTGAAGCGGGTGTTCCCATGAACCTGGCCTTTAGCTGCTGGAAAGTGGAAGATAAAAAAATATCGAACAGAACCCAGTCAGGGGAGACCCTCATGTTGGGTGAGAATTCAATCACCGCATCGATTATGCCGCCGCTGATACCCTTTACGGATATCAAGCTGGTCTTCGATTTTTGCGTGGATGCCTACTGTTTCGGAGATATTTATGCAAAGGTATTGTCCGTCGAAGAAAGCGCGGGGAAAGCCGTCCATCAGCTTCAGATCACCGCCATCGATCAAAAAGATAGAGACATCCTGGATCGATGGATGAAAGATGCTTCATAAAGAGATCCTCGAAATGCTTATAGCCTTTCTCAGAATACACTCCGTTTCAGCCGCAGAATAATTCCGTTTCCATCGGCAAGAACTCGCAAATAAAACCGCGTAAAAGCGAACAGGACTAAGGTGTTAAGATTACACTGCGGGAATGTGATAATTAAATAATTTTGGCTATCTCTATGCTGTTCGCTTTAACGCGCTCTAATTTACTCAGACAGTTTCCCGATGGAAACGGAATCATCCTGCGGTTCACTAAATTGTGACAGTAAACAATTCAATCGAAACATATTTTTTAGATTTGGGTTAGTGCCGGAATCGCGGGTGAGCCCGTATAAGCGCCTGGGTATACGGGTGTTGGGGATTTTGGATAATATCCTCTGCAGCGCCCGTCTCCACGATTTCGCCTTTATATATCACTGCAATACGGTCACACAGATAGCGGGCGGCCGCCAGGCTGTGGGTGATGAAAAGGAAGGTGACCTTAAACTTTTTCCGTAATTCTGACAAAATGTTAAAAATATGAATCGCGATGGACGCATCGAGCATGGATGTGGGTTCATCGGCCACCACGAACTCCGGTTCCAGGACCATGGCCCGGGCAATGGCGATCCGCTGTCGCTGTCCGCCGCTCATCTGATGCGGGTAGCGGTAAAAAAAGTCGTCCGAAGGGGCAAGACCCACAGCATTCAGACTTTGCCGGACCCTATCCTTACGGGTTTCCGAATTGCCCACGTTGTGGACGATCAGGGGCTCAGAAACGCTGTCGTACGCGGAAAGATAAGGATTTAAAGACTGGTAGGGATCCTGAAAAATCATCTGTACCTTCCTGCGAAAATTTTTCAAGGTTCTACCTTTGATTTTGGCAATGTCATTTCCGTCCAACAACAGTTTCCCACTGTCCGGCGTTTCCAGCTTTACGATGAGACGGCCGGTTGTGGTTTTGCCGCTGCCGCTTTCGCCGACCAGACCAAAAATTTCACCTTTGAATATCTCAAAAGACACCCGGTTGAGTGCTACAACCTCTTTTGGGGCTCCTTTTAAAAAAGAGGTCCTTGTTCGGAACGTTTTTGAGATGTTTTCCAACTGTACGATAACGTTGTTCGGGTCTTTCATTCCACAATCTTTCTCATTTGAACCGACTGCAAAGGGTCTTGTGCGTCGGCGAAATTTCTACCCATTCCGGGATTTGTAGACTGCAAGCGGCGTCTGCAAGGGCGCAACGTTCGGAAAAACGGCATCCGGCTGTGGGGTTAATCAGATCCGGAGTTTCCCCTGGGTTGGAGTTTAAATGAACGATATCTTTGTCCAAGGTCAGGTACGACGCCAGCAGTGATCGGGTATACGGATGCATCGGCGCATCAAAAACGTCGTTCACGTTACCATATTCCACCAGCTGGCCGGCGAACATAATGCCAATGCTGTCACAGACATCTGCCACGACGGCGATATCGTGGGATATGAATATCAGACTGACATTCAGTCTTTTTTGAAAATCCTTGATGGCGTTTAAAATCTGATCCTGCACAATGACGTCCAGGGCGGTGGTGGGCTCGTCTGCAATGATCAGAGACGGATTACAGGACAGGGCCATGGCAATAATTGCACGCTGTTTCATGCCGCCGCTGTATTGATGCGGATAGTCTCTCATACGGTCCGGCGGGATCCCCACCACCTGAAAGAGGCTTTCAACCTGTTTCATGGCTGTTTCTTCAGATATATCGGCATGGTGCGCCAAAATAGCCTCTGCAATCTGGTCACTGACCCTGTGAACCGGATTCAAGGCATTCATGGCCGCTTGAAAAATCATCGCAATCTTTTTCCAGCGAACCCGCCGTATCTCCGTTTTTGACAGCTGAAGCAGATCTGTGTCTTCAAACAGAATCCTCCCGCCGGTGACAGCGGCATTTTCCGGGAGCAATCCCATTAAGGACATGCCAATGGTCGTTTTGCCGCAGCCCGATTCTCCCACAAGGCCGAGGGATTCGCCTTCAGCCAGGGAAAAGGAGACGCCCTGTACCGATTTTAGGAAACCTTTTCGGGTATGGTACCCGACACTTAAGTTTTCAACCGTCAACAGTGCCATTCTATTCTTGTGCTACCTCCTTTCGAAGCCTGGGATCCAGCACTTCCTCCATGGCACGGCCCAGCATATAGAATGAAAGGGTTAGCAATGAAATACAGATGCCGGGAGGCAGCAGCCAGTAAGGCGCCTGAAACATGTGCCCGGTTTTCCATACCCATTGCAGCATCATGCCCCAGCTGACGGTGCTCGGATCTCCGAACCCCAGAAATGCCAGCGCGGCCTCTATGATGATGGCCGAAGTGACACGAAACGTCATGTACAACAGTGACAGCGGCAGGACATTGGGCATAATGTGACGGAAAATGATTCGAAAATGGGAGGCCCCGGTCACTTTGGCAGCTTCGATGAACGGCCGTTCCTTCAAAGAGAGTGTCTGGGCCCGGATCACCCGGGAAACTCCCGGCCAGCGAAACAGGGCGATCAGCAGAACGATGGTCCAAATGTTTAACTGTCCGAACAATGACGACAAAATCAGCACCACCAGCAGGGTCGGCATCACCAAAATCATGTCCGCCAGGCGCATGAGGAGTGTGTCCACAATTTTTCCTGCATACCCGGCAATCATGCCAATGACCGTGCCGAGGAATATGCTCATGAATGCTGCGGAGATCCCCACCATAAACGCAATGCGGGCACCGGCCAAAAGCTGACACAGAATATCGCGGCCGATAAAGTCCGTTCCCAACCAGTGACGCCAGCTCGGCCCCGTGGAATGGGAGATGAGCGGATCTACGCCGGTCATGGGATGGTACATGGGATCGATCAATGGCGGGAAAAAACTGCATACCGCCATCAGCGCAAAAATGACCAGCAGGGTCAGACCGATTTTCCCAATGAGGTTCTCTTTATAGACCGCCCAGCCTTCCGCCAAACGATCGAGGGTCGGAAACCTCTTGGAAGGTCTTATGCTGATATTTGATGTTTGCGTCGATGGGTTCACTGTCATCGGTTTTCCTGTCAGTACTTAATCCTTGGATCCAGGTAGGCGTAAAGAACATCCACCACCAGGTTGGCCATTAGAACCACGATGGCGATCAATAAAAAGGAGCCCTGGGCCAGGGGATAATCACTGTTGCTCACGGCAAAGACCAGCTCCCGTCCGATCCCCGGCCAGCTGAATACGGTTTCCGTCAGGGCGCCGCCGCTGAGGGAAAATGCCAGGCTGATCCCGACACTGGTCACCACCGGCAGTGCGGCATTGGGCGCTGCGTGTTTATTGCGGATGGTCTTTTCTTCGAGCCCCTTGGCCCTTGCCGTTAAGATATAGTCTTCTTTGAGTGTATCCAGCATGCTGCTGCGCATGAGAAGCAAATAACTTCCAAAATGAATTGAAAACAACGTGGCCAGAGGCAAAACCATGTGGTGAAGCACATCCAATATTTTCAACCACAGCCCGGATGACGGGTCCATCCATATCTCCGGTGAGATCATGCCGTTCAAGGGGAACCATCCGATCTTAAATCCAAAAATCCAGATCACCAGCATGGCCAGCCACGGGAGAAAAAGGGTGTGGCAGACCAGTGCTCCCAGGGTCATCCAGGTATCGGTTTTTGTCCCTTTTTGCCAGGATGCGATTTTGCCCAAAAAAACGCCCACGAAGGCGGAAAGCAAGATTGAAGTGGTAAACAGGATGATGGTGTTTGGAAGCCGTCTCCAAATAATCGAGAATACCGTCTCGCCGTAATGAAAAGAATTTCCGAAATTACCGGTAAAGAAGTTTTTGATATAATAGAGATACTGCAGCCCCATGGGCTGATCGAGCCCCAACTGGGCGATCAGATGCTGCGAATCCTCCGGGGTCAAGGTGGGATCCACCATCCGGGTCACCGGATCGCCGGGAGCCAGACGGAACAGCAAAAAGAGTACCGTTAAGATCACAAAGAAAATTATGAATATCTCGACAAATCTTTTTAAGACAAATTTTCGGACTTCCATTAAAACAATTCCGTATTAAGTTCAGCTGTATGGGAATTTCAGGTGTTTTATATTATAGACGCCAATTCTTCAAAACTTATGGAGAAGTTGCATCATTTTTTTTGACTAAGCAGTAGGACCAGATGTTTCCAATTCCATCCAAGGTTTCCACCCAGCCGCTGAAGGTGTCTGTGCGTACGGCCTCAAGGAGTGCCGGATTGTAAATAGGGAGATACGGAACATCCGCCATGATGATTTTCTGCATCTCATGAATCAGTTTTTGGCGGAGCTCCGGGTTCATCTCACTTGCAGATTTTTCGGCGATACGGTCGAACTCGGGGTTGTTGTATCCGCTCATATTCCATCCCCGCTCCTTGTCGTTGGCGGAATGGAAAAAATTCCTCAAATAATCGGGGTCCATGGACAGTCTTCCATACCCCAGGATAAAGGCATCAAATTCACGACGCCCTTTAACCTGCTCGAGGAGCGCTCCAAAGGCCATGGGTCGGGAAGCCGCCGTGATGCCCAAAACCTTGAGCCATTCCTGTATCATCATGCCGCTCATGGCCCGGTGGGGATCATAATCTGCCGGCGGCGTTAGGATGGTGATTTTTTTCATCGGTTGGCCGTCGGGCATCCGTATCCCTTTGCCGGGAACGACCCTGCCGTCCTCGTCAACGGGCGGTACTTCCCAAGTATATCCCGCCGTCTGAAGGATATGATAGGCCTCTTTAATGCGTTGGTTCCGGTCCATTCCGTTTCCGTAGCGGGAGACATCCGAACAGAACCAGTATCGATTCCCCGACGGCACGATAGAGTCCATACGGGTACCGTATTCCTGGAGGATGCGAGAAATGATAAACTCCTTGTCAACCAGGACGGCCACCGCCTTTCTCAGGTTGACATCTCTGAACGGCAGGGTTCTCAAGTTAAAGCCCAAGAAATATAACGCGCTTTTTTTACAGTGAAATATTTTAATGTTCTTCTGCTGCGTTAGGTCATCGATATATCCGGGTTGAATTCCCCACCAAAACATGTCGATGCTTCCCTTTTTCAGGGCCAGTACGGCGACATCAGCGGTTCCGTAAACTTTGAAAAGAAGGTCGTTCACATACGGGCCGAGAACTCGACCGCCGATTTCCTGATGAAGGCCGAAAAAATATCTGTTTTTTTTAAGATGAATATACGTGCCCCGGCCCCATTTTTCTAAGACAAACGGGCCGCATCCCATCGGTTTTTGGATTTTGTGATTGATCAGGGCTTTCAGTGGTTTTTGCCGGGTTCTGGCGTCTTGGGATATATCTGTCCATTCTTTTTTGGATACAATCGATGACGTCAGTGTTCGGGTCAAAAATATGGCTTTCGGTTCTTCAAGATAGAAGCGGACGGTGTGGTTGTCCGGGGTTTCTATTTTTTTAATAAATTTCCATGAAGAATAGTACCGGGGTATTCTAAATTCTTTTATCAAAGAAGCGGTGAAGGCCACATCGGCGGATGTCACGTCCGATCCATCAGACCATTTAGCGGGTCTAAGGCGAACGGTATAGGAAATCGTTGCCGGATCATACTGGGGTTCGCCGGAGGCCAACCACGGTATCAGATCGAGGGTTTCAGGATCCCGCAGATACAGCGGCTGGTAAATGAGGGACAGGATTTTTTTGGAATTGGCATCGCTGGCCAGCCAGATGTTGAAGGTTTTCGGTTCTTCAGGAAGTCCGACTTTGAGAAATCGAGCATCCTTTTTATCCCCACAGGACAGAACGAAGAGCAGCAAGCCGGCAACGATGACGGCTGTCCAGGCGGATCCGGATAATAATTTTTTCATAGGATCGGTCAATTCCAAACTAATCGTTCTTTCCTTTCATCTCTAAAACTTTCCGTTCCACAAAATCGATGACGTTGGTTTCCAGTTTTACACGATCCAGCTTATTGATACGGGGGATTCCCCCGGGACTGACACAGTTGATTTCCACCAGTTTATCCCCAATTACGTCGATACCCACAAAATAAAGGCCATCTTTGATAAGACGGTCTTTGATAACCCGGCAGATTTCTTTTTCCCTTTCCGTAACGGTGTGTTTGAACACACTGGCGCCTGCATGGACGTTGGTCCTGAAGTCTCCTTTCATCGGT
>DATKWE010000199.1:0-3459 GCA_035529735.1 Desulfobacterales bacterium | reverse complement strand
AAACGGGCGCAAACAAAATGACCACGGCCGGACGCCGCTTCAAAACTTCCCATCTCTTTATCGGATCGGCCCTTTACTTTGTCCTAAAAAGCCTGGTCCTTCCCCGCATGGCGGGATCTTCGATGGGCCATGCCTGTCCCGTATAGCGGGAGTCAGAGTTCCCCGGCTCTGCCTTGGAGTTTGGTGTCTTAAATCACAAATCCCAAGCACCAAATTACAAATAAATCTCAAATTCCAAACCGTTTCAAAGCGATTGTTTTTTTTTTGGATTTTGAGTTTCGGTCATTGTTATTTTTTTGTTTTTTGGGATTTGTTATTTGGAATTTCAATAAGTCAATGAACTTTCAATAAAGCAAATCCCTTCTGGGGATAAACAAAGCCGGTCCTCCCCCGCGTGGCGGGATCTAAGATGGGCCAGGATTCTTTGCAAACGCCGATGACACCCCATCCCAAACCCCTGCAACTTTAGTTGACATCGCAACTCTATGGGAAATGCCCATAACCATTTGATATTACTAATATTAAACTGTTTAAGCCCCTGATCCCCGCAACTTAAATTGCGGGTCTTCCCAAGGCCTTTTTGGGCATCTTCAGAAGAATAAAACTAATTATTTCAAAAGGATATATAGGACGCATGTTTGTGGCATGTCTCTTGCTCTAACCAGAGGACAAAAGCATGAATAAATGGGCGAAGACGTTTCTGAATACAGGTTGAGCGCCAGGGTCAAGGAGTCGTGTCATCAGTGAAAAGGATTATCGAAAAAGAACAACTCGAAGCGTTGGCCCCGGATCCCATTACATTCAACGGAGAACTGCCCTCTATAGAGCAACTGGTGCATCTCCTTGCGGCCGAGGCAATGAAGCGGGCTGTCGGAAACACATCAACTGTCGCAAAAATCCTGGGTATCTCCCAGCATGGCGTAAGCACGTATCTTAACATCGAAGGGTAAGAAGTGTGACTTATGGTGAAGGAGACACGTATTATGTTCGGGAAATTCAGTAAATTTACATTCAATTTCGGTCTTATTTTTTGGTTTGTTCTCTCAACATCGACCTTAATCTTTTTCCCCGCTTATGATGCTTTTGCGTCGACGGTGGTGGTACTGGAGTGGACGCCAAACAGCGAAACCGATTTGGCCGGCTATAAAGTATTCTGCCGTGAGGAGGGGCAATCCTATAATTATACCACCGCATCCTGGTCGGGAACAGACAATTATTGTACCATATATGATCTGGATGAAAATAAGAAATATTGCTTTGTCGCAAGAGCGTACGATAGCGAGGGGTTTGAGAGCGGGGACTCTGAGGAGGTGTGTCACATACCGACGGTAATACCCGTCAATCAGCCGCCCATCGCAAATGCCGGTCCGGATCAGACCGTTGATGAAGGCCGAAGCGTTACCCTGAACGGCGCCAATTCCACAGACCCGGATGACGGCATTGCCGGGTATCAGTGGGTCCAAACCGGGGGATTTCCGGTAGCTCTTTCAGATCCCAATGGACCGCAGCCGATGTTTACAGCCCCTGATGTCGGGGCAGCAGGGGCTTCTTTGACCTTCGAGATAACCGTTGTCGATCATAGCGGACTCGAGAACACGGATTGGTGTGTCGTGAATGTTGCCTGGCTGAACGCGCCGCCTGAAGCCGATGCCGGCATTGACCAGACGGTGGATGAAGCGGGTGTTGTTGCCCTGGATGGAACTTCTTCACTGGACATCGATGACGGCATTGCCGCTTATTCGTGGGTCCAAATCAGCGGTCCAGCGGTCATCCTTTCGGACCCGGCTTCTTCTCAACCCACCTTTACGGCAATGAATGTGGGACCGGAGGGGGCTTCACTGACCTTCAATCTAATGGTATCCGACATGGGAGGACTGCGGGATACGGACTCAAGCATCGTCAATATCAGCTGGCAGAACGATTCGCCCACATCCGTCGTTGCTGAAGAATATTTGGAGGTCAATCCCGGTGTGACGGTTACATTGGACGGGTCTGGATCCATTGATGCCGATGATGGTATTGTTTCATATCATTGGACTCAGGTGGACGGCGATCCGGTTACCTTGTCTGCCCCCGCAGCTGCCGTAACGACCTTTACTGCCCCTGAAACAGACCCGTACGGCAGCAATCTAACCTTCAGGTTGACGGTAACGGATGCCGGCGGGCTTCAAAGCTCAGCCGAATGTTCGGTTTACGTTGCGCCGACCATAAATGAACCTCCGGCTCCGAGCAATAATCCACCTGCCGCCGATTACAGCCTTGAGAGCAGCGGATTAAAGGTGACGTTCACCGACGGCAGCATTGACAGCGACGGAAGCATTGTGTCCTGGGTTTGGGATTTTGGCGACGGAACGACCAATACTCCACAGAATCCCAGGCACCGGTATCGGATACCGGGGACCTACACCATTACCCTCACGGTCACCGATGACGGCGGGGCCGCCGATTCCACATCGAAAACGGTCACCGTCTCCAAGTAATAAACCGCTTCTATGAACTTTCGAGGAGACCTTCTCTGCGGGGCCGGCAATGGCCCCGCCTTTTTAGGCGGGGAGGTTCACTTTGGTGAAAGCAGTCCTTTTTTTTGCATATCTTTAATCACCACGTTAATCACATCGTCAATGGTCTGCTTGATTGAACGTGGGTCGGTTGTCTCTGATTGTCCGGACCATATCAGTTTTTCCGTTTTAACATCGTACAGATTTGTTAACAGTCGAACAAAGGTACGCGTTTTATAAAAACCCGGGTCCCTAGCAGGGATAAGACCATCATAGTAGCCGTAGAAGCCTGTATCGCTTTGGGTGGCAGGACTGTAGGTTTCTTTTTCTTCCACGCCAACCATATGCGTAATGATCACCGCGTCATTTCCAAATTTATTTACGACATTCAATATCTGGTCTTTTTCCAATTTCAGATCTGCCGGAATGGGAATAACATCTGCACTGGAGACGGCCTCAATCCCCAATGCCTTGAGCTGGGCAACAAACTTGTCTTCAAAAGAATGCCGAACTTCCTCCTTATAGGTTATCGCAATTACCAGAATGTCTGACACAGGCTTTCCTCGGTGGGCTTCATCTACCCATGTTTGTGTTAGCTTGGTACCTGCACAGGCAATGATCAGAACACCTGAAAAGAGTGTACAAAGCAACCATTTAATCGTGATTTGCCTCATCGATTTCCTCCTGTATTTAATTTAGTCCTGATAAACCCGGTCCTCAGGGCCAGGTTAAAAACAACGGCCGTGCTATCAACCGGTTAAGCTGGATTATTGGAATAATGGAGTGTTGGAGTAATGGGTTTAGGTGGATTCCGGCTGAGTTCAATTTTTATACCATGAAAAATCTGTTTTAGCAGCAACAAATATTTCCGATCAATTCAAATACTTTTTTTGATTATTATCGGCCCACTTCAGGCTAAAAGATATCGATACTCTCCACCGGGCAGGTCACCCAGACGTCA
>DATKWE010000198.1:0-13658 GCA_035529735.1 Desulfobacterales bacterium | reverse complement strand
CTCGGTTCAGGACTCGGGATGGGTTTACCTCAGGGAGATGTTCTTCAACTACCGGGAGTATTCATCATCGATACCGAAGGTAGAGTTCGTTTTAGTTACCATGCCGTTAATCCGGCAGACCACCCGACACCCGAACGACTGCTGTCTGCCCTGGCAAGAATTAAACACAAAGATGGCAGTGCCGGTGAACGATGATAAAACCAAGAGAATTAGTATGGCGAGGGGAAATTAAAGGTGGAGAATAAAATTATCAAAGTGACGGCGGCAATATTCGTAAATGATGGAATGCTCCTAATCGCCAAACGCAAACCAACGGCTCGGTTGCCGAATCTGTGGGAATTTCCCGGCGGCAAGATTGAACCGAACGAGACACCGGAGGCGTGTTTAAAAAGAGAACTTAAAGAAGAGTTTGATGTCGATGTTACTGTTGGTGAATATCTCGGGTCGAACATACATACGTATGATTTTGCTACCATAGAATTGATGGCGTTTAAAGCCTTTTGGGAAAAAGGAGATTTCAAATTGCTTGACCATGATGAAATCAGATGGGTATTTACACACGAACTCGACCAATTTGAATTTGCACCGGCGGATACCGCTTTCGTAGAACAATTAATCGCCGGGAAGATCGAGATTTAAAAGGTTTCTTTATGCGTTTTTGACCGGCGTGTTTCCCTAAATTTTTACGAAAGATATTGAGCGATGAACGATATCCGGAATATATATTCATCCATTCCTGCTGATATTCCTGTGGAGCTAATCCAGGATATTTTAGTAACAGGCCGTTTCAAAATCGAAAGGATTGTATCCAAAGGACATTCTTCACCCGAAGGTTTTTGGTATGATCAGGATCAAAATGAATGGGTCATTCTGCTCAAAGGCGGTGCCGGTTTGTTGTTTGAAGGCGCGGACGACATACTGGAGTTAAAACCCGGTGATTACCTGAATATCCCCGCCCATCTTAAACACAGGGTTGAATGGACTGATCCGGACACCGAGACGGTGTGGGTAGCGGTCATGTATTAATGCCTTTATGATAAAAACATTGAACCCTAGAAGCGTTATGAAAATACATTTCTCACTTCGGTGAAGTAAAATTCTGAAAGAAATATCGGCCACGTCCTTTACGCGCTATCCTTTCTCAAAGATTTCGATAATCCTTTCTGCGACTTGCTCAGGCGTTAATGCGTCTGTATCGATTTCGTATTGAGCGGCGCGCTTGTATTTGGGAATCCTTTGATCGAGGACTTCTGCCACTTCTTCGGTAAAAGTTTTTCCAGTGGTCAAGGCGGGCCGCTGGCTATCCGCTTGAATCCGCCGGACGATGGTATCCACCGAAGCCCGTAACCAAAATATGCGGGAGTTCCTTTTCAGTGCCTCAATGTTTTCAGGTCGTTCAATAACCCCGCCACCGGTATCAATAATAATATTATCGAGACCTGACAATTCAAAAATCATTTCAGATTCTATGTCCCGGAATTCGGTCCAACCAAATCTCTCGACGATGTCCGGAATTGACATGCCCGCCCTGTCGACAATTTTGGCATCCATACCGATACACGGCATTCCAAGATGCAATGCGAGAAGTTCTCCCACCACACTTTTTCCGGTACCCCGATATCCGATCAGTACGATATTCATGATCCCAAATGCTCCATCACCACACGACGCATAACCTCCACAGGCGCGTCAACGCCCGTAAACCGTTCAAACTGCAGCACCGCCTGGTTGATAAACATTTCGACGCCGTAAATTACTTTAAGGCCTCGGGATCTTGCGTCGGCAAGTAGTTTCGTCTCAAGGGGTGTGTAAACAATGTCAAAGACAACCTGCCCGGATCGAAATAACTCGGCAGGAATCAGGGAGGCATTTTCCTTTGGATGCATACCTACCGGCGTGCAGTGAATGATTAAATCAGCAATCTCCATGGCTGAGGCAAGAGAATTTTCGTCGAGCAACTCAGATTTGATGGAAGCATCCGTTCCGGCCTTTAAATCCATCGTTAACTGCCGAAGCATCGGCCCGTCAATATCCAGAATCGAAAGTTTTCCCAGGGTGGTATTTTGTGCAAGGGTAAAGGCAATCGCCCTTGCCGCACCGCCTGAACCCAGCATTAAAATATTTTTACCGCCAATTTCGATGCCCGCATCGACCATGGCCTTTAAGGCACCCGGTCCGTCGGTACCCAATCCGACCAGCTTTCCTTTTTCATTAATAACCGTATTGATCGAGCCGATGTTGCGGTCTATCTCCGAAATTTCATCTACGTATTTCATTACTTCCATTTTATGCGGAATGGTGACGCTCATGCCGTGGAAATTCTCCAGCGCTCTCATGCCCGCCAATGCATTTTTTACATCTTCCACCCGACAGGCCACATAAACGGAATCGATACTCAGCGCAGCGAAGGCGGCATTGTGAATTGCCGGAGAAAGGCTGTGAGCAACCGGATTCCCAATTATCGCGTAAAGTCGGGTGTTGTTGGTGATGGGTCTATAATCTTTCATAAAACCTCCTGAAAATACTCCCCCAAAACGGTCAAGCAGTTTCGACGGTGAAAGCATTACACATTTGAATAGAATCCTAGTTTTGAAAACGGCATTAGCGAAAGTTATAGATCAGATACCGAAAATGAGACGGCTTGTCAAGAATGCGAGGGGCCGAAAGGTTCATTGGAAAAGAAAATATGCGATAAATCCTAAATATTGGGTCACTGCGACAATTCGTGCTTTCCACAAGCATATCGATTTTCAGAAAACACATGACGATAATCCTTCACTGCTAAAATGAGATAAAAACATAACCAGAAAATGCGTTTACGTAACAGTGCGGATGCGAAGCTTGAGTTATTGCTTGAATGCAAATCGATTCCAGCGTATGCTTCAATGAAACAATCCGTGGATCCTGTTGAATTTTAGTTTCGCATCCAATTTTCGCACAACCTCATCCTATCAGAAAGGATACGGGAGCGTCTGAATGAAGATCAAGGTCAAAGGATATCTCTCCTTGAAAAAGACGATGGGGGGTAACGCCGCGTTTGAAATGGAAATAGATAACGCCACCATAAAGGATGTGTTAAAGGATTTGTCCGAAATATTTGGAAAGGACTTCAAGGATGCGATTTTTGATTCAAAAACGGATATGATACACTCTTATGTTCGCGTTTTAGTGAACGGCCGTCACTACATCTACTTGCCCCATCGCTTGGATACCCCATTGAAAGCGGAAGATGAAGTGGCGCTTTTCCCGGCTATTGCCGGAGGATGAACGGGTGTCCTTTTCTTTTGGAGCATTATTCAACTGTCTAACATGATAGGAGATTAAATTATGTATAATGCCGGATCCGAAGACTGGGAAGAAAAATACGCTAAATTGGTAACGGACAGAAAAGCATCCCAATCAAAACCTTACATGGTTTTGAGTCCGGAATGGGCGTCTGAAGTTGAAGAAAAGATTCAAAATGACAGCCGGTATCGAGAGGTTGCCAAAACCTGGGAGGGGTCCGTCACGCTGGTTTTCAAGGCGGATTCAGCGTCCGGACTGGATGCGGATCTATTTGTTATTATGGACTTATGGCATGGGCAGTGCCATTCGGTTAAAATGGTTTCCGGTGATGTCGGAAGAAGTGCCGATTATGTTCTTGAAGCAAGTTATGAACGATGGAAAAGGGTGTTGAAAAAGGATCTCAACGTCGTCCGAGAGATCGCCACCAATAAACTCAAATTGGTCCCTTTCAATTTCAAGAAAGCGGCAAAACTGGCAGCGGCTGCCCAAGCGGCCATCCGATTGGTGGATCTGGCGGGGGAAGTGAGCGATAAATTCCCGGATGATTTGGAACCGGAAGCTTTTCTTGGGTTTAAAGCCTTTCTCCAAGAATTGAAAACAGATTTTGGTATTTGAGGCCATGCCCGGGAGGTGACACCATGTTTGGATTAATGGGAAAGATCTTGAGGGTGAATTTAACGGATCGGAATATTTTCCAAGAAGAGATTCCCGAAGAAATGGCAAAGAAATATTTAGGCGGACGGGGTCTTGCCAGCAAATATCTTTTTGATGAAGTTAAACCGAAAATATCACCGTTAGGACCGGAAAACAAGCTCATCTTCATGTCCGGCCTTCTGACCGGAACCCTTTCTCCAAGTGCTGCCCGCTACAGTGTTGTTGCGAAATCTCCGTTGACCCATATATGGGCCCAGTCCAATTCCGGGGGCCGATGGGGGGTGGATCTCAAACAGTCGGGCTTCGATGGAATTATATTCGAAGGTATTTCGGAAAAGCCTGTTTGTCTGGTAATTGACGATGGAGACGTTGAACTCCGCGACGCCGGTGATCTTTGGGGGAAAAATGTTTCGGAAACCACCGGGATACTCAAAAAAACATTGGGGGATAAATTCAATGTCGCCAGTATCGGCATCGCCGGAGAGAATCTTGTCAAATACGCTGCGATCATGAATGATCTCCATCGGGCAGCGGGTCGATGCGGGCTGGGGGCTGTAATGGGATCCAAAAGGTTGAAAGCCGTTGCCGTAAAAGGGCGTAAAGAAATCAAAATTGCGGATAAAAATACCTTTAAAGAAGTGTCTAAAAAACAATATGATCTCCTGGGTGAGAATATACTCGGTGCCGGTTTACAAGGATATGGGACGAATTTGGTGTTGGATATCGTCAACGTCTGTGGGGGGTTGCCGACCCGAAACTGGCAAACCGGTGTCTGCACCTATACCGAGGAGATTAACGGGGAGGCCTTGAATGAAAAGGTCCTTGTTGAAGCTGTCGGCTGCTTTGCCTGCCCCATAAAATGCGGTCGGGACACTGAAATCAAGAAAGGCCCTTATAAAGGCCTTAAAGGAGAAGGCCCGGAATATGAAACCGTGGCGATTTTCGGGGCCATGTGTGACAATTCCGATATGGAAGCCATTACCATGGCCAACTACCTCTGTAATGATTATGGCCTGGATACCATTTCATGCGGCAGCACCATTGCCTTCACCATGGAGTGTTTTGAAAAGGGGATTCTTACTAAAGACGACGCCGGAGGGATGGAGATATGTTTTGGCGATTCCGAAACGATTGTCGCGCTCGTTCACAAAATTGCCAAAAGGGAAGGGGTGGGAAATCTTCTGGCTGAGGGAACACGGGTCATGGCTCAAAGACTGGGGCAGGGCTCAGAGCGGTTTGCCATGAATGTCAAGGGACTTGAATTGCCGGCGTATGATTCACGGGCTGCAAAGATTACCGGTCTTGCTTTTGCCACGGCCAATCGGGGCGGTGATCATATCACCGGCTATGTCCAGGGCCCGACCTATCTTGCCAGTCCCTTCTTGGTCATCGAAGAAAGTGAGATCGAAGACCCGCTCATTGAAAATCCCGAAGAAGCCAAGGTGGTCAAAGATTTAGAAGATGCCCTGACGGTTTTTGATGCGGTGGGATTGTGTAAATTCATGGGAATGACTTCAGATGTCCAGGAGATTACCCGGATTATTGCCGCCGTTACCGGCTGGGATTTTGGCGTCGAAGCGTTCAGAAAAATCGGCGAAAGAATTTACAATCTGGAAAGGGCGTTCAATATCAGAGAAGGACTCACCCGGGCGGACGATACACTGCCTAAAAGATTATTGGAAGACCCCCTTCCGGAGGGCCCGGCCCAAGGGCATGTCAATCACCTGGATGTTCTTTTGGATCCTTATTATGAATTCCGCGGATGGGATAAGGCCACCGGCAAGCCGACCCCGGAAAAGCTGAAAGAATTAAGACTGGATGATGTCATCGGACAGATTTATGGAGGGGAAGCACAATGACCTCTTATGCGGAAAAACCCTGGTTGAAGAGTTATAAGATCGGAGCCTTTAAACTCAAAACCACCATCGATTATCCCCTAAAGCCTTTATTTTCAATTTTAGACGAAATCGCAGAAAAGTTTCCCGGGAAGGATGCGTATGATTATTTTGGGAATCGCATGAAGTATCGAACGCTGAAGCGTCAGGTGGATTCATTGGCAAACGCATTGGCGAATCTCGGCGTTAAAAAAGGGGACAACATCATCGTCTTTCTTCCCACCGGTCCCCAGTTCATCATCAGCGATTTTGCCGTACTTAAGGCCGGTGCGACCCTTGTCCCCAGCAGTCCACTTTTAAAAGCACCCGAGCTCATACGTCAAGCAGTAGAATCGGGCGCTGAAACAATTTTCTGCCTCGATGAGAACTTGGATTTAATCGATTCCGTCAAAGAAAAAACCCGGCTTAAAAACATTATTGTCACTTCGGTGGAAGATTATTCTCCTGCCCAATCCGAAGCGGTGACAGAGATCCCAGGCACGTACAGTTTCAGAAAATTGATTGCAGATCATGCGCCCAAAGCGCCGGAGGTTGAAATCGATCCCCTAGAAGATCTTGCGGTTCTGGCGTTTACCGGCGGATCCACCGGAACGCCAAAGGGCGTGATGATTACCCACTTTCAACGGTTGGCCAGTATCCTTCAGGGACTCCCCTGGATGATGGCGCCGCTTCCCACCTACAGAGGGAGAGCTTCAAGTTTATTGCCCATTCCCATTTTTCATTCCTATGGACATTATTTGATGCAGTCGTGCATCTATTGGGGACTGAAAGTGTTTTTAGTCCCGGATCCCAGGAATACGGAGATGATTGCGCAATTGATGAATGAATATCGCCCGTTTCTCATATGCATGGTTCCCACCCAGCTTTTAAATTTAGCGCAATCGGAAACAAAAATTAAACGAATGCCGGTGATGGTTGTTTCGGCAGCGGCGCCCCTTCCCACGGAAGTGGCCAAAAAAATCGAGGAAAAAATTAAGATGCCGGTATCGGAAGGCTATGGTCTTACGGAATGCATCAGCCATATTAATATCAGCGTTTTTTCAAAAATCACCCGATTTGCAACTTCGGCCATACCCGGGGTTGGAATCCCCGTACCCGATACCGAGGTGAAATTGGTTGATCCGGAAACCGGAAAAGAGGTTCCTTTTGGTGATGTCGGTGAACTCTGGTTAAGGGGCCCCCAAGTGATGAAGGGCTATTGGCCGGAGCCGGGTTCCGGCCTTGAAGACGGCGGGTGGTTGAGAACCGGTGATCTTTGCAAGATGGATGAGAACGGTTATTTTTATGTGGTCGACCGAATCAAGGATATGATCAACATTTCCGGGATGAAAGTATACTCCATAGAAATTGACGATCTTTTGTTTCAAAATCCTGCGGTTGCCGGAGCCGTAACCATTGGTATTCCGGATTCCAAAAGACCGGGGAGTGAGAGAATTAAGGCTTTTGTTAGATTGAAAGATGATTATAAAGGAAAGATCGGCCAACAGGATATCATCGATTACTGCCGGGAAAGACTGGCCGCTTATGCGGTTCCCAAATATATTGAATTCAGGGATGATTTGCCGCTGACGGTGACCGAGAAATATTTTAAGCGTGCATTAAGAGAAGAAGAGATTCAAAAAATGAAAGAAAGCGGAGAGTTATGATCAAGGACCACGCTGCTCGCCCCATTGTGAATAGACCGCCGAAGGTACGTTCCATGGAAATGATGAAATGAAAACAAAATATTCGATCGTTACAATCCTTGCCATATTTTTTGTCGTCGGTTTTACAGGCAATTCATACCCATGGCATGATGAAACCCATATGGCCATCGCAAAAGCAGCGGGGTACAAGAAATGGTACAATTCTGCAGGTGCGGATATGATCAAGACAAAAGCCATGGGAATAGAAAGACCCAATCACTATGTGAGCAACCCCAGAGAAACAATGGTAATGCCTGAAATGGTGTTTCGGCAGATAAAAGATTATAATAAAAAAACCGATGTGACGGGCCATCTCTATGGTGCGATCATCGCTTCAATTCGAGATTATTTGAAAGAAAAGCATAAAGGAAAATACGGTGAGTATCATCTGGCCTTTTGTGCGCATTATGTCGGCGATCTTTCACAGCCGCTTCACAATACTTTGTATAATGCCTACAATCGAAAGAACCATGCGACCACAGACAGTATTATCAATGACGCGGTTTTTGATAATATGGATAAGATCAGAATCTATCCCATAAAAATAAGATCCGAAGAAGATTTGGCCAAGCAAATCGCAAGAATCGCCAATCTTTCAATCCAAAAAGGATATCAAATCGAAGACGAGAAGCGGCTGTTAACCGAACAAGAGGCATATGTTCAAATTGGCCATAGTGCTTCTTTGTTTCGCGCTATTTTGCGATATGTCGAGAGGATTGGCCTGCAATAATCATTGGCGGCACCCATATGGTTGTCACTAAAACCCCCCACGGGAGAGAAGTTAAAAGACAGACCATAGCATACAGAGACAAGAACCTATCTCAAAATAAAGATTTTGGTTCAAGATCAAGGCGGGGCCGAGTTTTAACCCGCAGGCATACTGAAGTATGTCGAGGACTTAAAACGAGGGCCAAACGCCGAGATTGGGCCAAAAGATTATTTTGAGATAGGTTCTAAAATCGATGGAGGTGATGTTATGCCGGTCGAGACCGTTATCGATAAAAAAATCGGATTGATGATCCGAACCGTAATCGGAGAATTGACCTTTGAAGATATCAAATCTGCATTCGAATCATCCCTCACACATCCGGATTTTCACGAAGATACGCATGTTATATGGGATTTGCAAAATGCAGATGCATCTAAACTCTATCAGCAAGATGTTATACGGACAGCCAGATACTTTGAGGCGCAATTAAAAAATCGTGTGGATTACAAGGCGGCCATCGTCGTATCCCGTGATTTGGAATATGGTCTGTCGAGAATGTATCAAGTTGCTGTGGCGGACTTGCCTGCAAAAATAGGAATCTTCAGGCATCTTGAAGATGCAAAAAAGTGGGTGATGGCGTCAGATTAGGTGTGGGAAACGATCAAATCCTGGTCGTAGCAATTAATCAAAGGAGTGGGTTTTTTGAAGCGGTTTGTCGTCGGAGATGATTTCTTTGAAACGATTATGGATGCATTTCCTTCTCCTTCTTTTTAATGGATGAAAATGTCCGATGGTTTTGATTCCCTGGAGATCGATTCCGAATTCGGCCAAAAGTTGATGCATTATGTAAAAAAAACAGGCTGAAGACAGGGGATGTACATAAGTTCAAAAGTTGACATGACCAATGGTTTCTTGATATAAAAAAAGGTGTTACGCAAACCAAGAATAGATGCACCCGGGGCTCTGCCATCGCCGGAGGCATTGATCGCAAAAACATGTTTAAAGATGACAAAGACGAGGATTTGAAACATGTCCAGTACATTCGGCACCCTGTTAAAAGTTATGACTTTCGGCGAATCCCACGGCAAAGGCGTGGGTGCAGTTCTTGACGGTTGCCCTTCCAAAATGAACCTTTCTGAAGCCGATATTCAACGGCAGCTCGATCGTCGCCGACCCGGACAGAGTAAGTTGACAACGAAGCGGGAAGAACTCGATCGGGTGACGATCTTATCCGGTGTTGAGAACGGCAAAACCTTGGGTGTGCCCATTGCCCTGCTTGTTGCAAACAAGGATCAGAAACCGGGCGACTACGACGCCATGCAATTTATTCCGCGTCCCTCACACGCCGATTACACCTATCAGATGAAATACGGAATCCGGCCGGCAAGCGGCGGCGGCAGATCCAGTGCCCGTGAAACTGTCGGCCGTGTTGCTGCAGGTGCCATCGCCGATAAGTTTTTGTTTGAAACATTCGGGATAGAAATCGTCGCCTGGGTACAATCCGTCGGAGATATTGAGGCACCTTTTGTCGATCTGGATGGAATTTCTAGGGAAGATGTCGATCAAACGATTGTGCGATGTCCGGACAGGATTACGGCAGATAGAATGATTCAATGCATTGATGAAGTTCGGGACAAAAACGACTCCATTGGCGGTACAGTGGCTTGTGTGTGTCGAAATGTACCGCCCGGTTTGGGTGAGCCGGTTTTTGATAAAGTAGAGGCCAAGCTCGCCCAGGCGATGCTTTCCATACCGGCGACCAAAGGATTTGAAATCGGTTCAGGTTTTGCCGGCACCCGAAAGCTGGGGTCCCAGCACAATGATCCCTTTATTTTAAAAGGCACAAGGTTGGGCACAAAAACCAACTTCAGCGGTGGTGTCCAGGGCGGCATTACCAACGGTGAACCGATTGTTTTTCGGGTGGCGTTCAAACCACCCGCCACCATCGGCGTACCACAGAAAACAGTGGATTTTGAAGGCAAGCAAACGGTTCTTGAAGCCAAGGGACGTCACGACCCCTGCGTGGTCCCTCGGGCTGTAGCGATCGTTGAATGTATGGCGGCCCTTGTCATCGGAGATTTTGCACTCCAACAAAAATACCGGGAACTTTAGGGACCGGCCCATCAAAAAAGTTTGGTGCGTTTGCAAAGGCGGCACCCGAAAGCGAAGAATCTTAAAAAGGATCTGAAATTTTAGCACGTCCTTAATTAAAGCGATTTACGTCAAGGCATAATGACCAGGCATGCATTTTTCTCTGGATGTTTTTTAATTGTCGCTTCTTCCACCGTGAGGGAACTGAATCCATGAAAAATCTATTAATTCGAATTGCACAAGAACTGGTTGACGATCCGGAACAGGTACAGGTTACGGAAATTGTAACTGCCCAAACAACAGTATTGGAACTTAAAGTCGCCAAGAGCGATGTCGGTAAGATCATTGGTAAACAAGGTAAAACAGCCAATGCAATCCGGGTTGTACTGAACGCAGCTTCTGGAAAGGCTCGGAAAAGGTATATGCTTGAGATCGTCGATTGATGTAGCAACTTTGATCGGGTATGGGACGGACTCGACACCGTGACGGGCAGATTGTCAGATTGGAACTGGAACTATAATAGCGCGCGAAATAAAACCTAACGTTGCAAAAGTCGAAGATGTTGCCCCGGTGAAATAGGCTTCGCATTTCACAGGGCAGGCAGATCTCCCGATAACGGGATCTTCGCTTCACTAGGACAATGCGCCGACGGTGAAGCCGCAGTAATTTACTGCGAACTTTTTTCGACAAAAGACTCAAAAATCACGCATCGCAAGGTTTTGAAATGGCATATAGGGTTTATCTCTGACCTATCTCCGATGACAAAGGTTTTTGCGTTCAATTAAATTGAGTAGTTTGCCAAAAGGAGAAGTAGAATGACGGATGTGTATCAGCGATTGGCAAATCATCTGGATAATCTGCCGGGCGGGTTTCCGGCAACCGAGACCGGAGTTGAACTTCGGATTCTAAAGCGACTGTTTTCGAAAGCGGAGGCGGAAATGGTCCCCGGTCTGACCATGATGCCCGAGCCGGTATCGGCCATTGCTGCACGCATGGACCGGGACCCGGCCGGACTGGCCGCGATGTTGGAGGACATGTCTAAAAAAGGACTGATCTTCCGTTTGTCCAAAGGCGGGAAAAAGCACTATATGGCCGCTCAGTTCCTGATCGGTATCTGGGAATACCATCTCAATGACTTGGACGAAGATTTGATCCGGGACGTGAACGAATACCTGCCGCACTTTATGAAAGCGGGCTGGGTGAATCAGAAAACCCGGCAGTTGCGGGTCGTCCCGATCTCAAAGAGCATCAGCGCCGACATATCGGTTATGCCCTATGAGAAGGCCGAAGAGATTGTTAAGCGGCAGTCGAAAATCGTGGTTTCACCCTGTATTTGCCGCCGGGAGCACGAGATGGTGGGAAAAGGCTGCGACAAGCCTCGGGAGCTCTGTCTGATCTTCGGCTCGGGTGCCTACTATTATGAGGAGAACGGTCTGGGACGCTCTATCACCCAGGATGAGGCCCTGGCTGTCCTGAACACCGGCCTGGAAGCCGGGCTTGTCCTTCAGCCGGGAAACGCCCAAAAACCGAGCAATATCTGTATGTGCTGCGGATGTTGCTGCCAGATTCTAAAAAATCTGAGATCACTGGAGCGTCCGGCCCGAGTGGTTCACTCCAACTATTATGCTGAAGTGGCTATGGAGGACTGCAATGCTTGCGAAGCCTGTGCGGACCGGTGCCAGATGGACGCCATCGAAGTGGAGGATACGGCCCGGGTCGACCGTGAAAGATGTATCGGATGCGGCCTGTGTGTGACCGAATGTCCTGTGGACGCAATGACGCTTAAGCAAAAGGCGGCGGCCGATCAGTATGTGCCGCCCAAAAACACATTTGAAACATATCTGACGATGGCGCGTGAAAGAGGTAAAATTTAAGCTCCCTTCAGGAAGAGAGAAGGTTCCCAAACTGTTTGTTAATTCATCAGTTTTGGTTCACCCGCTTTAATACGAGCCGTCCGAATTCAATCTTAAACGGGAGGTTGGCATTGTGCCTCGCATTAAATTAAATCCTTTGGATCACTACCCGCAGATTTACGAAACCACCATTGAAGTGACGGATTTGAATTATGGCAATCACTTGGGAAATGACGCCGTGGTCGGGATCATCCACAGAGCGCGAGTTCATTTCATGAACCACCTCGGCTTTAGTGAAAAGAATCTTGGAGATGGAAAAACCGGGATTCTGCTGTCTGATCTTGTGCTTAATTATACAGGAGAGGGTTTTCTTTTTGACGCGCTGATTGTTGAAAGCGGCATTGGTGAACTCGGTACAAAGAGCTTTCGTATGTTTCACAGAATTACAACTCGACAAAACCGGCCAATTGCCCTGGCTGAAACCGGTATTGTTGCTATTAATTTACAAACGAGGAAAGTCGTCCGGATTCCCGAATCATTTATCCACAGAATTTCGGATTTGTGATATAGAGACATTCAATCATCTGATGGCCGGTTTTCATCCAGCGTCGTTCCTATCCGCTGGTGCGAAACTCGAGAGATATGTTTTTAACGTAAAAAATATTTCAATTTGCAGGCGGGAAATTTAAAAAATGGTTCAGATCAAATCAGAGTTGGACGAATTCTCAGCGGAGCATATCAAAATTCACATCGCCGATCCAGGTCTAAACTTTTCCAAAGCAAAGGATTTGTCCAAGGAAAAAGCCAGAGAGCGGTGCAAGGATCCAATGCTGTTGTCATGGCACAATGGAAAAACCGGTGAGTTTTATCCCAGTTTCGATTGCGGCAGCGGAGACAAACCGGCATGGGTTGTTTTTGCCGAAGCCAGAGGCGGAAATTTGACCATCGACATTAATGATGGGGAATATATTTTTATCTACCTCAAGCTGTAACCCCAAGGGAGCGTAAACAAAATAACCGCATTTAACCCGCTCTGATCGGAGAAAAATTCTTCATAGATAGATAAAAAACGACGATTAACGGGAGATTCACAACGGCGGTGACGTAAAATCCATATTCAAATCCAATCCGTTGAATGACGCTTCCCATGAGTGCGGAACTTAACATCATACCAAAATATATGCAGGTGTTATACCCGCCCATTGCAAGTCCCCGCAGTTCAGAATCGACGGTTTCAGCAATGAGCGCTCCGATGGATGTGAACGCCAACCCCATACTGCATCCCAATGCAATGGAAAACATCATAAAATGACCTGGGGTACGGGACATTCCGAAACCGACCATGGCAGCGGCAAAACCGATCATCCCGATTGCCACAAGGTTTTTACGGTTGGCAACCTTATCGCTCAGATACCCCAAAGGAATTCGGGAAAGCGCGTTGACCAGCCCTTGGACAAAAAATACAAGCCCGATTTGACCGACGTTT
>DATKWE010000197.1:0-10578 GCA_035529735.1 Desulfobacterales bacterium | reverse complement strand
TGGGTTTCAGTCATTTTGCCAATCCTTCATACCGGCCATGTTCATCATAGAGTCTAAGAATTGTCTTGGAACATCAGACACCGGTGGGAGAACACAAGCCATCGCCAATACAGCCACAAAGGGGAATACCTATTTTTATAGCCTTTCAATATAGCCCATGGCATTATCCAAGATTACGGTTTGGCAGGGTATACATAATGATATTTTGGCGTTTTGTAAGATTAAAATGTTACGCGAAGATATCCGATTATACCGTGAGAATTATAATTTTTCCGAAGTTCAGTATTGTAATTTAACGAAATACTAAAATCACGCTTGTTAATAAATGTGAGGCCAATGCCAATATTGGCACTATGGTCTTCAAGATCTTGACCCTCAATTGTAAAAGCGTTACCTGGAGAACCAACGAAAGAAGTCGTAATATTTCGATCGTCAATATCAAAATCGTATTGCCAGGCCAGACTTGCTTCAGGCACCAACCTGCCACTCTCAAATTCAAAAACACGCGCAAAGCGAAAGCCTAAATTGGATACCAATGATTCAGTCTTACGACCATCAACACTCAAGCTTATACTGCCGGCGCCAGATGTGCCAAGACAATTGTGGTTGCGGATGTATTGGATCAAAACCCAAAGGTCAAAAAGATAAAAATACATCCACAAAGCCTAAAAAGTGCAGGGTAAAACTTGGCCGGCAAAAGAGGCGGCGGCGCTTTTTCTCTGGCCGGCCGGATTTAATCATTATGTGACGTCCGATTCCAGTTTTCAAGGGTCGGGATTCCGGTGCGTCCCCCGAGTTTGAGGCTGACCATGGCACCGGCCCATGCTGCAAAATCGAAGCATTTGTCAACATTCCACTTTTCGATCAATCCATAGATAAACCCTGCGTGAAATACATCGCCACAGCCTGTGGTGTCCACCGCCGCTACCGGATATGCCGGCCGCCGGATCATCCGGCCCCTGTCCAGGGCTACATACCCTTTTGGGCCCAGTGTTACACCCACGACACGGGGACCGAGTTCCGCCAGCTTAAAACAGGCATCCATGGGTTTGTCCTCGCCCACAAGGGCTTCTGCAAATGTTGCAGAGGCCAGAAAATAGTCGCTCAACCGGGCAAGCTCAAGCATACCTTCTCTGAGAGAACCTGCATCCACCACAACCTGGACACCGGCTTCCTTGGCAGCTTTGCATGCCGCAAGGGATGCCTCGGTGAAGATCCCATCGGTATGGAACACCCTGGCGTTGCGTATCATACGGTAATCTATCTCGTCAGGGCTCAGCGCGGGTCCTGTGGGCCTTCGCCAAAAAATCGTTCGGTTTCCGACACCGGGTTCAGCCGCAATAAAGGCAAATTGAGAGTCAAAGCCCTTCCGTACAAGGATACCGCCGGTATCTATCCCTTCGTCATCCAGTGATAACTTTATCATGGCGCCAAACTGATCATCGCCCAGTACACCGGCAAAGGCACAGGAAACACCCCATCTTGAGAGGGCGACCAGGGCTGTGGCCACCGGACCACCCCCTTGAATGACCATGTCAGAAAATTCACACTTTGTATCGGGTGGCGGATAGGACGCTATTTTTCCGATATAGTCCAGGCAGCACTGTCCCAGGCCCGACACTTTAAAATTGCGTTTTTCCATTATGATGTCTAAAACAGTTTCAACTGGTCCGAGTTTTTTTCCCGGTTTGAACAAAATATTTGCCCTGTTATCCGGTCAAGGTCTTTGCGTTTCAATTCCTTTGGCCAATCTTTACAGAACTCTTTTTGAGGTTCTTCACGGTATGTTACCTGGAACGTATCGTCTCCCAAGTCTTTTAGGTCCATAAGCTCATTTAAAATCAGTTCTCTTTCTTGAGACGTCATTACTGGAAATCCGTAATAATTGTTTTTGTACTTTAAAGGCCCATTTTCTCTAATCCGCTGAATCACAAATTGAATATGCCGCAACAATCTGTTTTGGATATATGTGTTTGAAAACGGCACGATTTCATTCTTGAATTCACCAATGGTGTCTCGGAATGCAGCATCCATTTCGTATCCGATACTGTTTCTCCCGGATGCCATGGCGGCATAGGTGGTGGTTCCCGTACCCAAGAAGGGGTCGAGAACCACATCTCCTTTAGCGGAGTACATGTTTATCAGTCGATAGGCCATTTCAAAAGGGTAGGCCGCACTCCTTGAACGTGCATCCGTCTTGGTGAGCGCTTGTTTAGCCCCTTTGATGTCAAACCATATATCTGAATAAAAAACATTTCTTTCTTCCCAGAAGATGGCGCTTTCTCGTCGGTTCTTTTTGTCTTTTTCTTCTTTGAACGGACGCTTCGGCCCTTTTCTGACGATCAGAATATATTCATGCTCCAACGTCACATAGGCGCCTGCCGGTAGCATTCCGGAACCCATGAATTTATTGGGGGCGTTGGTCTGTTTCCGCCATAAAATGTCAGGCAGGGCAGTGAATCCAAGTTCCAGAAGCTGCTTGAGTATTCTCATGTGATTTGGATACAGTACGAAGTTGCCCCGGATGGTTCTTGTTGCATCCCCGATGTTGATACAGGCAAATCCGCCAAATTTTAAAACACGATAAATCTCAGCCCAAATAGGGTCTAAAATTGAATGCATCGATTCAAAGGCATCTGGCCCATTTTCTTTTTCCAGAGCCTTCCTGACATGAGCGTTTTGTCGGGCGAACAATTCATCCCACATTTGAATCATCGGGTAGGGCGGGGACGTGACCATGAGGTCTACGCTTTCTGAGGGAACGGCGTCCATTCTTTTGGAATCAGAATATATAACGCTATGATTTGTTATCATAGTATATTTCCTTTTCGACCATCAAAAGGGACCTATTCATCGGTTCCCTTTGTTCTCTATACAGTGAAAACTTCCTGACAGCAAAGAAAACTTATGGTATAGTCGCTGCCATGGATACATCTGCAAGATGCGACATAGCATTTGACGACACCGGCCGGGGAAAACTCAAGGACCGTCGGCAAGTTCTTGCCGAAGTCAATTACTTCCTATATTATGATAAAGTCCTTGAGAGCGATCCTGTTGCGGCGCAAGAGTTTGAGGGCATCCCTGATGTTTATGGCCAATTTGAAACCGTCGATGGCATCCCCACCATCATACAACAAGGCCACTACACCCTTTGCCTGCAGAGCAGACTCGAGCTTGAAATTGAGGTTGACTTTGTATTCCCGCCCGGCATAAACACCGTGTCTTGTGATTTTACCGTTGTGGGCGACAGTGTGAAAAAATTCTATAATTTATTGTCGTGAACGTCTTTATTGTCTTCCGGCGCCTTTGGTCACAAACCTCATGGCGCATTCTCAAAATAAAATTCCTCCGGATGGTATGCAAAAATATTTTTTTGTTGCGGCGTGGGGGTTGAAAAGGGGCTATCTCGACCGCTCAAAAAAAGCATTATTTGTACATTTCAGTAAATTTGCAATTCTAAAATGTCAAGAATATAAAATAAATTACATTTTGACCCGGATTATTTATTGACAAACAGCATTCATGCTGGCAATTGGATTAAATAAAAACCATTACAACCCATCATTCAGATAAGGAACATCCCCATGACACTGACAAAAGCCCAGATTGTCGAAGAAATCCGGCAGCGAAACGGATTTTCAAGAAAAAAATCCATCGAAACCGTCGAAGCAATGCTTGAAATTATGAAAGAATCACTTGCATCCGGTGAAAATGTTCTAATCAGCGGGTTTGGCAAGTTCTGTATTAAAGAGAAGCGGGAACGCAAGGGAAGAAATCCTGCTTCGGGTGATGCGATGATGCTGGCACCCAGAAAAGTCGTTACATTCAATTGTTCAGGGAAATTGAGAAAAAGGATTAATGGGTAATTTAAGTACCCTGATCCATACTCGATTCGGCAAAATCAGAACCATCACAACGCGTTCTCGACCACGTCTTTGATTTCCTCAGGCTGGATCCACAGATCGCCCAGCGTCCGGCGCTGGGCGATCTGTGGTGTAAGCATTCCATAAGCCGCAGAAAGTCAACCTCAACCGTCACACCCGCACGTCTGTTCTGTGGCATACCCGATAAAATTCCCAACTTTTCCGAAATAACGGCATAAAATTCCATGCTCGCGTTCGCAGGAAAATTCCTGAGTCCTGACGGAGAGAGATATATTCCGCAGGTCGAAAAATTTTCAATTTTATGGAATTTTGTAAATCTTACGTGTTGAACATCCGGTCTGTTTTTGATATCTGAATGGTAATATTTACCGGTTGCCGTGGGGATTCATATTTTGCGGCTGGGTTGAAAATAGCACACCATTCAATCTTCTCTATCCATCAAATTTTTAGCATTCGTTTTATTTGGTATTGCCAAAACAAAAGGATGCAAGTCTTGTGTCGATGATATCTTGGACGCGTATTTATGGGGAATGATTTGAAGCGCTACAAAATTCCGGAAAGCAAATATTGCGGGCTCATTTTAAACGGGAATTACAGTGATGAACTCAAAAGCCGTGTGGCAGACTGTATTCACCGATTTCATGCCTTTGATCAAAGCGGGAGTCCGGCGATTCCGTATATTTCGGCATGGCATGAAAATGAAAAAATCGTCTGGTATGAGTTCGCCAGTAAACGCTTTGCAGCGCTGTTGGGATGTGATGTTTCAGAATTGCCCGAATCTTTCCGAAAGAGCATCATCGACCGACGCGAATACAAGGATTTTGATCAGGGCATCCGGCAAGAAGTCATCAGCAAAAAGGAATTAGGAGACCTTAGAACAGATTTGAGAGATGAGATTAAAAAAAAGGGCGTGGTGGAGGCAGTATACAAAATTGTCTCTGAAAAAGAAAAAACGTTTTGGCTGAAAGATCAAGCAACGATCGAATCCTACGAAGGGGATGGCATCAATATCTCTCTGGGATGCCTTACCATTGTTACGAAGGAGATGGAGGTTGAGGAGCATCTCAAACGAACCGAGGAAGCCTTAAAAAAAAGCGAGGAAAAGTTTCGGAGGCAGGCCATACACGACAATTTAACCGGCCTATACAATACCCGATACCTTTACAAGGCGCTATCAGAATTGATATCGGAATGCTCTGACACGGGTCTGCCTTTTTCACTGATTTTCATGGATATCGATGACTTTAAGAACGTTGTCGACACGTATGGGCACTTGAGCGCCAGCCAAGCCCTTCAGGAGTTGGCTGCGACAATCCGGTCAACCCTTCATGAACCGGCCTACGGCGTGGCCTACGGCGGTGATGAGTTCGTGGTGGTACTTCCGGGTTTTAGTAAACTCCAGGCCTTTGATATGGCAGAGCGCATCCGATCACGGATGAAGGAAACCGTCTACTTGTCAAAGATTGGCGCACATGTAAAACTTCAAGCAAGCTTTGGTGTTTCTAGTTTTCCAGACGACGCGACCAGCCTGTCAGAACTGCTATCATTGGCAGACGAAGCCATGTTCAGTGTCAAGGAAAGAGGCAAGGACTCTGTGAGTTCCATCGACAGGGATCCCACCGATAGTCTCGCTTGAGCGGACAACATGTGCATTTACCCTGTGAAATTTCCAAATGCGTTTGCCCGGGCTTTGTGACAATTTTTATCAGCGACATTTCCCATTAACACAAAAACCACCCTCGCCACACTCTGAATCATCCACACAGTTTTTTTTCTCTATGGTTTTTTCTTTATCCGGCGTTTCGACCGAGAGCATTGCTTCCATTCCATTCTGAATTTGTTTGGCCTTTCTGTTGTTTACCTTAACCACAGAATAGGACACTGTTGTTTGCTGAATCCTTCCACACGTAATTTCTTCACCTGTAAACGAGTAGATGCATACGGTCGCCCCCATTACGAATCCGGCATCTTTGCCACCATCAATATAAACGTGCCCTTTATTTTTATTGATTCTGGTAACCTGTTCTGCCAAAGCAATGCATTTTAACGACGGTACGGATATCATTATAATTGCCAGTACACCGAGAAATACTATGATTTTTTTCATGAAGTCCCCCCTCTTGGTCAGAAGCCGTTTCAAACAAGATAAAAATACGAATAGCCTTCCTGCTGCAACCGGGCAAGAGAAGGCTATTTCTTTTGAGGGCATCGCTATTCAGCCTTTTGGGTCTGAGGCAGCTATCTTGGGGTGTGTATGTATTTCAGTGACGTTTGGATCCGTTTTTTACACAGGGACGACCATCACGGGACAGGGTGCATGGCCGATGACTTTTTGAGCCACACTGCCCATTAAAACCCGCTTAAGCCCCGTCATTCCACGCGTTCCCATTACGATGAGATCGACATTCCTTTCCTTTGCCTCTTGAACAATAGGTTCATGGGGCTGTGCATCGACACGAACAACGGTCTCGCATTTGATGTTTTCTTTTTCAATCCTACGCTTTACTTTTTCAAGAATTTTCCTTGTGTTTTTAGACAGTTCTTCCTCTAACTGAGCTGCAAATGATACATACTCCGGAAAAAACGGAATAACACTGATCGCAACGATAACACTGTTGCATATCCTTCCCATACTGATTGCCTGATCCACAATGATATCCGTATACTCTGATCCATCAACAGCGACAAGTATCTTCTCACCTTTTGTTATGGGGCATGCGAAGTCCTCTTGTTCCATTACAGCTTCCTCCTTTTCAGATTCTCAAACAATTCGCCGAATAATAATCGTGTCATCCGTTGATTGTCAAACACTTTCTAAGGCACACTGAATATCCTGCCCTTTGGTGGTATGGGTTGACAAACTGCCCGGATCTAAATACCATAGCCACCGAACATACACCGATTTGGGAGCGTGTGACATGCCGAAAAAAAAGAAAATAAAACTGATTTCTTGGAATGTGAACGGCATTCGAGCGGCCATTAAAAAGGATTTTTTTAAATCATACCAACAGATGGATGCCGATATATTTGCTATCCAGGAAACAAAGCTTCAGGCGCCGCAAATTACGGATGAGATGAAGGATATTGAAGGGTATAATGCATTCTGGTCTCATGCCACGGTAAAAAAAGGATACAGTGGGGTCTGCACCTATACCCGGATCAAGCCCAAAACAATTAATTACGGTATGGGTGAGCCGAAATTCGACAACGAGGGACGCATCATCGAGATGGATTTTGACGATTTCGTATTTTTTAACGTTTATTTTCCCAACGGCCAAATGAGCGAAGAACGGCTTCGGTACAAACTCGATTTTTATGAAGAATTTTTTAAATATGCCGATGCGTATAAAAACCAGGGGCGAAGCCTTATCATTGCGGGAGATTACAATACCGCTCATAATGAAATCGATTTGAAGAATCCGAAAGCCAATGAAAAAAAATCCGGATTTTTGAGAATCGAGCGCGATTGGCTCGATGGGATTATTGAAAACGGCTACATCGACACCTACAGATATTTTAATCCGGATACTGTAAAATATTCATGGTGGACCTACCGATTCAAAGCAAGGGCGCGGGACATCGGGTGGCGTATCGATTATTTTTTTGTCACAAAAGATATTATCGATAAAGGTTGGGTTAAAAAGGCTTTTATCGACAATGATATTTTTGGATCAGACCATTGTCCCGTCGGTCTGGTTATCGAAATCTGAGCCTGTTTTCGTTTGGATACTGGGAATGGCATAAAGGAGCAAAATGGAACCTCCGAAAATTGTAGCGATTTACGGTAGCCCGCGTCGGAATGGAAATACGGCAACACTTTTGAGACACGCCGTCCAGGGGGCACGGGATTCCGATGCTCAAGTCGAAGAAATCGTCCTGAGGGATTTAAAAATATCGCCGTGTCTTGAAATATACGCGTGCAAAAAAGACGGTCGGTGCGCCATTAAAGATGATTTCCATCACGTTGTGGACCACATCCTATCCGCCAAAGGATTAATGCTTGCAAGTCCCATCTTTTTTTATACGGTCAGTGCTCACACGAAAATTTTAATGGATCGCTGTCAGTCGCTGTGGGTGAAAAAATATTGGATTGACAAGGTCCCTTTCGGTCAATGGGAGCCCAAACGAAAAGGCCTTTTTATTTCAGCCGGTGCCACCAAGGGTAAAAAGCTTTTTGATGGAACCCTTTTGACGGTCAAATATTTTTTCGATGTGTTGGATATGGAGCTTTTCCGTTCGGTTTTGTATCGCGGACTCGATTTTGAAGGTGATGTCCTAAAGCACCCGGAATATCTTGAGGAAGCCTATCTGGCAGGGAAAACCTTTGCTCAAGCGCTTTAAATAAAACCCCGTGAAGCGCGCCAAAATATAGAAGTCGTTACGTGTATTACGCTGCTGTTAAAAGTAAGTCTTCGCGCCTGCGTACTTTTTTTTAAAATATCGGTTGTCAAGAGACGTCCTTTTTACGTCCTTTCCCTTTCCGGGCGCATGAATAAATTTTCCGTTTCCATCATAGATCCCTACGTGGGAAATTTTCCCGATGCCGGCGGTATGGAAGAATACAAGATCTCCTTTTGTCAGTCGGCTTCGCCTTACGGACACGCCTGCATTCCACTGCCCTTGAGACGATCTGGGAAGTTCCAATCCGTTCAGCCGGTATACCGTCCGGGTGAGCCCGCTGCAGTCAAACCCTTTCTCGGCGGAGGCTCCGCCCCACCGGTAGGGGATTCCGATGAAACTGTGGGCGGTTCGTACGATTTTATTTCTCAAATCAGCCGTTGAATAATTCTCGAAAGCGACCACATAGAAATCGTTGATAATCCTTTGGGAAAGAAGTTTTTTTGCCCGGTTATTTGCATCGGTTCTGGATGCGAAATTCCCGAAGCGAACCTTATAAAGACCCGAAGGATCGATAAAATGATACGCATCTAATCCTTGGCGCCGCAATTTATCGGTAAACCGTAGTGCGTTTTCCATATCTGAAAATGCACCTGCCTGAATTGTGTAATGGATCGATGCCAAAGGGGTCTGGAAAGCAGGTTCCAAAGATGATTTCATGGGAGTACGGGCACATCCTGCAAGAAAAAAAAGCGTCAAGACAAGAACGAACGAAACCAATAGTTTCTCGAAATCGACGCTTTTGTTTTCGGATGAACCAGAATAATCCATATAACCCACTGGAAAATTTTATAATAATTTTATGCCAGGGTCTGCACTTTACCCGCTATGGTTTATCGTCATTCCTGAACATCAGTTTCCGTTTTAATTTCAGGCGGATAAATGACCAACCGGTCGCCGGGGTGGATATATTCCTTCTGCTCCAGCCGATTCCATATCACCAAAACCGGCAGGGGGACCTTAAAGCGTTCGGCAATGGTTGTCAGATTATCGCCCTCCTTAACCACATATATCCGTTCTTTTCTTTCAGCCAGCCATTGGTCGACCAGCGCTTTAAAGCGGGCATGAAAACCCTGTGCCGAACCCTCGGGAATCAGAATGGTGTGCGTTCCGACGGCCAGAAAATGACCTCTGATTTCCGGGTTTAAATCTTTTATTCTTTTGAAATGGGAATCTGCGGCCTGAGCGACAATGAGAATGGGGATTTCTTGAAAACATTCGATGGTTATTCGTTCGAAACTTAAGGGCGGATAAAGATCTTCTTGTTTAAACTGAAAACCGTATTTTTCCGGATTTGCCAGGATGATTTTGGCTGAAATGACCCGGAAAACATATCGTTGCGTTTCCAAAGGGAGATAAAGGCGATAGTAATTGTTTGTTTTTTGCGCAAGCATTTCTGCCTGCAAGCCTTCTTCACCCATATTGTAAGCGGCGGCTGCAAGTGTCCAAGATCCGAACAGGTCATAAAGATCTTTAAAATACATAATGGCCGCTTGGGTGGATTTGAAAATATTTCGGCGCTCATCTTTTTCCGAGTCGATCTTCAAACCATATTTGCGGCCGGTTGCCGCCATAAACTGCCAGAACCCGATGGCCTTTTTGGGTGAGCCGACATGCGGTCGCAAGGCGCTTTCGGCAATCGCGATATATTTGAGATCATCCGGCATGTGTTGTTCTTTGAGCAGTGCTTCAATCAGCGGCATATAGCGGGCAGACCGCTTGATCCAGAGAATCACCTGGGGACGATCCCACAACGTAAGCAGCAGCTCTTTTTCCAGACGCTCCCGGATTTCCTGTTCTTCCAGGACAACGGGTTCTCCGCAGAAATCCAATGAACCGTTGGTTCGGATGCTGGTCATTAGGGAAGGGAATTGGGAAGGTTCTATCTCGTGATCCGGCTGGCTCCAAGCGTCTGCTGCCGTCAAAACCATGATAATTAGGCATGTAAGTACAATGTTTCGAATGATCGATCCTACCATAGCACAAAGTCTCATATGGGGTTCAAAGTCAATAGATCGTCAATGGGTTCGATATGTTTGTTTTTATAGGCTGGATTATTACTTTTGCCTGAAACTACACTCGAAAACCAAATTAATTAAGGTTCTTCTCCAATTTAGTTGGAGAAGAGGGTCCAAGGATTCAAGGGGTCAAGGGTTTGTTTTCTAAAGACTTTATCAGCGACTTTAACATTCTTTCGATTTCTGCGATGTCTTTATTTAGTGGTCCCAATTCACCTTTTTCAATTAAATCTAAATCTCCTGCTAATAATATCTGCGTTTCCAATTCGCAAACAGAA
>DATKWE010000196.1:0-15762 GCA_035529735.1 Desulfobacterales bacterium | reverse complement strand
TCATGAAACAATCCGGATAAATTCAGTTTCCATGGCCTTTCGACCGGCCGTTATTCGCTGAACAGCATGTCTGAATTTCTCCTGTACAGGCGGTGCCTTCCGGCGAAGATTCACCTTCTGGGTTGGACACAGATGCCAGGTGCAGACCCAGGGTCTGGATAGCCTGGGCAACGTACAACCTCTGGGGCTCCAATATCGGCAGGATTCCTTAAAATCCGACAGGAGCTGTTCAGGGGGAATCGGATGCCCTGCGAGATGAAGGAACAACAGGTCCTTAAAATCGATCCAGACCCTGGCGGCCAGGCAGCAGGGATCCGGACACCAGGGGCAGGTCACCCGACACAGATCGTCCAGAAGCGCAAAAACGGACACCAGCCGGGCCTGAACCTTCTGAGCCAAAATTAGGGCAGGATCCAGCGTCACGCGGTTCCGTCGTATGAGAAAATCGAGATTCCGGTTGGCCGCATTCCATGCAGCACCAGATCCCCAGGGTAGTATATCTTGACGATAATTGCTTTGCATGACGTTTCCCGATGAAATTTATAGAAGCCGTTTCAAAACCTCCCATTCGTGGGCTTGAGCCTTTTGTAAAGCGCTAAACTCGCGGCACTAAATTTGTAGAACTCGGGCTAACGCCCTCAAACAACTGCAAATTTTACGCGCCGAATCGCCAAGCGCTTTGGGAAAAATTTCATTTTAATCTTTTCCCCCGGCAAATCCTTTTTAATGGGTCTTTATCATGACTTAAGACAATTAAAATTGCAATGAGGTTCTATGGCAGCTGTCAAAAACGTGCTGCCGTTCAATTCCCTTCAAAACGAACCTGGATGCCCCTCGGCAAGCCCAATTTTTTCCAACTTATACAAAAAAGGACTTGAAAGCTTTTTTGCATTGTGTTAGGCGTGTCCTTTGGTTTTTTATGCCCGCCTTTATAATATAAAGACATCGAATATTGAAAGGATTGTATCGAGATGACTCCAAAAAGAGAACTGCAGATTGCTTACAGCCTCATTATTGTTTTTTTCTTTGTGGGGGTTATAAGCTATGCAGCCTTTCCTGCCAAAACACCGGATGAACCGGTAAGGTTAATGTACAAAACGGTTGCTGGAAAAGTTTTATTCGATCACAAAACCCATTTATCAGATTCAGGGTACGGCCTCGCCTGCCAGGACTGTCACCATCATCCTGAAGAACCCGAAGAATTAGAAGAAGCGCTTGTGGCGTGCGGTAATTGCCATAAAGTTCTTGAAGAAGGTAAAACCTTCCCTGACTCTTGTCTTGACTGCCACGAAGCTGAAGATCTCGAAGATTCGGAAGTCTTGAAAAAATCCGATGCATTCCATTCACAGTGTGAAAGTTGCCATCAGGAAGTTGAAGCCGGTCCGGAAGAAGAACGATGCAGTTGGTGTCATGTCATGTAAACCGCCGGTCTTTTAGCACAAACGACGGTTTTTTTATGTCCGTTATCCCTATAACACTAAAAAAGGTTAAACGATGATAAAAAGATCTTTTATCGGTTTGACAAAACCCATGCTGAAATACGAAGCTCTGGACGTGAGAACGCCGGAACCCACCATCATTCAAGAATCTAAAAAAGTATCACTTTTTTTAGACAAAACTTATGGTTTTAAAGATTCGATTTTGTTTAAAATCGGCGACAAGGTCAAAACCGGCCAAAAGCTTTCTTTTTCTGAAAACAGTGATGCCTATGTAATTTCTACCGTTACAGGAAAAATCTCATCCATTGAAACATTGAGCGGTGATTATGGCAAGACCTTTACGTCCGTGTCCATCGACGTTGATGACAATGAAGAGATCGATGATCAGTTCAAAACCTTGGCGGCAGAACCGACCCTCGACAGTGCCAATAATTTTCTGTCCGGAGTTCCCGGCAAGCCGTCGTTTGAAATATTTTCTGATCCTGAAAAGCCGATAAATACTATCATTGTCAACGGTATAGATCGCGATTTGTTGGTTGCCACAAACCAGTATGTTGTTAAATCGAATATCGATGCCGTAAAAAACGGCGTCCGTATTCTTAAAAAGATTACCGGCATCGACAATATTCTCATCGCGGTGCCCCACAACTTGACGTTAGATGCAATCGGCAGCGGTGCCCAAGTCACCACCGTCGATTCTGAATACCCTGCAACCCTCCCTGCGATGATGATGCGAAGTATTTTAGGTCAGATACTGCCTGCAGGTCAAAGTTGTGAAGACATGGGGGTGTGCTTTTTGACCGCCGAAGCGGTTGCATCCATCGGCACAGCCTTTGAAGAGGGCCGCATACCGTCAACCAAAACAATTACCTTTGTTAATAAAGATGGCGTTAAATCTCTGGTATCGGCCAAGATCGGGACACCCGTCCGTGATATTTTAAACGCTTTTGGGGTCACTTTAAATGAAAAGGACCGTTTAATCTTAGGTGGTCCCATGACCGGCGCTACACTCTATTCCGAGGACTTCCCGGTTCTAGCGGATACGGATGCCATTATCGTTCAGGATAGAGATAATATTCCTTTTGTTTCCGACTATCCGTGCATCAACTGTGGCGAATGTGTCCGGGCCTGTCCGGCCAACGTTCCGGTGAATATGCTTGTACGATTTCTTGAAGCCGGAAAATATGAGGAGGCCGCTGACCAGTATGACCTGTATTCCTGTATAGAGTGCGGTCTTTGCAGTTATGTGTGTGTATCAAAAATGCCGGTGTTTCACTATATAAAGCTGGCGAAATATGAACTCGGCCGGACCACTTCCGCGGAGGCAACGAATGCTTAATCAGAAAAAACTCATCGTATCACACGCTCCATTCTGGCACGACGGGAGCAGCATAACGGTTCGAAGTTATCACATAATGCTTGCGGCATTGCCTGCTGCCTTATTTGGCATATTCACCTACGGCATGCCGGCCTTGGGTGTTGTTTCACTGTCCATTTCCTTTGCAATTATATGGGAACTGTTGATCAACAAAGTGACCCGGCGGACCATCGGCATTGGAGACGGCAATGCAGCGCTCATCGGCCTTTTATTTGCCATGCTTTTGCCGGCAACATCTCCGTGGTGGATGGTCATCACCGGCACTTTCGTCGCAGTGGTTATTGGAAAGCATATCTACGGCGGCATCGGCGGCAATCCCTTCAATCCCGTTCTTATCGGGGTCGCCATTCTCATGGTGGCCTGGAAAGATTTTTTCGATTTCAATGAAGCCCTGATGAACTACGATCTCAGATTTGCCATGGTCTATCCTCTGGCCGCCGCCAAACATCTGGGAACGTCGGGCATCGAAGCCTTTAGCACGGCAGATCTTTTATTGGGCCAGCAGTCGGGCGGCATCGGAGCAACCTTTGGGCTCGGCCTCATTCTGGGCGGAATATATCTGATTATCAGAGGGTTTATCCGATGGGAAATTTCAGTCTCTTTTTTAGCCGGTGTATTTGTGACGGCACTGTTTTTTCATATATCTGATCCATCCCAATACGCAAGCCCTGTTTTTCACCTTTTAACCGGCTATACACTTATCGGAGCCTTTTTTCTGGCAACCGAAGATTCATCATCGCCGGTCAATTTCATCCCCATGCTCATTTACGGTGCCGGGGCCGGCGTAATGACCGTATTGATACGGAATATCGGCGCCTATGTCGATGGTGTGGTGTTTGCAATTCTGCTTATGAATCTCATCAATCCAATTTGTGACAAAATCAGACCTAAAGCGCTGGGAAAGGTTGTGTAACATGCGAGATTTATTAATAATGGTGGTGGTTCTGACGGTTTTAAGCGCCTTTTCGGGCGGTTTGCTTTCGGGGCTTCGAAATGCGACCGCTGCCCGGATCGAAGTGCAGCAGCTGAAATTTGTGAAGGGCCCTGCAATTAAAAAGATCCTCCAAGGCGTGTCCAATGATCCCATCGCCGATCGGTTCACCCTTAAAGACGGCGAAATGGAACGGAAATTTTTCGTCGGAAAATTCGACGGCAAGGCCAACACGGTAGTTCTTGAAAGTTCGGGAAAGGGATACGGCGGTGACGTGGGTCTGATGGTCGCCGTTAATATGGAAGACGACACCATCGTAGGCGCCGGGGTGACCACCCACAGTGAAACCCCCGGACTGGGAGCCACGGCAAAGGACAATCCCGCTTTTGTGTCCCAATTTAAAGGTCTGCCAATTGCAGAGACGTTTAAAGTCACCAATGACGGCGGTAAAGTCAACGCAATGAGCGGCGCGACCATTACATCCAGAGCGGTTTGTGCGGCTGCCACCCAAACCGGCAGCATTTATCAAAAGCTGAAACCTCAGCTTTCCGAGAAGTTAAAGGAATTTAACAAATAGGGAGATCAACATGGCCAAAACACTCACACAGGAATTTACCAAAGGTCTGTGGGAAGAAATAGCGCCGTTTCGGCTGGTGCTGGGGTTGTGCCCGGTACTGGGTGTCACCACAACCATAGAAAACGGCATTGGCATGGGGTTGGCCACGACCTTCGTTCTGGTATTTTCGAACATCCTGATTGCTTCGTTAAGGAATATCATTCCGTCCAAAGTTCGAATCGCCTGTTTTATCATTATCATTGCGACCTTTGTCGTGGTCACCGAACTGCTCATGCAAGCCTTTGCCTATACCTTGTTTCTCAAACTGGGCGTATTCATACCGCTGATCGTGGTAAACTGTATTGTGCTGGGCCGGGCTGAGGCATTTGCATCCAAAAACGATCTTCTGCCTTCAATCGCCGACGGCCTGGGTATCGGTATCGGTTTTACCCTTTCTTTAGCGGCCCTCGGCTCTGTACGTGAGTTATTTGGTGCCAACAATTTAACCATTTGGACGACGCCCACTTCCGTTATCGGTATTCAAGAAGTATTTGGCACGAATTTTGAACCCTTTACGTTCATGGTTCAAGCACCAGGGGCCTTTGTCTGCCTCGGGTTAATGCTCTGTCTCATGAATCTTATGGGAAGCAAATAGGAGTTGATCAATGGGCTACATGGAAATTATCATCGGCGGCATTTTTGTAAACAACATTTTGCTGGCCCAGTTTTTGGGCAACTGCCCCTTTCTCGGCACATCCAAAAAGATGGAAACCGCCGTCGGCATGGCCATGGCCGTCGTCTTTGTCCTGGTGTTGGCCGGAGTTATCACCTGGGTTCTTTATGCATTTTTTCTGGTACCGTATAAACTGGTATACATGCGAACCATCGCGTTTATCTTGGTGATTGCATCTTTGGTCCAATTTGTGGAAATGTTTTTAAAAAAGAGCATCCCGGCACTGTACGCCGGACTGGGCATCTTTCTGCCGTTGATTACCACCAACTGTGCAGTATTCGGTGCGTGTATCTTAAACGTCGATAAAGAGCTGAACTTTATGAAAACCCTGGTTCAGTCTTTTGCCTATGCCGTAGGATTTGGCCTGGCCCTGATTCTTTTTGCAGGTGTCCGTGAACGCATCATTCTGGCGAGGGTCCCGAAACCGCTCCAGGATACATCCATCGGCCTGGTGACTGCGGGTATTCTCTCCCTAACGTTCTACGCTTTCAAAGGAATGATATAGCAACGGCCATTAGAATTAACTTAGGAGGATACTGTGTTATCATTATCAGCTGTTTTGTTTATGTTGGCTCTGGGAGCCACCTGCGGCGCTGTTCTCAGCGCGGCGTCCAAAATCTTTTATGTCTATGAAGACCCTCGTGTTGGCATTGTAGAGGGATATACGGCCGGTGCCAATTGCGGGGGGTGCGGATATGCCGGATGTGCCGCTGCAGCGGTTGCCGTGGTTGCCGGGGCAGCACCACCCAGCGTCTGTATCGTGGCCGGACCTGAAGCCACTGCGAATATCGCCGGCGTTATGGGTCTCGATCCGGGTACAGCCGAATCTCTGCTTTCCTACAACACCTGTACCGGCGGAGACCGGGCGGCTGAAAAATATGTTTATATGGGAATTAAAAGTTGCCAGGCACTTGCCACCCTTCACGGCGGCCAGCGGGTCTGTCCGGTGGGCTGCCTGGGTTTTGGGGATTGTGTCAAGGCCTGTGCTTTTGATGCCATTAAAATTGGGGCACATGGGTATCCTGTTGTCAACGAGATGAAATGTGTCGGCTGTGGGGCATGTGAGAAAGTCTGTCCCAAAGATATCATGGAAATCAAAACCATGTCTCAAAGACTGCTCCATCTCAATCAGCATGACGATCGTATCGCCCCCTGCCAACAGACTTGTCCGGCAGAAATCGATATACCCAAATACATTTACCAGACCAAAATCGGAGATTATGAAGGGGCGGTCAATACCATTCGGGAGCGTAATCCCTTGCTGTTGGCCTGCGGCCGAGTCTGTCCGCACCCGTGTGAAGACAAGTGCCGTAGAGGTATCGAAGACGAGCCGGTCTCCATCAACCAATTGAAACGCTTTGTGGCCGACCATGAAATGAAGACCGGAAAGCATCTTCCTATTTCCGTTGCGCCGTCCACCGGTAAAAAAGTGGCCGTTGTCGGCGGCGGTCCTGCCGGTTTGAGCTGTGCTTATTTTCTCCGCCGTTTGGGGCATGATGTTACGATTTTCGATGCCATGCCCAAACTTGGCGGTATGATTCGATACGGAATTCCTGAATATCGGCTCCCCAAGGAGGTATTGGCCTGGGAAACCGACGGAATTTTGAACCTGGGGATTGAACACAAACCTAACGTAGCCCTGGGCCGTGATTTCGATATCGGCTCCTTGATCGCATCCGGATATGATGCTGTTTTCTTGGGCATCGGCGCATGGAAAGATTACACCCTCGGCGTTGACGGCGAAAATTTGCAAGGGTGTTACACCGGAATTAATTTTCTCACCAATTTTGCCGTATGGCAGCAGGAAAAACCCCATGATAAACGGCCGTTTATCGGCAAAAAGTGTGTGGTCATCGGCGGCGGTAACACGGCCATCGACTGTGTTCGCACCCTGGTTCGTCTGGGAGCGGACGAGGTCACCATCGTCTATCGGCGGACCCGCAAAGAAATGCCGGCCAACGAAGTTGAAATCGTTGCTGCGGAACATGAAGGCATAAAATTTACGTTTCTGGCTGCCCCCACACGGGTTCTCGGGGATGAAGCGGGCGAGGTCATCGGACTCGAATATCTGAAAATGGAGCTGGGCGAGCCGGATGCCAGCGGCAGGCGCCGTCCGGTACCCATCGAAGGATCGGAAACCGTCATCGATACCGACATGCTGATCACGGCCATCGGACAGGGACCGGATGTCTTTTTCAAGGATGAAAGCAAACGGCTCAATGAAGATCTGAAACTGACCCGCTGGAATACCATCGACTCTGAAGATGAGATCGCCCTTCAGTCCAGCATTCCCTATATTTTTTCCGGCGGAGACGCCGCAACCGGTGCAGATCTCGTTGTCTCAGCCATCGGTGCCGGACGACGCGCCGCCCGATCGATCCACTTTTACCTGGCCGGCGAAGACATAACACCCCCGTCTAAAACATTGTTTAGGAATAATATACCGGTATCGATTTTCGAATCGGTTTCGGGAATTACCCAGCTGCCCAGAACGAAAATGCCGGAGCTTCCTGTGGGTGAACGGATCAAATCCTTTGTAGAAGCAGACCTCGTGATCAGTGAAGATGAGGCGCTGTATGAATCGAGCCGATGTCTGGAGTGCTGTCTGATCTGCTATAACAAAGACGTTGCATAAAGCATATCCTGTTTTTTCCTTGTCCGGATTTGCTTTTGTTCCACCGGACACGGTTGCCCGCATTCCAGCACCGGAATATTATCCGAAATGACAAACGTCGTCGATATTCAAGCCTATCGAGCCAAAGCCATTGAGCAAAGAGCTTTCGGATCCTGGGAGAAACGCTTTGGCGAATCATACCATATCAACATCAAGCTTTCGGATCTTTCAGACACCGCCCTCCATTTTCTGGCCCAGCCCGGTGAAACCAGCTCTGTTGCCTTTTATGAACTGATCATGGGAATTCTGGACCTCGGGCCGGCCATAAAGTTCAATTATCTTCCCAATAGAGAACAAATAACGGTGGTTGACATCCACCTATTTTTAGCCGACCAGGTGCGGTTTGAAATCATGCGCCGATTGAAATGGCTCATCAACCTTCCGTGTGAAAAATACGGCCTTGTGGAGATGGTTCAGAGTTTCGATACCGTCAAGTCAGGATGCAAAGGCACCTTTCCCGAACTCGCAGGGTCCCACCCGGATTATCCCGCCTACGCACAGCTCCCCCACAGCGAAAGAGAGAGCTTCATTCGCCGCATGCTGCGTGATGCACTTGAATCTTTTAAAGATCACTTAGGATTTTAAAAACAGACCGGGAGGTTTTGAAACGGCTTCTAACCTGTTGAACGTAAGGCTGTTATCGTATCCAGCATATCAGAAGGAATCGGTGCTTCAAAACAAAGAATTGTATGTGTCGAAGGATGGGTGAGTTCGAGTCGCCGGGCATGCAGCATCTGCCTTGGGACGGATAGGGGGTGATCCTTGCTTATTTCTATCTTTATCCTTTGCCTGCGGCCGCCGTAAACCGGATCACCCATGACCGGATGGTTGATGGCAGCACAGTGAACTCTGATCTGATGCGTTCGCCCGGTTTTCAGATCAATATCAATCAGAGTGGCCAGAATAAAACGTTCTTTTACTTTCCATGTTGTTTCAGCATTTCGACTTTTTTTGCTGTGGGTGGACATTTTTTTTCTATCGACAGGATGCCTGCCGATAGGCAGTGAAATTGTGCCTGAATCCGCCTTCATTTTACCATGAACCAGGGCCAAATATTTTTTCTTGATGGTTCGACGCTTAAACTGATCGGACAAACGATGATGTGCTCCGGAATTTTTGGCCACCACAAGCACACCGGACGTATCTTTGTCGAGCCGATGTACAATCCCCGGCCGCAGCTTCCCGCCGATCCCTTCGAGCATGGGGCAATGATACAAAAGGGCGTTCACCAACGTTCCGCTGTAGTGGCCCGGTGCCGGGTGCACCACAAGTCCCGGCTGCTTGTTAACAACGATGATGTCATCATCCTCGTGAAGGATATCGATGGGAATCGGTTCGGGTTTAAAGAGAACATGCTCCGGAAAAGGAATGTGTCCGCGGACTTCCTCCCCCGCTTTAACTCGATAACCGGGCTTCTTTGCCACCCCCTGAATCCGAATCTTTCCGTCGCGAATCAGGGTTGCGACAAAAGAACGAGAACAATCCACAATCCGGGATGCAACCAAAAGATCGAGGCGTTTGCCTGAATCGGTTGCATCCACACGTATGGTAAAGGAGTTCCGATGGTGCATATTTTAAGAAGGTGGGTTATTCGCCGGAATCATCTGTATCTTCAGATTTTTTAGGGGGAAAAAGCAACTCCATCTCGGTTATAATCGTCTCTTCGCTGGTATTTCTGACGGTCGAAAGTTCCATGACCAGCAGGTTTTGGGCGGTATCGTAAAGTTTGCGTTCGCCAAAGGATAAATCCTTTGTTAATTTCAGCAGGGAAAGATCCCTGTACACTTCAGCCACATCATACAGTGAACCGGTTTTGATCTTGTCCATATATTCCCGATATCTCCGGTTCCAGGTCTGGGTCTCACCGGTCGACACCTCCCGTTTTTCCATGACTTCGTATACGTTGGGGATATCTTTCTTGTCGATGACATCCCGAAGCCCGACCTGTTCAACATTCCATGTGGGTATCATGATGGTCATTTCATTTTCGAGGATTTTCATCATATAAAAATCATGTTCTTCGCCGTTAATGATCCGGGACTCGATGGAGTTGATTCTCCCAACACCATGAGCAGGATAGACGGCAAGATCCCCGACTTTGAATTCCCGCACGTCTTGTTTGGGGGGTTCTGTTTTATCTTTAACATTTTTCTTATTCATTTTAACACCGGCTTACTTTTTTTAAAAACCTGGAATCAATCTTCCCGGACAAATCGGAATTTACGCTATGCGCCCCAAAAATCTTTTAAATGTATACCATACAATCCATAAACAATCAACCAGCAATACAATAAAAAAGGACCGGCGCATGGCTGCGCCGATCCTTTTAAATTGTATCTGTTTTTATGAATGTTGCATTACATCAAGAAAGGTACCATGAGCAGTGCAACAACGTTCAGTATCTTGATCATCGGGTTAATGGCAGGACCTGCGGTATCCTTGTAAGGATCGCCAACCGTGTCACCGGTAACCGCCGCTCTGTGAGCATCGCTTCCTTTTCCGCCCAAGTGGCCGTCTTCGATGTATTTCTTGGCATTGTCCCAGGCTGCACCACCGGTGGTCATGGAAATAGCAAGAAAAACACCGGTAACGATACTTCCGATCAAAAGTCCGCCCAGAGCCACCTTGCCCAGCAAGAGTCCGACGACAAGGGGCGCCACAACCGGCAGAAGTGCGGGAACGATCATTTCTTTCAAAGCAAACTTGGTGACAATATCCACACATGCGCCGTAGTCCGGTTTTGCGGTTCCTTCCATGATGCCCGGAATTTCGCGGAACTGGCGACGAACTTCTTCAACCACTGCCCCACCGGCATTTCCCACCGCTTTCATGGCGATAGAAGCAAACAGGTACGGCAAAAGCCCGCCGATAAAAAGACCGATGATCACGTTTACATCGGACAGGTCGAATCTCAAGGCAGGAACACCCTCTTTGGCCTGCAGGGCAAATTCCTGTACATAGCATGCAAACAGAACCAGAGCCGCCAGACCGGCAGAACCGATGGCATACCCTTTGGTCACGGCTTTGGTGGTATTTCCTACGGCATCCAGCGGATCGGTCACGGCCCGGACGCTCTCATCCATGTCCGCCATCTCGGCAATTCCACCGGCATTGTCGGTAATCGGCCCGTAAGCATCAATGGCAATCACCATTCCGGTCATGGAAAGCATGGACATGGCTGCCATGGCAATTCCGTAAAGACCGGCAAAGTGAAACGCCATATAAATCGCCAGGCAGATAGCAAGAACCGGAGCAGCCGTGGCCTGCATGCTCACACCAAGACCGGCAATGATATTTGTGCCGTGACCGGTGGTAGATGCCTGTGCAATCTGTTTAACCGGAGAATAAATGCCTGTATAGTATTCGGTTATGATAACAATGACAACGGTAAGAATAAGCCCGATAAGTGTGCAATAGTAAATATTCATGACGGAAATATCGCCCAACCCGCCCATAAACTTTTGGGTGGCATAATAGAACGCGATAGCCGCTATGATGGCAGCGCCGAACATCCCCTTGTACAATGCACCCATGATATATTCGCTCTTTCCGAGTCTCACGAAGAAAATGGCGATCATTGAAGCGATGATTGAGATAGCACCGAGCACCAGAGGGAATTCTGCTGCCATGGGGTTTTTCGGGAAAAGAAGATGACCGATCAGCATGGCGGCAACCGCCGTAACTGCATAGGTCTCAAAAAGGTCGGCGGCCATACCCGCACAGTCACCCACATTGTCTCCAACATTATCGGCAATCGTCGCCGGGTTTCTGGGGTCGTCTTCAGGGATACCCGCCTCGAGCTTACCGACCAGGTCTGCGCCGACATCGGCGCCCTTTGTGAAGATCCCGCCGCCCAGCCGTGCGAAAATCGAAATCAGGCTGCCGCCAAAACCAAGGGCTACCAGGGCCATAATGTCATGGGTTGCGGTATAAAACCCGGCTACGGCTGTTAGTGCCAGACCGGCCACTATCATACCGGTAACAGCACCACCTTTAAAGGCCATAGAAAGTCCGGCCGCAAGCCCTTTTCTTGCAGCCTCTGCTGTTCTGACATTGGCGATTACCGACACCCGCATACCGATATACCCTGCAATAAATGATGCCGTTGCACCGATCAGAAATCCAATGGCGGTTTTTGCCCCTAGAGTGACAAAAATGATAATAAAAATAACGGCACCGGCAATACCCATACTTTTGAGCTGGCGGTTCAAATATGCAATCGCGCCCTCTTTAATAGCGCCGGCGATCTCCTGCATCTTTTCATTTCCGGCAGGCGCTTTTTTGACAACTCCGGCCAGCAAAATCGCAAAAATTACTCCCAAAGCGCCGACCAGCGTGCAAAACAACGGTAAATTGTTCAATACAGATTCCATTTTCCCTCCATCTGAGATACTTTAGCTTAAAATTGAGATTCTTTTGTCGTTGAATCTGTTCATCCCCTCCTTTGTACCTTTACAAAGGGTTGTAACTACGGCGTCCTTTGCTGCTGTGATAATCCGGTCTAAATTTTTTCTTTCTTCTAAATTAAATTTTCCTAGAACATAATCAGCAGCACCGATTCCGTCTTCAGGTCGCCCGACGCCGATACGAAGACGTACAAAATCACCTCCGCCAAAGGCATCGATTAACGATCTTATACCTCTGTGTCCCCCATCCCCTCCTTTCTCTTTTATTTTTAATTTTCCAAAAGCAAGGTCGATGTCGTCATGAACAACCAACATGTCCTCACATAATATCCTAAAATATCCTGCAATTTTATGAACCTGAGGCCCGCTTCTGTTCATAAAGACCATCGGTTTAGCCAGAACAATCTTTACACCATTGACCGATCCGATGCCGATTCGGTTATCAAACTTTCGTTGTGCAAAAGCAATAGAGAAAGCGTCCGAAACTTTATCCACCGCCAGGAAACCGGCATTGTGGCGGGTTTCTGCATAGGCTTCACCCGGATTCCCCAGACCGACCACCAAGCGTAATCGTTTTTGCGGCATCAACAATACCTGTAAAAACTATTCTTCCCTAGCAGCTTCGGGTGTTTCTCCATCTTCTTTTTCAGCGTCTTCCTCTTCGGCCTCCTCTTCCGCTTCCGGTTCTTCTTCAATCTTCGGCATGAGTATGGTTACCACCGTAAGATTGGATTCACCTAAAAATTCGACTTCACCGTCCAGGGAAATATCTTTCACATGGACGGAATCTCCCATATCCAGATCGGTAACATCGATCTCGATGGATTCCGGAACCTCAAACGGCAGGCATTTCACTTCAAGCTCACGTCTTATAATCTGTAGAATGCCGCCACGTTCAACGCCCACGGACGTGCCTGTGATTACAACCTGAACTCCAACGGTAATCTTGCGATCCATGTCGATTTCATAGAAATCGATATGCAAATAATTCCGTGAAACCGGATGGACTTGGAGTTCCTTTATCATGGCGGGTCGGGTGTAGGTTTCACCATTATTTTGAATGACCAGGTTCAAAATGATCTGACCGCTCCTTCCTTTTTTCAAAACCAGATCAAGGTCATTTTTATTTACCGAAAGAAGAACGGATTCTGTTTTCGGGCCGTAAAGCACAGCAGGAATCTGTCCTGTCTGTCTGAGGCGTCGTGCAGGACCGTTGCCCACCGTAGTTCTGATATTCGTTTTTAGTTCTATTAATTCCAAAATATATTTATCCTCCTTAATACACTTTTATACAAACAGAGATGTCACCGAATCTCCTCTGAAGCTTCGGACAATCGCCTCGCCGATCAGCGCGGAAATCGAAAGAACCTTTATTTTTTTACAGGATATGGCATTATTTCTTAACGGGATGGTGTCTGTCACAACCAAGGCTTTCAGCGGTGAATTTTCAATCCTTTCGATTGAAGGCCCCGATAGAACAGGATGTGCACAAACAGCATAGACCTCTCTGGCGCCATTTTTCATGATGGCACCTGCAGCTTCCACCAGCGTACCGGCGGTATCGACCATATCGTCCAGAATAACCACTACTTTTCCGGCAACATCACCGACCACGGCCATGGCCTTGGCTTCGTTGGGCGCTTCTCTCCGCTTATCGATGATGGCGAGACCGGCATTGAGGCGTTTTGCAAAGGCCCTAGCCCTTTCCACACCCCCCGCATCCGGAGAAACGATCACAAGATCATTATTAAAATTGTTCCGGATATAATCGATAAGAACCGGAGCGGCAAAAAGATTGTCCACGGGGATATCGAAAAAGCCCTGAATTTGCCCGGCATGGAGATCCAGTGTGATGACTCTGGAAGCACCGGCAATGGTCAGCATGTCAGCCACCAGTTTGGCGCTGATGGGAACGCGCGGCGCAACCTTCTTGTCTTGGCGTGCATATCCGTAATATGGAATTACCGCTGTTATCCTGGCGGCTGAGGCACGCTTTAATGCATCCAGCATCAGAAGCAATTCAACTAGATTTTCGTTGACCGGAGAACAGGTTGACTGAATTACAAAAACATCTTTTGATCTTACGTTTTCATCGATTTCTATCTGGATCTCACCGTCACTGAACCGTTTTACCTTTTCTCCGCCCAGAGTAACATTGAGGTAACTGCATACTTTTTTAGACAGGGCCGGGTTTGAATTTCCTGAAAATATTATAAAATCATCCATTTAAATTAACATCCTGTATATTCCGCTGCATGCAAGGAAGGCTGCCTCCCTGTTCACCGTATCATTTCAAAATTGACGTTATTTGGCTGGGGCGGGAGGATTCGAACCTCCGAATGCAGGAACCAAAGTCCTGTGTCTTACCGCTTGACGACGCCCCAGAAGCGAAAATGTTGATAATCGATCAAGATACACATCCCTTTGCCAATAGCCGAGTGGTTTTATGTGTCTGATATGCTGTATCCATCATCCTGCGTTATCATATCTGCAAGATACAGCTGCCACGTATCATTGGAACGAGCGAGGGCGTGTTTTGCCGTTGAGGCTTTATCTGAATCAGAAAAAAGACCGAACACGGTCGGCCCGCTACCCGACATTAAAGCTCCCAGTGCCCCATGGTCTAAAAGAGCCGTCTTAACAGTATTTATAACAGGGTATTTTGATGCCACGACTGCCTCAAGATCATTGCATAAATGGCATCCTGGATCAAAACTTCGTTGATCCAAAAGAGAAGCTTTAAGTTTTTTTTTACATTTTGTCAATCTTAAATTCAGATTTTTATAAACCGCTGCTGTTGAAACAGTAAACCCTGGAAAAATCAGCAATATCTTTAGCTTTTCAAGCCCTGGGTAAACTTTCAGTTTTTCACCGATTCCCGATGCTGTTGCCGGTTTTCGGAAAATAAAAAAAGGGACGTCCGCTCCGATTGAAAGTCCCATGGACATCAGTTCGTCCGTGGAAAAGGGATCACCGTAATATCGATTTAATCCTAAAAAAACAGCCGCGGCATTGCTGCTTCCCCCGCCGAGACCCGCTGCCACCGGTATCTGTTTTTGTATAGAAATTTTTACCCCTTCATTTTTCTTCAAATTTTTATAAAAAAGATCGGCCGCAGCAAAAGCAAGGTTTGTTTCATCTTCCGGGACATGGGGATGATCGCACGAAACCGCCGTCCCTTCAACGCCGATGTCCAGTGATACCGTGTCGTAAAGTCCGATACAACACATCAGCGAGAAGAGATCATGGTAGCCGTCGGGCCTTTTCCCGGTAATCTGTAGAAAAAGGTTTATTTTGGCAGGAGAAAGAATTTTCATGAAATGCCCGGATCAACCCTTCTCTTTCACATAGATCATCCTCAGATCATACAGTATATGTTTAAGCATATTCGCTTCATCTTCTGTTAAATTCCCTTGGGTTTTTTCTTTCAGCATACCCAGAATATCTATGGTTTGTTTTGCGATGGAGAGGTTTTTAACCGTTTTACCGGTGCCCGGATCTTCTATCACGCCCAGGTGCATCAGCGCAGAAGAGTTTAAAGAAAAAATAAAGGTTGGAAAATTTATTTCCGGCAGCTGAAACTCTTCTGTATCCTTATCCGGCTCAGCAGCCTTTTCCGGTTCTTCGGGCTTGGCTTCCTCCTTG
>DATKWE010000195.1:0-16392 GCA_035529735.1 Desulfobacterales bacterium | reverse complement strand
CTATTTGCTTGAGGGACGAAAAACATGGCAAAAGAAAACGACGTTGTTCTCGTATACTTTGAGGACCAGCCGATATCATTCGCGAGAATTGAAGACATCTCTCCGGACGTCAAAAAAGACTGGTATCATGTAAAACTTCTTCTGCTGCAGGTGCCCCTTCAGGTGGTTACCTGGATTTTGCGCGATATTTATATCGATGGTCAGGAATTTACCATGGAAGGGAAAAAGGTACGTCTGGAACCGGTGGTTTGCCCCCATGAACCCCGACGGTCTGAGAAACAAAAAAAAGGCCCTGAAAGGCCCGGTGATTCAAAAGTGATATCATTGGCTGATCTTAAGAAAAAATGATCGTGACCTAAATTGATCGTTTCAAATTGCGCCAGTGTATATAAAAATAATATCTTTAGGATGTTATATAGTTAGAAAGCATTTAACACCATTATTGATTTGGTAGATATTAATCCAAACAAGATTGTCACAACTTGAAACGATCAAATTAGGTGTGAAAATGGTTCCGGCTTATGGGAGTATCCAATAAAATCGTCATTTCAGCCTCCAGGCGTACCGATATTCCGGCCTTTTACTTGGATTGGTTCATGGCACAGATTCAAAAGGGTGTGTTTGAGGTTGTCAATCCATATAACCGGAAGGTATCTACCGTGCCGGCCACACCCGACACGGTGCATACCATTGTGTTTTGGTCAAAAAATTTCGGTCCTTTCATCCAAAGGGATGTGGGCCGCAAGCTTTTGAAAATGGGATACAATCTTTTTTTTAACTTTACCATTAACTCTAAATCTTCTCTGCTCGAACCGCGTGTCCCGTCTTTGAGTCAGCGGCTCCAGCAGCTTCGAGACCTTTGCCAAATGTTCGATCCAAAAACGGTCAACTGGAGATTCGATCCAATCTGCTTCTTTAAAACCGGACAAAACGTCGTCGAGGACAATTTTAATGATTTTTCAAGGATTTCCACTTGGGCATCCCGATGCGGCGTTACAAGATGTATCACCAGTTTCATGGATCACTACGCCAAGATACAAAAACGTACATCGTCTATTCCAGGGTTTTCGTTTGTCGATCCTGCGCCGGGGAAAAAAATAGAAATTCTTCTAAAGATGGAAAAAGCGCTCGCTGAAAAAAATCTTGATCTATACACCTGCTGCGAAAAAGAGGTGATGGATGCGTTGCCTTTGGATTCGAACATCAATAAAAGTTCGTGCATCCCCAGTGATTTTCTTGTTGAGATCTTTGGCGGAAGCCTTAGTTTAAGTAAAGATACGGGTCAGAGAGTAAACCATGGATGCGGGTGCAGGGTCTCGGTGGACATCGGGTCCTACCCATTGCATCCGTGTTACCATAACTGTCTGTTCTGCTATGCCAATCCAACTTCTCGAGATTTCGCTGATTGGCACCGATAAAAAACGAAGCGTTTCAAATCATGAAAATCGGGTCCGTTCAACTTGATAATTTTACAATTTTAGCGCCACTTGCAGGTATTACCAATTTGCCGTTCCGACTCCTGGCAAAATCGGCGGGGTGTGCACTGGTCTGTTCAGAAATGGTCAGTTCCAATGGGCTGGCGTATCGATCCGTCAAAACGGAAGAATTGCTCCAAAGCCGTCCCGAAGAGAAGCCGCTGTCTGTCCAGATATTTGGTTCAGATCCGTTTATCATGGCTGAAGCTGCGGCCATGGTCGAAGCTTCGGGTGCGGACATCCTGGACATCAATCTCGGTTGTTCGGTAAAAAAGGTGCTCAAAACCGGTTCAGGTTCGGCCTTGATGAAAGCACCCCGGAAGGTTGAAAAGATTCTCCTTGCGGTCAGGGACAATATAAAAATTCCGCTAACCATTAAAATGAGGGCCGGATGGGAAAAATCCGGTGATCAGGCCTTTAATATCGCTGCGATAGCAGATACCAGCGGCGTGGACGCCATTACCGTGCATCCTCGCATGGCCACCCAGGGGTTCGGGGGCAAAGCTGACTGGTCTCTGATTGCCAAAATAAAAAACAAGGTATCCATTCCGGTGATTGGAAATGGGGATATTGTAACACCGGAAGATGCATTGAGAATGAAAAACGAAACCGCTTGCGATGGCGTCATGATTGGAAGGGCGGCCATCGGGAACCCTTGGATATTTTCTCAGGTGATGTCTTTGAGCAACGGTGCTGAAATGGGTGCTCCGGTCGTTGCCGAACGTTTTGAAGTCATGACGAAATATCTGAAGAGTTCCATTGAGTGCTTTGGAGAAAAACGGGCCTGCCGGATGATGCGCAGTCATTTGGGGTGGTTTGTCAAGGGGCTGTCCTACAGCAGCAGGTTTCGTGAATCGATCAAGCGGATCGAGACGGAAAAAGAAGCCTTAACTTTGGTTGAAGAATATAAAAACGTTTTACTTGCTTGAAAATTCATACCCTGTTTTAACAGAAGTGGTAATTGACAAGAAGCCGTTTTAAAGTCTTCCGGTGGGTGATTTTAGAGTCTTTCTAATGAAAAAAATCAGGGAGAAAAATAAATTAATAAATATTTATTTTGTCGATTTTTTACGATACGCTAAACTAAAGACCATAAAAGCATATAAAAAATGTGTTTTGAAACGGCTGCTAATGTTCTTCACCTCGGGCTTGAGAGAAATCCAGGCTGAAAAGGAGGGATTATGAATTTTCAAAAACGATATTTTTTATTGGCTGCCTTTTGCCTGTTTGTTCTATTCGCATGCGGCACAATGCCCATAGAGGAGAATACATGGCTCGATACCCCTGCAAACCATGTTAACAATGGCAACATATTGTTAAAAGCAGGTAAAATTGATGACGCATTTCGTGAGTTCAGCCGTGCCAAGGAACTCGACGCGAATTATCCACCGGCGTATGTAGGCCTCAGCCTGGTATACGGTGTAAAGGGTGAGGATGAGACTTCATCCATGTACATGAAAAAAGCAATTAACCTCTTGAAGGAACAGCTCAACAAGTAGACATTGATGGTGCTGAATTTTCAGAAAAATCTGGAATGTTGGATAAAAAATTAAAAGCCGGCCCAGAAAGAGCCGGCTTTTTTTTATTCTGCAATGGACAACCAAAAATCTTCAATCGTCAAACGCCTATGTTCCCATACTCCATGATGCCAGGTATTTTTTCTGTTCGGCCGTAAGGGTGTCTATCTTGACGTTCATGGAAGAAAGTTTTTCTCTGGCAATGGCGTTGTCTATCTTTTCGGGTACGGGATAGACATCGTTTTCAAACTTCTTTTTGCTTTTCACCATATATTCGATACTCAATGCCTGGTTGGCGAAACTCATATCCATCACGCTGGACGGATGACCCTCGGCAGATGCAAGATTGATCAGCCTGCCTTCCCCCAGAATATTGACGCGGTTACCATTTTCAAGAACATGCTCTTCAACGAAGGATCGAATTTTTTTTCGTGATTTTGTTATAGATTCAAGGCCGGTAAGATCGAGTTCCACGTTGAAATGACCGGAGTTGGCCACCATGGCACCGTCTTTCATGATCTTGAAATGTTCCTTGCGTATTACATTGATATTTCCGGTCACCGTACAGAAAAAATCGCCGATCCTTGCTGCCTGGCGGATGGGCATCACTCTGAAACCGTCCATGACCGCTTCGAGAGCCGCGGTGGGATCGATCTCGGTGATAATAACGTTGGCGCCCATTCCTTTTGCTCTGAGTGCGAGTCCCTTGCCGCACCATCCATATCCGCAAACAACAAAATTAGATCCTGCAACGAGACGGTTCGTGGCTCGAATGATTCCGTCTATGGTGCTCTGACCGGTACCGTAACGGTTATCAAATAAATGTTTGGTTTGAGCGTCATTTACCGCTATGATGGGGTACTGTAAAACACCGTTTGCGGCCATACTTCTAAGCCGAATTATGCCGGTGGTTGTTTCTTCAGTGCCGCCCCGAACATTCTTGATAAGCTCGGTGCGCTCGGAGTGAATGATGGAAACCAGATCTGCACCGTCATCCATTGTGTATTGGGGTTTAATATCAAGGGCAGCGTTGATGTGCTTGTAATATGTTTTGTTGTCTTCACCTTTGATGGCAAAAACAGAAATTTTGTCATGTTTAACCAGTGAAGCCGCCACATCATCCTGTGTGCTCAGTGGGTTGGAGGCACAGAGCGCAATTTTGGCGCCCCCTGCCTTTAGTGTTTGCATCAGTGAAGCGGTTTCGGTGGTGACATGAAGGCAGGCGGCTAAGCGAATGCCTTTTAACGGCGTTTCCTTTGCAAATCTTTTTCTAATGTTGTTGAGTACCGGCATGCTTTGATTGGCCCATTCGATCCGGAGCAAGCCTTCCTTTGCGAGTTTTATTTCCTTAACATCGTAGTCCATTGACTGTATATCTCCTTCCCTAAATTCCTGCTTTTTCCTTTAAGACGTCAACCATATTGGTTTTTTCCCAGGAAAATTCAGGTCCATTTCTTCCAAAGTGACCGTATGCCGAAGTTTTTTTATAGATGGGACGTAAAAGGTCCAGGTATTCAATAATTGCACCCGGCCTTAAATCAAATACATCCAGGATTATTTCTTTAACCCGGCGCTTGGGTATCACACCGGTTCCCATAAGATCCAGCATTACGGAGACTGGCTGCGCAACACCGATGGAATAGGCAAGCTGTAATTCACATTTTTTTGCAAGACCGGCGGCGACAATATTTTTTGCGATATGTCTGGCCATATAAGACGCGCTGCGGTCGACCTTTGAAGGATCTTTCCCGGAGAAGCATCCGCCGCCATGGCTTCCTTGACCCCCGTATGTGTCGACGATGATCTTGCGCCCTGTCATGCCGCAGTCTCCCATAGGGCCGCCGACAACAAACTTGCCGGTGGCATTTACAAAATATCGCGTATCACCGTCGATGTATTTTTTCGGGATCACTTTTTTGATAACCTCTTCAATGATCGCTTCTTTTAGCTCTTCGTGGGAAATATCCGGTTTATGCTGGGCGGCGATGACGATGGTATCCACGCGTTTAGGGGTTCCGTTTTCGTATTCGATGGTTACCTGGGATTTTCCGTCCGGTCTCAGAAAATCAAGGGCACCGTTTTTACGAACCGTGGATAGGCGTTGGCACAGTTTATGGGCATACATAATCGGCATGGGCATAAGTTCCGGTGTTTCATCGGTGGCAAACCCGAACATCAGGCCTTGATCTCCGGCACCCTGATCTTTGAAAAGCCCTTCGCCGACGTTGACGCCCTGAGCGATATCCGGCGATTGATGATCAATACTTGTGATGACCGAGCAGGTCTGCCAGTCGAATCCCATTTGGGATGAATGATATCCGATTTCACGAATGGTATTCCTCACAATCTCCGGCATATCGACGTAACAGGTGGTTGTAATCTCACCGGCAATGAAGGCCAGACCGGTTGTTACCAAGGTTTCACACGCGACTCTGCATTCTTTATCTTTCTCCATAATCGAATCGAGAATGGAATCTGATATGGCGTCCGCAACCTTGTCAGGATGGCCTTCGGTGACAGATTCAGATGTAAAGAAAAATTCTTCGTTGCTCATCAAGTTCTCCCTTATTTTGTGTTCTGTTATGGTTCTAAGGTGACCCGGCAGTTTGGCCCTTTGAAACAAGCCGATTTTAGAAGAGTTTCAAGTGCGATTAAATTCTGTGCCGGGAACTTTTAAAATCCGAACAGTTGCTTCCACTCTTCCATCCCTTTCTTGAAAATGACCTCGTCCTTACCTATATGCATTATATTGACCCTGTCAATAGATTCTCCTTCCCGAACAACACGACCGTTAATAACAGCAAGGCGGCTTTTTGGATCACTGGACCAGGCAATTGCCTGAAGTTCAAGCTTTGACTCGCCGGCTTGCTTAACGGGTATGGATGCGGACCCCTCGGCCTTTGTCTGTTGTCCATATTTTTCTCCAGGTTTATCGTTGACCGCTTCTTGTTGAATTCGTTCTGATCGGGACGTTTTCTCTTTAGAAAGACTCAAAGGTGTTAAGGGTTTGGTTTCTGTTTTTTCAACGGACGACAGACCGTTTGCTCCAATGGCGTCATAAAATTCGGATGTTTTCTTCGTTGGTCCCTTAATCGGTTTACTATCTTTGATATCCGTTTCAAGGGTTGAACTTTTTCGGACCGGACCCTTTTCGGAAACCTCTTTTTCAGGAACGCTTAAAACTTTAGCGGGCGGCGTTTGGATTTTTGAAACCACCGTCGGCTTTCTGTGCCATGGTTTCAAATTTAAGGCGAGCCCTATGCTGAAAGCGATGACCAGCGAAGCAAGAATCAGGAAAAAATTTTTCTTAAGGCGAAGACCACCGGAGACGCCTTTATGGGACGACATTCCCTTAGGTTTTGTTTGTTGCCAGAAACGAGCTTCACTTTTTTCAGGGAATTCGTTTTCAAGCTTTTTTAATGCCTTTAATATTGAACTCAATTTTTAGGAACCCTTTTAGTGTTGAAAGAAATCATAACAATCAATGGGGTGTAAACCAAGACTGTTGTTTGCTAAGATTGCCATGGCTATTTGGTTTCAGGTGTCAGGTTTCGGGTGTCAGGAAGCATGAACAGATGGTGAAGGGTCTCAGCTGATTCACCCCTAGCGCGTTCACGCCTTCGATTTTGTTGCGGATATGCCGATCACCATTTTTCTCGGCGAGTTGGGCCGGAACTCTGTTTGAGGAGCGCCTGGCCTGGCTTCCTAACTCGTATTTCTCTTCATGGGGCCACTTGTGCCTCAAGTCACAGATATCAATGTGTAATCGACACAACTTTTTATAGACCTCAAGATCCTCGACGTCCATATAATTGCTATTGGTCACCTCGTTTCCCCCTTAACCCTGACACCTGACACCTGAAACCTCTTTCACCAACGGTTGCGAATTATACCCCAATCAATGTTTTAGCGGAGGTGCATTCAGGGTTGTAATATGCGGTAATTGTGAAAAATATTTTTCATTATACAGGGCGATTTTGGTTGTAGAACCGACGGCGCCGTCAACATGCAAACCATATTTTCTCTGGATTTTTTTTACCGCCTGCTGGGTTTTATCATCATAAGATGGACTTATTTCAACGTCTTTAAAGCCGATATCCCGCAAAAGCATCTTGAGGGTTATTATGGATTCATTTGGAGAATCTAACGGAATGGTGCCTTTCAGGGAGAGAAAATTCTTCCAAGGAATGTAGGCTACGCCTGACCAATGGGCTTCTAATTGAGCCGGCGTCAGATCCAGTGAAGTATCTTCTTTTCCGCCTCTGAGTGTAATTTTTCCGTAATCTATTTTACTTAACGTAAGATATACGGGAGAAACCTTATTCGAGGGATAAAATGTTAACACAACCGGAAGATTTAATTTTTTTACCGCATTTAAGCTGCCTACAATACGGCGTATCGAAAGGCCGTTTTTCTCGGCAGCAATACGAAAAAAGTCATGATCATCATCGATCACATCGAGGTTCGGTTTAATTTCAGGTTCGGTATTCCATAAATCCAATGCGGCCTTAATGGCCATATGTCTTGAAGAGAACCGGTTCATTTTATCCAGAAAATTTCCCAAATTTCCACCCGGTTTCACAACAGATTCCATGTCGGGTTTCACAACGGGTTCCGCACTCGGTTTCACAACTGGTTTTACATCCGGTTTCACAACGGGTTCCGCAACCGTTTTTACAACGGGTTTTACATCCGGTTTCGAACCCGGTTTCACAACAGGTTCCACAATAGATTCAGGATCAGATTTCGAGGCCTTTACCGCCGGCGCCCGGGTGATTCCTGAATCGGTGGCAGGGCCGTCCGGAACGGATGTTTTTAAACGATCGGAACGAGCGACGTCGCGTTTTTTTATTTCAGGTGAATTATAAATTGTATTCACGTTAAAGAATCGAGGGGGATACATGATAAACATCAAAAAGGTTAGGCAACATATGGAAAAAAAGAGAATAATTTTTTTTCGTTTTTTAAGGCCGTTTTTTTCAAGCTCACCCCTGGCGGTCAGCTCCCGGATGGAAGCTTTGATGGTCTTTCCTTTGATCGTCTGCTGATCAAGACCGAATGCCGTTAACAGCGCCCGGTCACAGACGATATTGATGAGTCGGGGAACTCCCCGTGAATATTTATAAATAGACCGACAGGCGGCGCGTGTGAATTTGACCCCCGGTTTTTGGGATGCGATATTGATACGATGTTCGATGTACTCAATAACTTCTTTGTAGTTCAGGGGGATGATCCGGCAGCTTAATGATATTCTCTGACCCAGCTGTCTGAGTTCGAAGGAATTGAGTGTTTTTTTCAGTTCCGGTTGTCCGACGAGAATAATATGTAAAAGCTTATCTTTCGCCGTCTCCAGATTGGAGAGCAATCGCAGTTGTTCCAAAACCTCTTTTGTCAGATTCTGAGCCTCGTCGATAAGGAGAATCGTATTTTTCCCTTGGGTTTTTTGCATGATGAGAAATGAATTCAAGGTGTCGATGAGATCTTTGGTGTTATCGGCATCGGAGTTGATGCCGAATTCATCGTTGATGGTTTTGAGAAGCTGTACTGAATTCAGATTTGGATTAAAAATATAGGCAGATTTAGTGTTGTGGTCCAGATTTTCGAGAAATGTCCGGCAGAGCGTTGTTTTGCCGGTTCCAACCTCCCCGGTGATTTCCATAAAGCCATCACCCTGAATGACTGCATAGGTCAGATGGGCGAGCACTTCTTCGTGGCTTTTACTCAGAAAGAGATAGGCAGGATTCGGAACAAGTTTGAATGGTCTTTCCTTGAAACCAAAGAAGTTTTCGTACATCTATGCCGGCCCCCTTGGGATCCTCATCATTGCACGTTTGTTTATGATAATTGCAACATTATCAAAAAGTTGAACAAGATGTCAAATTTGATACGGTACAAAAAAGGGTCTAATCCCTCTGATTAGGGTTCGTCTTGCGCAGTAAAAGTTTCCAGTCTTCGTCTACAATGCTCTGGATTTGTTCAACATCGTTGTCGTTTAAATGTTTAAAACGGCCCTGGACCTTTAAATAATCCGTTACCGGCCGATCCCCTTTGTAGTTGAGTGTATAGTCGATACCATCTTTAACTTCATACAGGGGAAATATATTCGATTGAACCGCAAGCCGGGCGATTTTGACGGACATTTCAGACGGAATTTTCCAGCCGGTGGGGCAGGGGGCAAAAACGTGAAGGAATCTCGTTCCGCCTTTCATCTGCCGGGCTTTAACAAATTTTTGGATCAGGTCTTCGGGGAAGGCGATGTTGGCAGTGGCCGCATAAGGAATCCGGTGGGCTGCAAGGATTTCGACCATGTTTTTCTTGCGGCTTTTTTTCCAACCCTTGCCCGGCGTTGTTGTGGTACGGGTGCCGAAAGGCGTGGCTGAACTGCGCTGAACACCGGTATTCATATAGGCCTCATTGTCATAACATACATAAATAAAATCTTCGTTGCGCTCCACAGCGCCGCTAAGGGCCTGTATTCCGATGTCGAAGGTTCCGCCGTCCCCGGCCCAGGCGACGACCGTAGTCTCGGTATCTCCCTTCATATCGAGAGCCGCTTTCAAACCGCTGGCCGTTGCACCGGCCGTAGCAAAAGCTGTCTGGAGAATTGGAACTTTCAAGGATGACTGTGGATAAGCACCTGCAATGACACCCCAACAGCAGGCCGGGATCACCACGATGGTTTTTTCACCCAGAGCTTTCAATGCAAATTTCATGGCGATGGTGGCGCCGCATCCAGGGCATCCCACATGCCCGGAATACATGTATTCCGCATCCGGCATATTGAGTTGAGTCATCGTTAAGAAACCCTTTGTTTTTATTTAGTCTTGAAAAACCTGGTCCTTCCCTGTCCCGAGTATCGGGGGTCAGAAATAATGGCTCTGCCTTGGAGTGTTGTGTCTAAAATAACAAACTCCAAGCACCAAATTACAAATAAATCACAAATTCCAATATTCAATGACCAAAACCTTCCATGACAAGACGTTGTTTGGATTTTCGAATTTCGGTCATTGGAAATTGTTTGATATTTGCAATTTGATATTTGTGATTTTAATCATTCAATGAACTTTCAACAAAGCAAATCCCCTTTGGGGATAAAACAAAGCCTGGTCTTCTATACCCGAATATTTACAATAAAATTATAATTCAAAGCATTTTCAATGGTCAATGTTCACTCATTAAGGCCCACCCATACGCTTTCATTTTCCGGATGCGCGCTGTTCTTTGTTTTCCAGTAGATTTCCGCAAGAATTTCAGGGGTCACATCGCGGCCACCGAGTCCCGTAATATAACCAAACACCGGAGGGTGTCCGTTTTGGTTGCACAATGCGGCCCTGATTTCTTGGGCAAAGATGCCGCTGGCGCCGAATGAAAAATTTCTGTCAACCACGGCGACTTTTTGAACCGATCCGAGGTTTTCTCGGATCAAATCCGTTGGAAACGGCCGAAACATCTTCAGCTTGAGCATTCCGACCTTTTCTCCCTGTGAGCGAAGATCGGAAATGACCTTTCGACAGGTGCTTGCCGCAGTTCCCGTGACCACCATAATCACCTGGGCATCGTCGCAATGGACCCTTTCCATTGGACCGTATGATCGACCGAATATTGCTGCAAATTCCTGTTCGACTCTGCTGAAAATATCCGGCACCTGTTCCATGGCCTTCTGGATGTTGTGTCGCATCTCCATATAGACGTTGGGTGGCGCCATCTGAACGATGGCAAACGGATCAGCGGTGTTCAATTCGATTCGGGGTGAAAACGGCGGCAGAAATCGGTCCACCAAATCTTGATCCGGCACATCGACCGGCTCAAAGGTGTGGGAAAGGAAGAAAGCATCCAAGACCACCATCACCGGCAGATTGATCGCTTCCGCGAGCCGATATGCCTGAAGCGTTGTGTCAAAAACATCCTGACCATCCTCGCAATAGAGCTGAATCCAGCCGGTATCCCGCTGGGCCAGACTGTCTGTCTGGTCCATCCATATGTTCCATCCCGGAGCCAAGGCACGGTTGACTTCAGCCATGATAATGGGCAGACGGGCTGCTGAAGCCCAGTGCAGGAGTTCGTGCATCAGCGCCAGTCCCTGAGAAGAGGTTGCCGTGAAGGTCCGGGCTCCGCCACTTGAAGCACCGATTACGGCAGCCATGGCAGAATGCTCGCTTTCTACCAATAGAAAGCGGGCGTTCATGGTCCCGTCGGAGCAATATTCCGATAACGCCTCGACAATATGGGTCTGGGGAGTGATGGGATATGCGGACAACACCTGCACCTTTGCCAGCCTTACAGCTTCGGATACCGCATGACTCCCCTCCAAAACCTTCTTCATACTTCCTCCTCCAAGGCCATGGCATTACGTGGACATTCCACGACGCAAATTCCGCATCCTTTGCAATAATCGAGATTAATTTGCCGCTGACCGTCTTGGAGGTCCACGGCAATTTCCGGGCAGAATATTCGGCAATTGTCACACGCATTGCAGATGCCGCAGTTGAAACAGCGCCGGGTCTCTTCCATGACCTGACGGATGGTGAACGTTGTCTCGATTTCATCGAAAGGGTTCATCTGCTTGTTCAAAGAAAGCGATTCAGCTTTGATCCGAGGGGCCGGCGAAAAATAATCGATATTAATATCTTCATACGATACCATATCAGGATTTCTGGCGGATCGCTTTCCGTCCATATAACGCTCCATGGAGAGCGCAGGCCCGTTACCGACGAGACAGGAATTCAGACGGTCTGTAATGGCATTCAACCCTTTCTTAAAGAAGGTATCCAGCGCCATGGCCGACTGTTTCCCTGAGGCGATGGCATCTGCAACGCTCTTTGTCGGATTGGTCAGATCACCGCCAAATAGAAACGGCGGGTTATTTGCCATAAACGCACAGTGGCTGAGGTACACGGTTTCGGCATTTTCTTCCGAAGGAAGCTGCCAGGACTCCGAGGGCTCTGCACCGATGGCGGTGAAAATCCTCCGGACTCGAAGCTCTTGGGTCGTTTCACCGTCCGGAACCACACGCGCTCTACCCGTGTCTGTTTCCATCCCGCTGCGTTTCATCGGTTGTAGGGTTAAAATATATTCGCCGCCGTCTGGTGCAATACTTGACGGGGAGAACAGTTCCATGATTTTAACACCTTCTTTTACGGCCGTTTCAACCTCGTATTGAAATGCCGGCATATCCTGTTTTCGTCGACGGTATACCAGTATCGCCTTCACCCCGAGGCGGACAAGGGAGCGCGCAACATCGATGGCCGTATTGCCGCCCCCGATAACCGCTGCGGTGCCATTATTTAAAGATTCGGTTTTTTCCGTGCGCATTCTGTTGAGAAAATCGAGGCCGTCCAAGGCCATATTTTCCCCGGGAATGTTCATTTTCAAAGATCGGCCGTGACCGCATCCGATGAAAAAGGCGTGGTATCGGTCTTTGGCTTCTTCAAGAAAGTTTTGGGTTGCCCGCGTGTTGCAGATTATCTTCACTCCGAGATTTTTTATCCGCTGGACTTCAGCATTTACGACAGCATCCGGCAAGCGATATCTTGGGATTCCCCACCTTAGAATTCCGCCCGGTTCGGTCTCGGCCTCGAAAACATCGCATGAATACCCCAGGCGTGTTAAAAAATAGGCGGCGGCCAGGCCGGATGGACCGGCACCGACAATGCATATTTTTTTCCCGTTATCGGGAAGCCTTTCCAGGGAAAATGTTAAGTTGTCCCTGACGGCGGTATCGCCAATGAATCGCTCTATACCGTGTATGGCAATGGGTTCATCAAGACCGGAGCGGTTACAGGCCGTTTCACACGTGTGAAAACATACCCGGCCGCAGATGGCAGGGAAGGGGTTTTCAAGAAGAATGGTCTCCAGTGCTTCTCTGTGTCGCTCCTGGCTCGACAGCATTTCGATCCGGGCAATGTCCTCGCCGGCAGGACAGGCCGCGCTGCACGGTGCCGTCTTCTCATGGTATTTTGGACGTACAAAGCGCCATGATCCTGTCTTGTTTAATTCGGTGGAAATATTCGATCGTGATATGAATAATGGTATTTTTTCTGCGAAATTTTGTTCGGTTGTCATGGATTCCCACAATTGTTTTCCAACATTCCAAAAAACGTCACAGCGTCATAGGCCTGGCGGGCTGCCGACACATTCTGGTCTGTTTTAACATGAATTTCATTTTCAATGGCCCCTGTAATCATATCCAGGTGCGGCATCTCCATAACCCTCGCGAAAGCGCCGATCATGGCCGTGTTGATAATCGGCTGGGTGCGGCTTCCGAGACCGTTGTTGACGGCGATTTGATTGGCGTCTACAAAAGCAAACCGAAAGCCTGAGAAAGTCTCCATAGTGTCGGGGATATCTTTTAAATTGATCAGAATCGAGCCGTCCTTTTTGAGCCCCGCTGTGACATCGACGCGGTCCAGCAGTTTGGCATCTTGAACGACAACATGATCGGGTTCGTAAATGTTGCTCCGAACCAGAATCTTTTCTTTGTCCAGCCTGAGATAGGCTTCAACCGGCGCTCCGCGTCTTTCCACACCAAAAAGAGGAAAGGTTTGTACATAATAACCGGCGTTAAAAAAAGCCTTTGCCAGCAGGATTGATGCGACCACGGTTCCCTGTCCCCCACGACCATGGAAACGAATTTCATACATAATTGTTAAGTCCGCTTTGTTGGTGATGAATTTGTATAAAATCTCAAAGTAATTTTATGACTTGAAAAGCTTAGAAAATGGGAATATTATCATTTTGTTTTCTGAAAAGCAAACGATGACTTTCATTATAGTGCGCACAATTCGGGTTAGGGGTTATTGGCAATGCCGGTATATGAATATACAGCCCTGGATATAAAAGGCAAGACCATCTCGGGAATCATCGATGCCGATAGTTCCCGTACCGCCCGCCAGAAACTGCGGGCATCCAAAACCTACCCGGTATCGATTGAAGAAGTGCATGATACGGCCGCAATAAAGGCCCCCAAGACTTTTTCGGCGCTACGCCCATTTACCCGGGTCAGACCGCAAGAAGTTTCAATGATGACGAGACAGCTGGCGACATTGCTGGGGGCCGGCCTTCCGCTGGTACCGGCCATTGCCGCCTTGACATCGCAAACCAGATCTCAATCGTTTAAAAAGATGCTGGCAAAGATCAAGGACTCCATCGTGGAGGGAAACAGCTTTGCGCGATCCCTGTCTTTGTTTCCGGGGACTTTTTCGCCGCTGTATATCAATATGGTGACGGCGGGTGAAACTTCGGGAGCGCTTGAAATTGTTTTGGAACGGCTTGCGGATATTACCGAAAAACAGCAGGCCTTAAAAAGCCGCATCCAGTCTGCCATGGCCTATCCTATTTTGATGTCTCTTATCGGAGTTCTGGTTCTATTTTTTCTTCTGACATTTATTGTTCCCAACATCACATCCATTTTTTCAGATATGAACCAAACGCTTCCAGCCCCGACGCTCTTTCTGATCAGAATAAGTGATATTTTCAAAATGTACTGGTGGATCATCTTGATCGGGATCGCCGGCGCCGTATTAATTTTACGGCACATTAATAAAACCGTCAAAGGCGGATACGTTTTCGATAAAATAAAACTTTTATTGCCGCGACTCGGAGTCTTGGCCAAAAAACTGGCTGTTGCGCGTTTTTCACGTACCCTCGGATCCCTTCTTGAAAATGGCGTTTCCATGCTGTCCGCCCTTGGGATTGTAAAGAATATCGTCGGCAATGCCCTGATCGCTGATGCCATCGAAGATGCCTCAAAAGAAGTCGGTAAAGGGAAGGGGTTTGGGTCTGCTTTGGCGGAAAGCAAAATATTTCCGGATCTTTCCATTCAGATGATTCAGGTTGGAGAGCAAAGCGGTAAACTGGAGGAAATGTTGAATAAAGTTGCAGATGTATTTGAAAATGAAGTGGAAGCGAGCATAATGACCATGACATCACTTCTGGAACCTGTTATGATTCTAATTATGGCCGTTATTGTGGGTTTCATCGTCCTTTCCATATGTCTGCCGATATTTGAAATGAGCCAGCTTGTCCGATAAGCTCGGTTAAAAAAATAATATTTATGGATGGAAAAAGAATGAACCGTAAATTTTCTTTAAGAAATTCAGACTGTCGTGGATTTACACTGATTGAACTGATGGTTGTCATCGTCATACTCGGAATTCTTGCCGGGCTTATTATACCCAAGATTATGGGACGGCCTGAGGAGGCAAAACGCCTCAAAGCCAATATGCAGATCGAGAGCCTGGAAACGGCGCTTAAATTGTATAAGCTCGATAGCGGCATGTATCCGGATACCGAGCAGGGCTTGCAGGCACTTGTCGAGCAGCCCGAGACCGGGATGGTGCCGAAGAACTGGCGTAAAGGCGGATATCTTGAAAAAGGCAAGGTTCCGAGAGATCCATGGGGCAATGAATTTGTCTATCTTTCGCCCGGAGTTCGCAACGAATATGACATTATTTCATATGGCGCAGACGGAGTTTCGGGGGGTGAAGAAAAAAACAAGGATATTAACAACTGGGAGATTGAATAGTCATAACAGAGCCCTCCCTGTCCCCGTGTTACACCCACATTTATTTAATCTTGAAAAACCGCGTTCTCTGGGCCAGGGCAGAAACAATTGGCTATGCCAGTAAATTATTCCAGCCTTCCAACCACGTGCAATGAGATGTTAATCACACCCCTATGGGGTGAAACCAAAGCCGGGTCCTCTGGGCCCGGATTCTTTACTTCAATAAATCATTATGCTTGGCTTTGAACGAATCAAAGGCTATACGCTTATCGAACTCGTTGTTGTCGTCGCCCTGATCAGCATTATGCTTTTTTTGGCAATTCCCAGGTTTCAGAGTGTTTTTCTTACAGACAGCACCAAAAAGGTTTCGCGCTGGATTCTGTATAAGATTCCGGCGTTAAAAGAAAATGCGTTCCGGGAGCAAAAAAAATATGTGCTGCACGTGGGGATCGATTCCGAAAAACTGTGGATAACGCATGAAGGCATGTCAGACGAAGAGCTTCAAAATGCGGAAATGGATGGCTACAAACTTCCGGGCGACATAAAATTGCAGGATGTTGAATTTCCGGATGAACACATAATATCTGCGGGCCGGGCGGATATTTATTTTTATGAAAAAGGGTACTCTGATAAAGCGATTATTCATATGGTTCATGACGATGACCATCGGCTGTCCTTTCTCATAGAACCTTTTCTGCCTCGGGTCCATTTATATAATAAATATGTAGGGCTTGAAGATTCATAATGGTTTTTTTTAAGGATCATCCCCTGATTAGTTGTAGTTAATTAGTGTCCATCCATAAATGGCCCTTTTTGCCCTGCTCGGCGTTCTCCGCGGGTTTCCGGCTGCGGCGTACAGGCGTACGCCTCACCGCAAACCCTTGTGCGGCCTTGATCA
>DATKWE010000194.1:0-16961 GCA_035529735.1 Desulfobacterales bacterium | reverse complement strand
AAACAAAAATAAAATTAATGAGAAATTACTTCCTAAATTAGCCAAATATGCCCAAAGTGGTTGTTAATCATCTTGAATTCTTCAGATTACTTACTCCTAATACACAGAGGCGAGGATGCCCTAAACTATTTGCTAATTTTTCAACATCCCCCAAAAATTCATCTCAAAAAATAGTGTCTCCATCTTTACAGCAGGTGATTTCACCGTTGCCAAACTTCTGATAACTGCAATATCTCTGAAAATTTAAGGCCGGTTCAATTGGTTGTGATATCATACCCCTGAAATTGAACTTTCAAGAGATGTATTGAACCACCTTACAATTCTTTCAAATCAAGATTAGTCTGGACAAATAATAAACCTTTCTTCCCAGCTCCCTGATTTGTCCCTATTGGGGAGCCAAACTATATGCAAAATTTGTTTTATAATTTATTTTTGTGGGAGCGACAGTCGGGTGAGAAATCAAGGTGGATTTTCACCCTTCCTTGGAGATGATCAAGGAGGTTTGGACTAAAGGGGTAGGTGATCGACATCCATTGTTCTGTCTGATGAGAGCGGATAAAAAAGGTGTACTACTGTGTACTACTTTATAAGGATTTATCGATATTTTGAGGTAATATTGGGTGGTTTGAGATTTTATTTTGTTAATAATATTAATATATTAGCTATTTAGATTTTGTTCGGATTGCCTGCTAAGCGAGTGAGGGGTGAAAACTCCTCCGAGGGTTCGAATCCCTCTCTCTCCGCCATTTCAAATAGTTAGCCCGGCTCCAACGGCCGGGCTTTTTGTTTTTTGTCTTGATTTGCAGATATTCAAAAGTCGGATTAAAGATTTCAAAGCAAATCGAAAAAAAATATGGCTATAATTTTTCAAGAATAAAGGCGGACATCTTGCATTTTCGACACAAAGGATAAAACACAAAATATAGAGTTTTCCTGCCTCAAACCAGTCCTTGCAGAAACTGCTCCTAATTAAATCTGGGAACCGGCAACTATTTTTTCTTCATCTGTTTAATAAGATCAGGAAGTTGTTTTTGTGCTGCCCATAGCCGTAACGTTTGCCGATAGTCGTCCGCAGGAAACCCGAGCAGCGTTTTTCCTGGCGCCACATCGCTTATGGCGCCGGCGTTTCCGCCAAGTTTCGCCCCGTCGCCAATGGTTACATGATCATTAACTCTGGCCCCCCCTCCCATCATGACGCCATCACCTAACGTTACGGATCCGGCCAGTCCGGACTGGCCGGCCATCACACAGCATCGGCCCAGTTTGCAATTATGGGCGATTTGAACCAGGTTGTCTATTTTCGTACCGTCGCCGATCGTTGTGGCACTGAACTTACCCCGGTCAACACAACTTCCTGCCCCGATCTCAACATCGTTTCCAATCTTGACCGTACCGATTTGGGGGATCTTGACCAGGCCTTGTCCATCCGGTGACGGTCGATAACCAAAGCCGTCGGCACCTATGGTCACGTTCGGATGGATAATACAGCGATTCCCAATTAGGCAACGTTCACGTATGACCGTGCCGGACCAGATAATCGTCTCACTGCCGATGCGGGTGTCATCCAGCACGGTGACATTGGGATAAAACTTGGTATCGGCACCGATAACAACGCCGGGCCCAATATAACAGCCGGCTCCGATGGCAGTACCTTCGCCGATTACGGCTGTGGAGTCGACCACCGCGGTTGAATGGATACCAGACCCGCATTTTGGAGGTGCCGGCTCAAACAGTCGCAGGACGTCTGCCAAAGCAAGATCGGCATCGGCCACACGTATAAGCGCCCGGCCCTGTCCCGGTTCGACATCCAGGCTGTCATTGACGATTGCGGCAGAAGCACGTGATTGATCCCATAATTTTATGTATTTCTTCTCCCCAATAAACGTTAGCTGGTTTGTCGTTGCCTCGGATATTTGTTCTACACCTGTGATCATGATCGTCGGGCTGCCGTTAAGTGTACCGTTTACCGCTTGATTAATCTGTTCGGTTGTATATTGTTTCATAATTGCTCCTGAATAACATCCTGAGTTTTGCATTAATATCTCCGGTTATGGATCATTCGCTTCATAACAAGATTATTTGTGGATAAATTATTACATCGATCGACACCTTTACTGTAGAATCGATTTGAATACAAGAACCATGAATGTTTGCATCTTCAGCCATAAAAAAGCAAACGTAAATTTTATAGCTTAAAATACCTGTTTCAGGATTGAATAAATGGAAAACTTGAGGGTTGTTTTAAGGAAAAAATAGATCAACTCGAATTTCCAAGATATAATGGTAGGAATCTATAGGTAAAAATACAAGATACATTCCTTCTGCTTCTATGCCCACTGAGAATTTCGGGTTTACTTGGCAACTTTATGACATTAACTGTTTATTTTGGTCGATGAAATTTGACAAAACCTTTTTGGATTTTATACATATTATTATCTCGATACAAATAACTTTTTTCAATAGAGCCTTTTTAAAGATTCTGCTGAAAATGAAACATAAGACCAAGATTTTTTTATGAGGGTGAAATGATGCTCAAGACCGAACCGTCAACCATACGGATGTTTTTGTTTATGGGCGGCTTGCTGATATTTTTGATCTGGGAGCTTTTGGCGCCCTACCGTCATGTTACGGTATCAAAATTAAAACGATGGATCATCAACCTCGCCTTTACAGGTTTTAACAACATTATCCTCTCGCTGTTATTCGCCGCCACAATTACACAGGCCTGTCAATATGTTTCTGTCAATCGACTCGGAATTTTAAATAGTATTGAAATGCCTTACTGGCAAAAAATCCTGATTACGATACTCATCCTGGATTTCATGTTGTATATATGGCATCTTTTGAACCATGTGGTTCCATTTTTCTGGGACCTTCACCGCGTTCATCATTGCGACTTGAACATGGATGTTTCCACGGCAACGCGTTTTCACATCGGTGAGCTTGCAATTTCCAAAGTCATTACAATCTTTTTGATCTTATTCCTCGGTGTCGATTTATACGGGCTTTTTCTTTTTGAGACGCTGGTCATTATGGCAACCCAGTTTCATCACAGTTCCCTCAAGATTCCCGTATGGTTCGAAAAATTTTTCTGGATTCTTTTTGTTCCGCCGTCCATGCACCGGATTCACCATTCAGTGGTCATAAAAGAGCGGGATTCCAACTATGGCATCATATTTTCCCTCTGGGACCGCATTCTGGGGACCCTTTTAACAGACATCGACCAAACCGAAATCCGTATCGGCGTGGGAAGTTATCAAAAGCAGGAAAAACTGAATTTTCACCATTTGCTGATTATGCCGCTTACTCGAAGAGTCAGATAGAACCTAAGACCTTCGAAACTTTTCAATCGGTTGCGGATTGATGATTTTGCACCACCATCGATACCACACACGGAGCAGTTTGTTGACAAGCTTTAAAGCAGGAATCGCAATGCCGAACAAAATCGTTGTTCAATTTCAATCAAACTCGCCTCACTGGTAATTTGCCGGATATCTGAATGTTTTAAACTTCTGTAATTTAGATAAAATGTTGACCCTTCATATCTTATGATATTATAAATCAATATTAGTTGGCCTGAATCTCCTGCACCCACGGATTTAAAGCTGATTTCTTTCGAAACTTATTCTCCGGGTTCAAGCTCTTTTCTTTAAGCCACCAACCAATTCCTATGCCCCTAAACCATTAGGAAGGTGCTCTCATGATCGCACAAGATTTTAAACGTAAGCTCACTGCAATTCTCAGTGCGGATGTCGAAGGTTACAGCCGTCTCATGGGTGAAGATGAAGAAGCCACTGTCCGAACAATAACAGTATACCGTGAGGTGATGACCACCCTTATCCAACAGCACACCGGAAAAGTGGTGGATTCTCCGGGCGACAATTTGCTGGCTGAGTTTGCCAGTGTGGTCGATGCAGTGCAATGTGCTGTGGCGGTTCAAAAAGAGATCAGTGCCCGAAATACCGAACTGCCCGAAAATAGGAAGATGCAGTTTCGTATCGGCATCAACCTTGGAGATGTCATTCAAGAAGGTGACCGGATATATGGTGACGGCGTCAACATCGCTGCCAGGCTGGAAGGTTTGGCCGATCCGGGTGGTATTTGCATCTCCCAGACAGCTTTTGTTCACATCGAAAGTAAGCTGCCGTATGGATATGATTTTATCGGCGATCAAACGGTAAAAAACATTTCCAAGCCGGTGGCTGCCTATCGGGTTTTGATGGAGCCGAGGGTGACGGTTAGAGGAAAGCTGGAAGAGGAAAAACCTGCACCAGTGCGGCGAATGCCAATTCTTGTCGGGGTAGTTGTTGTCCTTGTGTTGGCCGTTGCTGTGGGGAGCTGGCAGTTTTACATGCGACGCCCGTCAGTAGCGCCTGCATCTGTGAAAAAGATGGCATATCCACTGCCTGACAAGCCTTCCATTGCCGTTCTGCCGTTTAACAATCTGAGCGGCGATCCTGAGCAGGAATATTTCAGCGAGGGGATAACTGACGAGATCATTTTTGCACTTAGCAAAGTTCCAAAGCTCTTTGTGATTGCTCGAAACTCCACATTCGCTTATAAGGGAACGCCGGTGAATATTAACCAAGTGGCGGAAGAACTGGGGGTTAAGTATGTTATAGAGGGGAGTGTTAGAAAAGCCGGAGGTAAAATACGGATAACAGCCCAGTTGATTGATGCTCTTACTGGGCATCACTTATGGGCAGAACAGTATGACCGAAATTTGAGCGACATATTTGCCGTTCAAGACGAGATCACAAAAAAAATCATCACGGCCATGCAGGTAAAGCTGACCGAGGGCGAGCAAGCCCGAGTGGTTGCGAAAGGCACAAATAACCTTGAGGCCTATCTAAAGTGCTTGCAGGCGAATGAGTATTTGAACCGGGCTAATATAGAGAGTAATGCTTTGGCGAAACAATTGGCAGAGGAAGCCATTGCCTTAGACCCAGAGTATGCCTCGGCTTACTATGTTCTATCTATAACCCACAATACGGATGTGTGGCATGGCACGACTAAATCCCCTAAACAGTCTTTGGCCAAGGCTATGGAGCTGCTTCAAAAGGCTATTCTCTTGGATGACACTTTTGCTGAAGCACACGGCTGGTTGGGCTTTCTATATTCAATGGCGAGGCAGCATGATAAGGCCCTTGCCGAAGCGGAGAAGGCTGTGGCCCTTAATCCCAATTCAGCTGTGGCCCATTTGATGCTGGGTAAGGTACTTACTTTTGCTGACAGGTTCGAGGAATCCATTCCGGAATATAAGAAAGCAATACGTCTTAATCCTATCCCGCCGAATAGGTACTTATGGAGTTTAGGATTGTCCTACGCCTTGACAGGACGATATGATGAGGCAATAACATGGTGCGAAAAAGCGATTCACCAGGAGCCCAATTCTCTATTAGCCCGTATTATGATGGCTGTGGTTTATAGTTGGTCAGGACGGGATGAGGAAGCTCGGGCTGAAGCCGCTGAAGTGATTAGGTTAAATCCCAATTTTTCTCTCGAGAAATTTGGAGTGAGGGCCTCACCTAAGATTATTAGCGCACTACGCAAAGTAGGGCTGAAGTGATGAGAAACAAGAAACTTCGATTAGACTGAAAAATAGCGGCTAATTTTTATTCTGCGAATTTTGCAGATACCTTACCAGTATTTGGGCTACAAACAATTTGCCAGTCCTTCTTCAACCGCTGGTTCTGCGACTATTATTTAGTTGCCATTGCTTTGAAAAATGTATAACAAAAAACCCCGTCTTCTTCCGTTGTTCTGTACAACGCCTTAATTCCCTCATCAAAGGTTTTTCCGTCAATTAAACCAGCTTCAATAGAGGATTTGCGTACACCTTCAATCATTGCTGTGAATGTGTTCTTTGTGAAGCCCTCGACTAGAAGAGGTTTGCTTGAATCAACATAAACCATTCGTGGAGATACGCAGATAGAGCTGAAACCTACTGCCTTTAAGAGGGGATATAGCTCTCTGCCTATATTGGCATTGCCATCGGCTCTTTTTTGCAGTTCGACTTGGCATTGAATCGCTTTGTGCGCCGCTTCACTGTCAGGATGGAAATAAGTCGATCCATGGTCTCCTTCGATAACAGTTATTGTACCACCAACTTTGAGAAGCTTTTCTAAACAATTCAGCGCCTCAACCGGTCTTGCCAAATGTTCAAGAACAAAACAAACAAAAATGTGGTCGAACGATTGCGGCTTAAAGGGTAAATTGAAGATATCTCCCTGTTGAAAACGAACATTGGAAAAACCTTCTGACGTTACCCTCTTTTTTGCTTCAGCAACAGAAGCTTCTGATATGTCAATAGAAGTAATGTAAGCCTTTTGACTATTCCTGGCAAGAGTGATGGTTTGAGCTCCAACTCCACAACCAGCTTCAAGGACTTGGCTCCCCTCCGAATATGAGGTGTCTGAGTGTAGCAATTCAACCAGCGTAGAAGCTTGGTCCTGTAATCGTATGTTTTCTCTTGGATTGTATCCGTGAACGTAATCGTTATTCATTTTCATTCTATTTTTATGCCGAACTATTATTATTGGACCTAAAAATTTTGGCAAATGGGTACCGCCATGGTCCGATAAAATTCACACAAAATGAAGATTTGCTATCACAATTTATATTTAATCTAATAAGTTATATTCTTTTTCCCAAAATTATATTTTCGATTTAGGGGAACAGGAAATGTCGCATAGTCCGCAAATGGATTATTATATTTTTGCAAAACATCTGATCCCAATCACCGCTTAAGGTAATTCATCAATCCATGAGCCGCCGTTAAGCCACTTCTCACCCATCTCTTTTAATTTGCCACTACCTTGAAGAATGTTCATAAAATTCTGTACCCAGTTGATCAACAGCGTATCTTCGGTCATGGCGATGCCCAGTGGTTCGAAGGTGAGGGGCGACTTCCCTACTATCAGCCCCTTATCTTGGTAGCGGTAAGCCGTCAGTGCACAAAAATAATAATCAGCTACAATGACATCGATCTGACCTTTGAGAAGAAGATCAATTGCCTCTTCGTAGGAATCGGTAAGGATCAATTTTGCCTTGGACATTAACGTCTCGGCAAATTTCTGACTGGTTGAATTCTTCAGAGCTGTAACAGTAATCTCCGGTGTATCCAATCCCTTTGCCTGTTGCACGGCAGCATACTTCTCGGCCACGGCCAGGATTCCCTTTCCAGATACATAATACGGACCCACGAAAGCCACCTTTTGATTGCGCTTCGGGGTTATGGTCATGCCCGACAGGACCATGTCTACCCGGTCTGCTTCGAGGGCCGGAAGAAGCTTGGCAAATGGCATTGAAACAAATTTTACCTTAACACCCATTGCATCGGCCATTGCCCTCGAAATGTCAGCATCCAGTCCGATGATCTCTCCTTTTTTGGTGGTGGCTGTCATCGGCGGCTGTGCGCCGCTTGTGCCAACCACCAACTCTCCTTTCTTCATGATACGATCCATGGCAGGACCCGCCGAGGAATCCATGGCAAACATCAGAGACAATACAGATAATAAAGCAACGAAAACGAATGTTTTTTTCATCGAACTCCTCCTGTTTTGATTCTTTTAATGGTTAATGCCATAAATGGGTTTCGTCTGGGTGTTAAAAAACACATAACATTTAGATTGCGTGATATTCAAACAATATTCCTCAAGTGAAAAATAAAGGGGAACCTCGTTTCTGGCCCTTTTTCTCCTGGCATTGCTGTTCTTCCATGTCTGGTTAAATTGGAAATGGATAGAGCAGTCCACTAAACGTTATTTCGAAAATTATTGGAAGAATTTTCTTTGGGCTATTTCTTGTGCCTGGATCATCGTGTTATTTTTTGCCTGGATCGTTGGTGCGTTTTGAAGTATATTCACATAACACGTGTAAGACCTCCGGCCGCCTATGGTAAATGTATCCATGAAGGCCAAAGGCATTTAATTTTTCGATTCATCGAGCAACAAACCGGCGGGAGTTGTTGGGGAGAAATTGCAGGGTTTATCGTAACAGGTCGTGTTATCTCGAATTTTGTCAGGTCCCCAACTTTGGCGGAAGCGATATCGGTTGTTCCTGGAATGTAAAGTGCAAGGTTTTTATTGACTTCATCAAACGTTATGACACCCAAACAAATCGAACAGTTTCGAAAGCGGCTTCTTGAGTGGTACCGTCGCCATCACCGCCGGCTTCCATGGCGAGAAACCGATGATCCTTACCGGATATGGATTTCGGAAGTGATGCTTCAGCAGACTCAGATACAAACGGTTCTGCCGTATTACCAAAAATTTCTGCTTCACTTTCCGACTGTCAAACGGCTGGCGGATGCGGACTTGCAAAAGGTCCTCAAGGTCTGGGAAGGTCTGGGGTATTATGCCCGGGCCCGCAATATGCACCGAGCGGCAACGGTCCTCCTCGAACAATACGCCGGGAAACTCCCTGAAAACTGGGCGTTGGTTCGGGCGTTGCCCGGCGTCGGTGATTACATCGCCGCCGCGCTTCTGAGCATTGCCTTCAATCAGCCTTACGCTGTTGTGGATGGAAACGTCAAGCGTGTTCTGGCCCGTCTTTATGAAATTGCGGATCCCATAAACAAATCGTCATCCTATAAAATCTTTAAGGAAGCTGCCGGACGTCTGCTTGATCATCGTCACCCCGGCATTTTCAATCAGGCCATGATGGAGTTGGGCGCTACAATTTGTAAGCCCGGAAAACCGGAATGCAATCGTTGTCCAGTCTGTTCCCTGTGCCATGCCAATCAAGCCGGGAACGCCGATAAATTCCCAAAGCGCATTAAGACCCCAAAAACGCCCCTTCACCATATCGTCGTTGGCGTGGTTTACAAAAACAACCACATGCTGATCACGCGCCGAAAATTCGAGGGGCTGCTGGGCGGATTATGGGAATTTCCCGGCGGCAAAGTCAGAAAACATGAAACCCCCGAAAGCGCCTGTGTCAGAGAGATGAAAGAAGAAGTGAACCTGGGCGTGGCGGTTGCCGGGCACATTGCACAGGTCAAGCATGCCTACACCCACTTTAAAATCCTAATGGATGTGTTTTCCTGCAGATATGTTTCCGGTGACGTAAAACTCAACGGCCCGGTCGATTTCCGATGGATTACACGCCGGGAGATCGAACACTATCCGTTTCCCAAAGCCAATCATAAATTCATTCACTTGCTCGATTGATCGAGTTCCTTACTAAAGAACCCGAAGCTTGCCCCAAAAATCTGAGAATCCATCTGTTTTTCCGCCGATCTATTCTTAAAGTCCGATATGATTTTATGATATCCAACCATCTGTTTTAATAGATTTTATTCAACAATATTGGCAAGTGCGCTATGCTTGTGCATAAACAGGGCCGCATGGAGCCTTAATGCCTGGAATTTTTTAGTTGGCTGTTTCTGAATGGACCATGATAAGCGATCTGATATAAGGGGATTCCGGAGTAACACCCAGACGCTTGAAATAAACGTTTGGAATAAACGTTTCGGAAGAATTATTATTCCCTGATAGATCAACAGCGACAAACGGTCGGGCGCTTTTCGGCAAAAGACACAAAAATCATTCATCGGAAGATTTTGAAACGGCTCCTAACGCAATACACAGGGTATAAGGGAATGCACAGTCCAGGGTGCAGCCGCGATCGATGCCCAAAATTTAGAAAATCTGTTAAAATTTTGTAAATCTCCCAGGTTGACGGTCTGGTTTGTTTTTGATATCTGTATAGTAATCTTGAAAGGTTATAGTCGGTTTCCGGATATTATCCGGTTGGGTTGAAAGCATTGCACAATTCAATCTTTTTGCTTTATTTAATTTCAAAAGGCGAATTCTAATCCAGCGCTTTTTACGAAAGGGTTTGGCTTTTTCCGCCCTTATGAAAACAGATTCTTTGGGGATCAATAATTGTGAAGCTGACTATTTATAAAAAGATGATGCTCGGTTTCGGTGTCATTATCATCATAATGATCATCGCCAGCACGTATATCCTGTTCAAGTTGAATGCTGTTTCCAATGCAGCTAAGGTGACCCTTACCTCGAATGTCCAGGTCGTGGACCTTGCCAAGCAACTGCAAGCCGTCCTGCATGATCTAAATGAAGATGCCCAGAAATATATTATCTCCCGTGATGAGACCTATTTTTCTTTGTTCGTTGCAACGAGCCGGCAATTTGATCAACTCTTGAATTCGCTGCTTAATGTATCATCGGATAAGACAGAACGTTCCATTATCAGAAACATGTTTCAGGCCCATGAATCGTTTGTCGCCGGCATGCAAAGCGAGAAAGACAGCCAAGAGACGGGCTACAATCCGGTACGTGACAACCGAAGGTCGGAAAGCCTGAAAATCCTGTACAAATCCCTTGATCATCTGATCAACATCAATCAGGTCTCGATTGAGAATGCCATGTCTAGAATGAAAACAACGACCAGCCATTCCGCCAAAGTCGCTCTGTTGTTGATAGTCTTGACGCTGCTGACGGCTGTCTCAGCGGCCTTCCTTATTGCCCGAACAATCACTAAGCCTATCGACGAGTTGATACGAGGGACTGAGCAGATTGCACAAGGTAAATACGAGCCGGTCAGGGTCTCTTCTAATGATGAAATCGCCTTGCTTGTCGATGCAGTCAATGACATGAGCGTCAAAATCAAGAATATAAACGAACTTAGAACGCATATGATGCAGCAGATTTCCCACGAACTTCAATCTCCTCTCCAGGTGATACTTTCTGCACACGACATCCTGAAAGATCGATGTTCCGCCCAAATGGATGCTGAACAGTTGCAGATGCTCGACACGATACGCAGGGGAATTAATAAATTGACGGTCTTCAGCAAGCAGTATCTTGATCTTGCGAAGATCGACTCCGGCATGATGAAATACCACATGGAATGGACGGACCTCTCCCGGATTGTTGAACCTCTGGTTGAAGATGCAAGGATTATTGCTGCAAGCAAGAAAATCACTGTAGAGTTGGCCACCCGTGCTGCGCCTAAGGTCATGGTGGATACGAAGAAAATTTCTATCGTTGTGAGCAACCTTCTCAGCAACGCAATAAAATACACGCGAAACGATGGAAACGTCAGGGTGAAGGTCGGCCCCTGCACCATCGGTGCTCAGATTAAGATTCAGGATTCGGGAATCGGCATCGCGCCAGAGGAACTCCCCAAAGTGTTTACAAGGTTTTATCAAGCCAGCAATATCGGTAGAATAAAGAGTGGGGGTATCGGAGTGGGTTTGGCCCTTGTCAAGGCATTTACAGAAGGCCACGGCGGCAAGGTTTATGCCGAAAGTGCCGTTGACGCTGGGTCGACCTTCACGGTTGAACTGCCGGCCGCGCCAGAGGAATTCCAAGGCCCGGCAATCCAAGTGCCGATACAGGAGTGAGGGCTTGTTCATGAAATGGCATCATGTCATCGTCGTAATCTTATGCTTTCTTGTGGCCGGCTGTTTTTCCCAATTCCGCGGTTCCGAATCTGAATTACAAGCACGGAATCACATGGATCGTGCGGTTGCTCTGGAAGACGCCTCAGAATATCACCAAGCCGCCCAGGAATATTCGATTGTGGCAGAGCGTTATCCCTCCACGAACTATTATAAAACTGCAGTTTGGAAGGCGGCATTGTTAAACATTCATCCGGCCAACTCAAAAATCGATTACAACGCAGCACTGTATTGGCTCAAAGTCTATCTTGGACTGCCGCTATCTCCTGAAGATAAAGAAAGCGCGGCATTATACGTCGCCATGCTGGAGCACATTAATGTCTTGGAATCCATACTTTCCGCTTTTGCTGCAGAAAAGGAGAACCTCCAGGCGGTGGCTCAGAAACAGTCCAGCGATTTGGTGACGGTCACCCAGCGATTGAGTCAATTGGAAGCGGATCTGACACAAGCCCAGGCAGAACTCATAAAAATGAAAGAAGTGGATGTCCGGATGCATCGGAGTCGGGTGGATGGTGGTGATATCCAGCCTGGCGAACAGGTCCCAAAAACCGCTGAAGGTAATAAGGGTGAAGTGAGGACCCCGTACGCAAACGGGCATGGAGCACCGCCGGGACCTCAAGATTTTTTTCCCTATGTGATTCAAGTCAGTTCTTATGCGAACAGGGAAGAATCTATTCAGGCTGCACTGAGATCCAGAAAGAAAGGGTATTCTGGATTCATTTCCTATGCCCACATTCCTGAAAAAGGGGATTGGTATCGTGTATTTGTCGGCTTTTATCGGACCTTCGAAGCGGCACAAAGGGCTGCTTTTGAAATGAAAAAGCAGGACTATCTTCATGCCTTTGTGGTTAAGATGCCCTTTGCCGTTCAGATTGGGATTTTCTCAAGTGATAAAGAGCTGAAAGAGCTGGAGGCGAATCTTCGATCAAAAGGATATTTGGTCTACAGGCTCCCGGATAGAATATCTCCTAACAAAATCAGATTGTTGGAAGGAGCATTTCCCAGCGAAGCGGCGGCTTCAGAAATCGCCAAAGCATTGCAGAAAGAAGATTTCGAGCCAAAGGTGGTTCAGCGCTAGAATCGTGCTTAAAAGGCATGGTTCAGTAGAGCGCATAGAAATTCATTTAATTAAAACCTTCCCAAACGACATCAGGTCTTGGGTCGAGCAAAAGGGTGCGAAACTTGGGTGACACCTTCTGAAGGTGATGCGGATGGCATTATGGATTACAAATAAAACGTATTGGGTCAGTGCTCAAAGTAAACTAGTGTGTGTTCGGGCATAAGCCCATGGGTATCCACCCTTAAAGTCGGATATGGACTTATGATTCACAACCATTTGTTTTAATGGTCTTTCAAAGCATATGTCGCCAAGCATAAAGCAAGATGTCATAAAAGTGCATTAACAGCACGGTAATCGGCTGTTTCGTTTTGATGCAAGGACGTTATATTTTGGCATTGACCCGCTAAAAACAAGATGATATAAAGCACCCGGATCGTTGAAGTCAAACGCCCATCATAAACGTTTAAGCTAAACGACAAGGGAATATTGTGGCAACTTTAGAACAACGACGAAAAACAGACAGGGAGCGTCGGGAACGCTGGCGTAAAAGGAAGCTTTCAGAGGGCAACAAACAGATTCAGATTATGATTACACCGGAAACTCAAAAGGTTTTAAAGCTGGAAAAGGAGCGTTCCGGAGAGCCTTTCGTTCAAATTATTAATCGTGCGATCATGAACATCGGCAAGGCTCATCCAAGTATTTCGGAAAAAACAGCGCGCCGTCCGAGCATCTCAGAAAAAACAGCGCCTCCTCCCGGCAAATCTGCTCGAGCAAGGGAACGAGCCAGAACCTCTGACAAAACAGCGGCACATTCCCCGGAGCAAATGAGCCTATTCGTAGGATCAGAAAACTAAGTGTTCTAATTCATAAATACGATGACGTATTTTTATCTGGACACTAGCCCGTATAAGCTGAAGTTTTAAAAGTTTGAAGTTTGAAGTTGGCTGCCTGTTGTGTCCAAATTATTTCATTTCGCAACACGCTGACATCCTTAAAAGAAATGAAATGTCAAGTTGCCAACGCTCTGGTAAAGGTTGCTCTACGATTCAGACCGCTTCTGCGATGCGTCCTTTCTCTCAAATCGTTTTCCGGCCTTTGTATTTTTTTAAAAATGGTTTTGGCGTTTCTTCGATCTGAATCGTTTCTTCTCTCTAAACCGCTTCTACGGTCGACGCTGCGTCTGCGATCTTCTTCGACCCTTCTATTCGGGAGATAGTTTGTGTATGAGAAATCTCGTCTATCAATACCTGTCCGCTTGCCTCCAGTATCTATCAGCCCTAATTGCATAGTTTAATCCTCGTTGTCTTTTTCGCGCATCAACAACTTGTGTTTTGAGGTTGAAGTTTTCAGCACCTACCCAATGGGTTTGTCCTTTGAGAGAAGTCCCTGAAGCCAATCTTCAGGGACGAAAAAAGAGTTAAAAAATGAAAAAGGTTTTTATTTTGGATTACTTTTGCTTGCAAAAATCGTGCAAAAAAAGTTAATTATTTTGTAAAGCCTTGTCTATTAAGCATTGACGTCAATTGGAGGGCAAATGCAGCAATGGGAATCCAAAAAGATAACGATGCAATTGTGGAGAAAATTACATAAAAATATGAATTAAGTTACATGTATAGATGTCACGTTGTGGTGGTGATACTTGGGATAAATTAAAGAAGAGGGGCGGTGGAATTGATTCACGATTGCGTGCCTGCACCTCTTCGTCCAGTGACCACAATTCATTTGTCCGATCATTGAGAGATCTCAATACAAAGAGGTAAATACCAACAACGCTAAAAACAGGTCCGCTTTCGTGTCTAAATTATTTCACATCGTGTTCGTATTGGGATGGGGTCCACCGCCAACACTGGACAACAATGACCTTTTTCTATTGATCCGTAAGATAAAAAATCTAACCATTATCGCCCCTATCAAGGCACCAAATGTATTTAAAATTAGGTCCAACATTTCAGAATGTCTCGATGGTATCCATGCTTGAAAGATTTCTATGATTAAGCTCACTGCAAAACAAAAAGAAACTGCGATTAAGACATCATGTTTCTCAAAAGCACCACCGAGTTTAATCAAGGTTGCGGTTAAGAAAAAACCAAAAGGTATAAAGCCTACAAAATTTATAATAATATCTTGAATAAAAATTCTTTTGAACTTGAATGTGGTCCATGCTGAAGAAAGAATTTTTTTCTCTAATATGTGGATCCTCGATGGTATTTTGAGATGGTTGTTTCCAACTGCCTGGTCAAGTGCCCGTTCGCCGACCTTTTCATCAAAGACATATAGAACGAAAGGTTTTTCTTTTTTGGCAAACGTGAAGTTGTGGACTTGAACCCACCTATCGAAGTGGAATGCAGCATCCTGAGCAGTAAGAGCATGTCCATAGAATGCCAAACCGTAAATATCACCCCGCCAGGGTTGCTTTCCATATACAGAGTTGCCTAAAAGAAGTCTGGTTTTGCCGCCGTTTGGTATTTTAAGTGTTAAATCCCTCTTCCTAATGACAGATTGGCCATCCAAATAGACTTCAGTACCCTCTTCTCCCGTAGTTACGGTTACGAATCGTGTTTTTGGGGACAGTGAAGCTATGTCCACTGCTATTCTCTTGGTTCTTCTCTTGTGATCATAATCATCTCCGTTCATAAGGATTATCCATGAATGATATTGCCACATTAATAATTGATTACGATCCATTCCGTCATGGAGTGACAAAATAAAATTGGCTTTGTTCTCTTGATAACTTGCCGGTCTCAATGCAATTTCTATAGAAAAACAATTTGGTTTAGAAATATTATCTCCAATCAACTCAAAAAAGGGATTCGTATAAGCTATGCCATATTTGCTAAAACGAATGCCGGGTTGATCTGTGATCCAGTTGACACCGTTGGAAAAGTTAAAACCCTTAGGTCTTAGCCCAAAAATCAGGATTCCAAATAAAATAGCAACTGACAAACCAACTAAATATATTGAAGAGATTTGTTTTTGAGGCTCTAAAAAGTCCAATGAACTATTCCTGCGGCTAGATGAGGAAATTCGAATTTAAAAAATTGTTTTATGTAATGATTAAGCTAAAAAATTTGATCAGTTCCAACGCGTTGTGTTATCTTACCATGAGTACAACCTGAAGCCAATTCATGCTCAATACATATATCATCAAAATGGAAAGAACAACCCCCGAAAAATGGATTTGCCCCACTGTAAAAAAAAGATATTACAGTAATTTTAAGGCGCCGGAAATTTTAAAATGATAGCAGCTAGTTGAGGCACAAAAGTTTCATGTACTTGTCCAAGATCCTCAACAAAAAATAATCTTATAATCAGCTTGACTTTTATCAACAATATCTTATTGTCTAAACAATCAATAAAGGCACGTCCTTAATTGGCGGGCCGGTTTCGTTCTGAAGGAAATATCCATTTGTGAAAGTGGCAACCTGCGGTTTGGAACTATGAGAATTTTTTGAAAGGAGGGTGTCACTATGGATAATGGAATAGTAAAATGGTTTAATAGTAGCAAAGGCTATGGCTTCATTGAGCAAGAAGATGGTCCGGATGTATTTGTTCATCATTCAGGAATCAATGCAGCTGGTTTCAAAACTCTTGATGAAGGCGATCGAGTAACCTTTGATATAGAGCAGGGTCCAAAAGGTCCTTCTGCAACAAATGTCACTGTGGTTTAACCGACAGTTTTAATTAAAAAAAGGGCATTCCCAAAATATGAGGGAGTGCCCTTAATTTTTTGTGAGGGAATTTTTTCATGTTTTATGAAGCTATATTTCAGCCGTCGAAAAGGATTAATTACAGCAAGCAACTTACGAGCCGGGAGATTGAATGCCTCTTTCCCAATACCTCAAAAGCTTTTCCCGCCTGCGGACTGATAAAAACCGCAAACGCTGGTCTGCACTTACCACACATCAAGCACCGAAGAAATACATTACGCAGATGAAAATAAATATGAAAGACAATTCCTTAACCATAGAGTCAAAGTGAGGTAAAAAAACTTGCGGAATTGCTTCACCGGAAGTTTTTCACTACAGGTATTTTTGGAAGAGTTAAAATGCCAGAGGATATATTACCCAAAGACATGGCCAGAGGCTCGTTAGAACACCTGCTCTTTATCACTTTGACCGTTGCTATTGACTATCAGCGTAATGCCACGGTAACTTAGAACAGATAGTAACACGGAGGGAGAATAATGAAAGTATTCGCAGGTTTCATTTTGGCCATCGTCGTGATCACAGGAGGGATTACAGCCTTTGTGTTATCAGGTATTTACAATGTTTCCGCCATGGTGCCTCATTGGTCCATTACATTCGATATCTTGGAAAAAGCACGTGATCAGTCGATTTCATATCATAGCAAAGGTATTGTCGCTCTGTCGCTGAACGATCCCAAAATGGAAGATGCTGGATTCCATCACTTCCGGGACACATGTCGTCTCTGCCATGGCGCTCCCGGTATCGCCTCCAGTGAATTTGCCCAAGA
>DATKWE010000193.1:0-38306 GCA_035529735.1 Desulfobacterales bacterium | reverse complement strand
CGTGTCCTTGTCATGACAGGGGGTGCGTACTGGATTGCCAGATCCTTCATCGGTCTTCTAAATCCGCTTGGATTGAGCGAGGGTCTCGGCCTCCTTCTCTCCGGGAATGTGGTCACAGGCATCCTTACTCAGCTCATGGCTGACGGCCCGGCGTGCGCTGCGGTCGGACCTGTAACCCTATCCATGGCCGGTATCGTGCATCCGGGCACCACCATGATCCCCTTTATGGCGATGAGCACCTCCTATGCCTCATCACTCGCCTACTGTCTGATCATCGGAACGCCGCCCAATGCCATTGTCTATGCCAGCGGGTACCTGGAGCCAAAGGATTATCTGAGAGTAGGCGTGATTCTCTGGTTTACCAATCTGGGAATATTTATGTTAATGGCGTCAACCTACTGGCGGTTCTTGGGCTGGACAGGACTGGTTCCGTATTAGTTCAAAAGACGGCAAAAACTTAAAAAAAACGAATGGATTATAATTACATTTCAACAAAAAAAAGATGAACGCTATGTCAGAGCCGGAGAGTGTGATTAAAGGTAATGGAGATCGACGCATGGGAACGTCGGTGCATCAATTTCTCAGAACAGCATGTAAGATGCTTCATCCCGGAGATTTTTATGAAGGGCTGCCGCGGGAAAGAGGGCACACCCCCCCACTGGTTTTCCTTTTTATTTGCAGCATCCTTTTTACAATTCCGTCAAGCATGTTTGTCTTGCAAAAAAAGATCTTTTTTGGACTGATGTTCTTTTTAAATGCATTTTCCATGCCTTTTATCACAGCGTTCATTCTGTATCTTGTCGCCATGTTATTGTGCAAAGGTCTGTTTACCTACAATACCCTGTTTGGGGTTACCGCCTATGCCAGCATAACGCTTCTGATTTCCTGGATTCCGGGCCTGGCAGGGCCGACAGAAATTTTGAAGTTTTGTCTGATCGGTCTCGGCATGGTCAAAGTAGGTCGTATAAGTTACCTAAAGGCTTTTGTCTGTTTGTTGTGTACCGCAGCGGCAATGATTTTTTTGATTCAATTATTCAAACCCATTCTGGGGCAATGATATGACAATAATGATTTGATTGAATCGTCAAAGCATCAGGTATAGCCGAAAAGGAGGCATACAAAATGACTAAGAAAATAAAAGTATTAATAGTCGACGATGAAGTGCAGTTTCGAGCCACGACAAAAAAGATTCTGAACAAGAGGGGATTCGATACGATTTTGGCAGAAAGCGGCGAGGAGGCCATTGAAAAACTTTCCGAAAAACCGGACGTGGTGATTCTCGATATTAAAATGCCCGGCATGGACGGCCATCAGGCCTTAAAAGAGATCAAAAAACGTTCGCCCCATCTGCCGGTGATCATGCTCACCGGCCATGGCGCTCGCCCTTCGGCACGGGAAGCCCTTGCAGAAGGTGCTTTAGACTATCTTTCAAAACCCTGCGATATAGATATTCTGGCCGGAAAGATTACCGATGCCTATCGTCAAGCCACAGTCGATGATGTTTCAGTCCCCGGTATGGAAAAAACGGCTGCGGAGGTGATGATTCCAATCGAGTTTTATACCACATTGACCGAGGATAACACCATTCAGGACGCGATTGAAAAATTGAGCGAATCTTTTTACGGCAAAATATCCACCGGCCGTCTTATGGAAACCGGACATCGCTCCCTCCTGGTCTTCAATGAAGCGGGCGAAATCAAAGGGATGGTTGACATTACAAACTTTTTTTCGGTCATCATGCCGGCCTACCTCTCCGCCCCCAAGCCTTCCATGGCAGACAGTATCCAGTATTCGCCCATGTTCTGGAGCGGCATGTTTACACGGCAGGTCAGACAGCTGGCGTCTAAAAAAATCAAAGACATCATGTCTCCTGTTGAGATTACCATCCCTGCAGATGCCAATCTTATGGAAGTGGCCTTTATGATGATAGACAATCAAAAAAGGCGACTGGTTGTCATGAGTAAAGGCGCGGTTGCAGGCGTAATTCGGGAGCAGGATCTGTTCATCGAGATCGAGAAGATTTTGAGAGGGTAAGAAATGTTGTATTTACTTCCTTTTATTAAGTTTAAAGTGCCTAAAGTGATCTAAAATGCCTAAAGTTAAGGTATTCTGTCAATTTTATTTAATATAAATAACCGGAGCGAAGCGACTCCTTAACTTTAGATCACTTCAAACTTTTCCGGTTTATCCGGGTTAGGATTTAATTTGAACATTATTTATATTGACCAGTTTGAGGAGGATGTATGATAGCTCACACACCGAGTGGTACGAGTCAGACCGGCTTCTGGAAAAACAAACCGGGTTATAAGCCGATGTTATTTGTTATTGCAGCCATTGTTTTTACGACCCTGGTCGTTATGCCGCCGCCGCAAAGTATGATTGACATGGTGACCAAAATCAGCCCGCCGGGATACAAACTCAGCAGTGGTTGCACGAATATTGTTGAAGCGGTTAACAAGAAGTTAAGGCCCAAGGCCGTTGCGGCATCCGAGCCGGGGAAGACGGTTTCATCAACAGACAAGAAACATTCCCTGCTGAATGCCGAACAAGTCGCCAGGTTGGCCAAAGTGATGATTGGCATATTGTTGCTGGCCGCTTTTTTATGGGGAACGGAAGCCCTGCCCCTGGGCGCCACCGACATTCTGGTGGGTGTCCTGATTTATCTTTTTGCCATCCTGCCGATCAATGATATTTCCCAGGCCTATATGAAGGATGCCGTCTTTTTCATTTTCGGCATCCTGGCGGTGGCCGTCGGCGTTGCCAAGACCGGCCTGGACAAACGGATCGGTCTCATCCTTTTGAGCCGCATTAAAAGCGCCAAAGGCTTTGCCTTTATCTTTTTTCCGATGCTGGCCGTAACCGCCGCGTTTTTATCCGAACACGCCCTGGTGGCGCTTTTGATTCCTGTACTTATGGGAGTTTATAAGGTAACCTGTAAGATGCACGGCGTTAAAAAAGACCGGGCCCTGGCCATTTTCCTTTTGCTCGGCGTCTGTTTTGCGGCCAATCACGGCGGCCCGGGTTCTCCGGCGGCCGGAGGCCGCAATGCCATCATGGTGGGCTACTTAATGGAATATGGCACGCCGATTACGTTTTTGCAGTGGATGAAATACGGCCTCCCGTTTGTTCCGTTAATGGCCGTGGTCATCGGCGCTTACATGTATATTCGCCTTAAGCCGAGATTCAAGGTGCCGGATGTCAATCCCAGCGAAGTGGTTAAAGCCGAAGTGGCGAACATGCCGAAATTCGGCGGCAAAGAGGCAGCGATGGCCGTAATTTTAGTTCTTTTAATCATCGGCTGGATTGTTCTGGGCGAAGAAGCCGGTCTGGGCGGGCCGACGCTATATGCGGTAGCGGCCATGTTTTTATGTCGCATCATCGACTGGGACGATATCCAGTCGGGTGTGGCCTTTGACGTGGTCGGCCTGTATGCCGCCGCCTGTGCCATGGGCGTCGGCCTGAAATTTACCGGCGGCGCCCTCTGGCTGGCCCAAACCTTTGTCGGTTTTTTGCCGGATTTTATGACCCGAGGTGATGGACTGATTATGGGCGTCAGCCTCCTCACCGGAATCATGACCAATTTTATGAGTGACGGCGCCACGGTTGCCGCTCTGGGCCCGATTGTTCTGCCCATGGCGACACTGGCCCATGTTCATGTGTGGAAAGTCGGGCTGATCACCGCTTTTTCTTCCTCATTTGCGAATTTTCTGGTGGTCGGGACCCCCAACAATGCCATTGCCTTTGGTATGGGACGGGATCCTGAAACCGGTGAAAGGTTGCTGGATGTCATGGATTTTGTTAAATACGGTCTGCCGGTAACCATCCTGGCGTGGCTTGTCCTCTGGGGCTGGGCGGTATTCGGATACTGGAAGTTTTTATCCTGGTAGGACCCAGTTAGCTACGCTGCGCTGCGCAATTGGAATACTGGAATATTGGAGTTATGGCCCCGGTGAAATAATAGAAAAAAGTTTCACTGGGTAAAAATGATGGGTTTAAAGGAATTTTGTATCATTAAAAAAGGTTATCTTCCACTTTTATACCCATTATTCCAATATTCCATTCGGATCATCCCCCTTTTTAAAGGGTAATTAAGGAAGACTTTAATGGGACTCTATAAACGAAAACCGATATATATAAAACTTCAAAGAAAGATCATACTGATCATCCTGTGTGTTGCCATTATTCCTTTGGTCGTTCTAGGAGAAACCATATATTATCGGTTTGCGGGAACATATGAAGCGAAAATTGAAGATCAGATCAAATACCGGGCAAGGTCCCAGTCTGATGCGGTGGAAATCTTTTTAAAAGAGCGAACCGCTATTCTATCAACAATTGTGGACACCCATTCTTTCGATGACTTAAAACAAAAGGAAAATCTTGACCGTATGTTTAAAGTAATCAGCCGGCGAACTGATGGCCTGATTGACTTGGGTGTTATTGACGATTCCGGCCAACACCTGGCCTATGCAGGGCCCTATAATTTGAAAGGATTGAATTATTACAAACAGCCCTGGTTTGCCGAGGTGATGAGCAAGGGCAAGTATATCAGTGATGTTTACATGGGTTACCGGCAATCACCGCATTTTATTATCGCTGTTCGGGGATACATCGACGGGACGACCTGGATTCTAAGGGCAACCGTCGATTCGGACATATTTAACAAACTTGTGAGGACCGCCCAGACAGGTAAGTCAGGCGAGGCTTATATCATCAATAAAAACGGAATTTATCAAACAGCCCCTCGCTTCTCAGGAAAGATACTTGGCAAATCAAATATTATCTTAACACGTTTTGGTGAAGGGACTACGGTTGCCGAAAAAATTAAGGATAACGGCCAAACAAAACATGTTGCCGGAACCTGGTTGAAAAATAATGAGTGGCTCCTGGTGATCACTCAGAATGTCGGAGATGAGATTGGCGGGTTAATGACCACCAGAACCATGGAAATCATCATTATTGTTTTTGGATGCCTTGCAATAATTACAACCACCTTTTTAGCGACGCGTATCATTTTCAGGCGGCTTGAAGATGCTGACAAAGGGATTAGCGAACTTAATGAACAACTGATTCAGTCGGACAAAATGGCGGCTTTGGGAAAAATGGCCGCAGGAATTGCCCATGAAATCAACAATCCACTTGCGGTCATCGGCGAAAAGGCGGGATGGATGCGGGATTTGCTGTTTGACGAAAAATTTCAGGAAAGTGAGAATCTCAAAGAGTATGTAATCTCTATCGATAAAATCGAAGAACACGTGGAGAGGGCCCGTAAAGTGACCCATAATATGCTCGGGTTTGCCAGAAGAATGGAGCACCGTTTAGATGATATTGATATTAACAGCGTTTTGAATCAGACCATAGAGCTTTTGCAAAATCATGCTCACATAAACAACATCGAAATAAGCAGGGATCTTCAGCCGGATCTCCCGATTATTGCCAGTGATCAATCCCAGCTTCAACAGGTATTTTTGAACCTGATAAATAACGCCATTGATGCCATCGAAAAGGATGGCCTGATAGAGGTAAAAACACGGAAGGAGAATTCTCAAATTTTAATCCGCATAAAGGATAACGGCCCGGGTATCCACGAAAAACATTTGAAAAAAATTTTTGATCCTTTTTTTACGACCAAAGAAGTCGGTAAAGGGACCGGCCTGGGTTTGTCGGTGAGTTATAATATTGTTGAGAAATTGGGCGGTGCTATCACCGTTGAGAGTATCGTATCTGAAGGGACTGTTTTTAACGTTAAACTTCCAATCGTAATGCCGGGGAAAAAGTAATTATAATTTTATCACGAAATTTAATATGTTATTATTAACCCAAAGCGCCCCATTCAACGGAAGCTCAAATATCAGAGGTTGTTAAAACCCATGGACAAGGAGACTAAAATGGATATGTTTCGCATAATGGTCGTTGATGACGAAGTCGATTTTTTAGAGACAATTGTAAATAGACTGCAAAAGAGACAGTTAAATGCAACCGGTGTTACCAGTGGAGAAGAAGCCGTCGCTCTTTTAAAAGAAGAATTGTTTGATGTGATTATACTCGATATCAAAATGCCCGGGGGTATGGATGGCATCGAAACGTTGCGGGAAATCAAGAAGATTCAGCCCCTGATCGAAGTTATTCTTCTGACAGGACATGCCTCAGTTGAAACAAGTATTGAGGGGATGAAGCTGGGCGCTTTTGATTATTGTCTGAAACCGATTAAATTTGAAGAACTTTTACAAAAAATGGCGGCTGCATTTGAGAAAAAGTCGACCCATGATAAAAAAATCCGTGATGCAAAGATACAACAACTGATTCGGCACCCGGGAAGGGTTTTTGATCAGGATTGATAGTAGAAGCCAACGAATGGACGGTTTTGAAGCGGCTTCTGATAACACCGGTACTGTCCCTTCCCGGCCAACCTCTATCGCCGGAATTCAAGGCGATTGTATTTAGGGTTAGCACCTCTGTGCGATGCCTCTCTGACAAGAGGTGCCGGAAGGAGGGGATTAAAGATAACATATTGTAAAAGTAGTGTTTTGTCTAAAACAGGAGGTACACCCAATGAGATCCTGCAAGATATTTGCCATTGTATTCACAGCAGTCATTTTATGCTGGCCGCAAATTTCCTATTCGGTACAGAGCAACGATGAAATCCTGAAAAAACTCAACGAACTGAGCAACATTATCCAGAGTCAACAACAAGAAATAGAAAGCTTAAAACAGCAGTTGGAAAATCAGGGCAAGGAAATAGACGACGTCCAGGAGACTCAGAAGGAAGAGGTTAAAAAGGAAGTAGAAGTCGCAACAGAAGAAAAGGCCAAGCAGTGGAGTGAGAAGATTCCCGAATGGATCAAAACGACAAAAGTATCCGGAGATCTGAGGCTCCGTTATGAAGGGATATACAACCAAGACGAGCTTCGGGCCGATGGTTCAACCCAAGATCTTCCAACACGGGACAGGTTTAGAATCAGGGCAAGACTCTTTTTTGACGGTAAAATCAGCGATGAAATATCCACCCATTTTATGCTTTGCACCAATCAGGACGCGGTGCAGGAGGCGACCACCACCAACCAGAGCTTCGCCGACGATTTCAATGACAAGGGGATCTATCTTCACAGGGCTTATGCCACCTACAAACCCGACTGGCTCAAGGGGATGGAACTTTCGGGCGGAAAATTCAAGAACACTTTTTTACACACCGATATCATGTGGGATCCGGACGTGAACCCTGAAGGTGTCTACGAGCGTTACCAGTATCAGGGTTGGGGAAATTTCAAGCCCTTTGTCCACCTGGGTCAGATGGTGGTCAATGAGGTGAAAAACCAGACGGACGATCCGTGGCTCTTCATCAACCAGGCAGGCTTTGACTGGAAAATGGGTTCTGTCACGTGGACCCTTGCCGGTGGTTACTACGATTGGACTCACCTCGAAAATACCAAGTATCTTCATACAGCAGACTATAAGGGCGGCGGCGGCAACACATTCATACTTGATGCCGATGGGAATCTACAGTACGCATACGACTACAAACTGTGGGAGGGGATTTCATTTGTCAAATTCAAATTGGGTTCAGTCCCCACAAAGCTCATTTTTAACTATGTTGTGAACACCGCAGACGATGTGCCCAGCGATTATGACACAGCGTATTTTGTAGGCTTTGAGCTTGGAAAGACAAAACAAAAAGGAGACTGGTCTTTCTTGTACAAGTATGCCCGGATAGAAAATGATGCGCTGATCGGTTCAATGAACGATCAGGATTTTTACGGCGCGAACCGTAAAGGGCACAAAATAAATTTTCGCTATATGCTTTTAGATCGATTACAATTTGCCACCGCCTATTTCTATACGGATCCTGTGAACGATTGGGATACCGGTTCCGTCACTTTTTCCAACAACAAGTCCAGGATGCATGAAGACAGGCTCCAGGCCGATTTCATCTTTAAGTTTTAATGGATCTTAAAACTGGAGGGTCATTTGTTTCAAGCTGCTTCATGACACAAGGAAAGTAGTACCTAAACGGATCGGTTCCAGGTTCTGGGTTCAAAGTTCAAGGGTTACAACCGATTGAAACTGCTCAAAATATTGATTAAAATCCGGAATACCTGCCACAACCTATTGGGTGGAGCGGTTTTGAAACCACGATGAAGCCAGTATCACATTGATGCGAGCTTTTTGAGGTTTTTCCAACCCGGAACGTTGAACCCTGAACCGCTCAACCTATGTCGTATTATATTTTTTCAATTCTACACTTCCTATCCAGGAAGGCCCCGGACTCACTCACAAATCATTCTTGACATTTAGAACCATAACCCAATATATAAGATCCATTCCCTTTATTTTATTAGACTTTTCAATGCAGAGATTAGTTTATCGTTGCCTTCTTGTCTATGCTGCTGCTGGGAAACGATCGTTTTATCTTTTCACAAGGCAACCATCTTTGACGGTCTCGTAAAAAGTCCGTTTTGCTCGCTCAGTGACCATTTGGGGGCGTTTCAAGCGGTGCTGCTAAATTTCAAGAACTCGTTGCAAGCGCCTCAAACAGCTTGAAATTTTTAACGCATCACCGCTTGAAACACTGAATCCCCAAATGATCAGATATCGCTCACAAAAGACTTTTTACGAGTTTGTCAATTTTGTTTGCCCGAATTTAGGGTAAATCAAAGCGCTCTGCAGCCAGTTATACAAGGTCGATTAGATGCATAAATTTTATAGGCCAAACTCGCCCGGTCATACCGATTTCCCAGTGGCAAGTGCCGGGTATCCTTTTATATTTGCTTCTGTATTTACGACGATTGTATTCGCCCTTTTGGAGTTGACCACCCTGGCCCTGATTGGACTCGCTGCCAGCTTTTTTATATGTTATTTTTTCAGGGACCCGGACCGTGTTGTTCCCAATTTTAAAGGCGCTGTGGTTTCGCCGGCCGACGGCAAAATTATCTCAGCGGGTCCGGTGGACAACAGCCGATTTTATGAAGGATCCTGCATTAAGATCAGCATCTTCATGTCGATTTTTAATGTTCATGTAAATCGTATTCCCCATGAAGGGCATGTGAAAACGGTAAGTTATTATCCTGGGAAATTTTTTTCAGCAAATCTTGACAAGGCTTCGAGCCAAAACGAACACAACGCAGTAACTCTGGAAACCGAAGAAGGGAAAAAAATCTGTGCGGTTCAGATTGCAGGGCTGATTGCAAGACGCATTATTTGTAAAATTCAGGAGGGTGACATTGTTGCCCGGGGACAGCGTTTTGGCTTAATATGTTTTGGGTCACGTCTTGATGTTTACCTTCCGCCTGACGTAAATTTGAAAGTGACTGTCGGGGATCGGGTAAAGGCCGGAACATCTGTTTTAGGAGATTTGACATGAAAAGAACAAAAAGATTTAAAAAAGAAAAGTCGCGGCGTGGAATTTACATACTGCCCAACATTTTTACATCGCTGAATCTTTTTTTCGGCTTTTATGCGGTTATCGCTTCAGTAAACGGAAAATTTGTTGCTGCGGCTGTGGCGATTATTATCGGCGTCATCTTTGATATCATGGACGGTAAAATTGCCAGAGCTACGAATACTACCAGCAAATTCGGTATTGAATACGATTCTTTGGCAGATCTAATATCTTTTGGTCTTGCCCCTGGATTAATGGTATATTTGTGGGCCCTCAAGCCCTTAGGAAGACTTGGCTGGCTGGCGGCATTTCTTTTCTTGGCTTGCGGGGCGCTCCGCCTGGCACGTTTCAACTCCCAAGTGGGCACAATTAGCAGCGATCACTTTGTCGGTCTTCCGATTCCGGCCGCAGCAGGCATGGCGGCAACAACCGTTTTATTTTGCCATAAATTCGGCATAGAAGGGAAAATAAATCCCATATTCATTCTTGTTTTGCTGTACATTCTTTCTTTTTTAATGGTTAGCACAATAAAATATAACAGTTTCAAAAAGCCTGAACTGTTTAAAAAAATGAATTTCAATGTTCTGGTGGCGATCATCCTGATATTGATTTTTATCGCCGCTCAGCCATCCATTGCGCTATTTCTGTTAGGCCTTGCGTATACCGTTTCAAGTCCTATCTTGACCGTTCGGCATCATCGAAAAATAAAAACAAAAGTGACTGGGTATAACGGGGCAAATGAGCACGGATCAAGCCCATTTAGCCATAATATTAACAAAAGTTCTGATATTCGCTGATTGGATTTATCATTATGTCAAAAAATTATAACATTTCCGTAATTCCGGGTGATGGAACAGGGCCGGAAGTTGTTGCAGAAGGTATCAAAATTCTCAAAACCGTATCCGAAAAAATCGGTTTCAGCCTGAATTTTAACCATTATGATTTGGGCGGGGAGCACTATATGGCTTCAGGAGAGATTCTTCCTGATAAAATTCTGGAATCATTGTCTAAAACAGACGCAATATATTTGGGTGCCATTGGGCATCCTGATGTAAAACCGGGCATTCTTGAAAAAGGTATTCTTTTAAAACTCAGGTTTTATTTTGACCAGTATATCAATTTGAGACCGGTTAAACTCTATGAGGGCGTGGAGACGCCGATAAAAGGCAAGGGGCCGGAAGACATCGACTTTGTTGTGGTCCGGGAAAACACTGAAGGTCTTTATGTAGGCGCCGGTGGATGTTTAAAATGGGGCACGCCGGATGAAGTCGCAATCCAAGAATCGATAAATACCCGCAAAGGCGTGGAACGCTGCATCCGATATGCTTTTGAATATTGCAGAAAAAGAAACAAGCGAAAAAAGCTGACGCTTTGCGGAAAAACCAATGTATTGACCTTTGCATTTGATTTATGGGAGCGTACTTTTAATGAAATTGCAGAGGAGTACCCTGATATCGAGACAGATTATGCACACGTCGATGCTATCTGCATGTGGATGGTGAAAAACCCGGAGTGGTTCGATGTTATCGTTACGGATAATATGTTTGGAGATATAATAACCGACCTGGGTGCCATGATTCAGGGGGGGATGGGAATTGCCGCCGGAGCCAACATCAACCCTGAAGGAATTTCAATGTTTGAACCCATCGGTGGGTCTGCTCCAAAATATACCGGCAAACATATCATTAACCCAATTGCCGCCATTTCCTCGGCTCAGATTATGCTCGAGACCCTGGGCGAATCAACGGCTTCATCCTTGATAGAGGCGGGGGTTATTAAAGTACTGCGGGATGACCTCAAAGATGTTGCCGCAGGGAAAATGGGGTATACGACACAAGAAGTTGGAGATCTTGTGGCAGATTATATTATTGGGACGGCCAACCATGTCAAATAAAAAATTTAATGTCGCCATTGCGGGTGCGACGGGTGCTGTGGGAAATCAGATGATAACCTGTCTGGAAGAAAGGAATTTCCCGGTTAAGTCTATTAAATTTTTAGCATCCCGGCGTTCTGTTGGGCGCAAGCTCGATTACAAGGGCAATGCCATTGCTGTTGAGGAATTGAAGGAGGATTCTTTTAAAGGTTTCGATATCGCCCTTTTTTCGGCCGGTGGCGGTACCAGTGAAAAATTTGCCCCTTTTGCGGCCCGGGACGGATGCGTGGTTGTTGACAATTCAAGTGCGTGGCGGATGGATCCCAAAGTTCCCTTGGTGGTTCCTGAAGTGAATCCCCATGCAATTGCACAATACACCCATAAAGGTATCATCGCAAATCCGAACTGTTCGACCATCCAGATGGTTGTTCCACTACATCCATTGCACAAGAAATATGGGATCAAACGGATTGTGGTTTCAACATATCAGGCTGTTTCAGGAACCGGTAAAAAGGCGGTTGATGAACTCGAAGCTCAGACCCGGTCGATTCTCAATTTCAAATCGTATGAAACGAAGGTCTACCCACACCCCATCGCTTTTAACTGCCTCCCCCACATCGATGTGTTTCTGGAGAACGGCTATACCAAAGAAGAAATGAAAATGCTCCATGAAACGAGAAAGATTCTGGAAGACGATACCATAGGGGTTACAGCAACCACCGTTCGTGTGCCGGTATTTTACGGTCATTCAGAATCGATTAACATCGAAACCATTAAACATGTTTCTGCTGAAGCTGTGAGAGCTTTGCTGGAAGAAACTTCCGGGGTTAAAGTCGTTGATGATCCGCACAACAACATTTATCCTCTTGCCATTGATGCTGTCGGCCAGGACTTGACACTTGTGGGCCGTATCCGTGAGGATGAGTCGATTTCAAACGGCATCAATATGTGGGTTGTGGCCGATAATATCAGAAAGGGCGCTGCAACAAATGCGGTACAGATTGCAGAAATTTTGGCAAAGGATTATTTATAGGGAGTTTAGAATTGGAGCGTGTACCCATTACAAAAGAGGGCTATCAGGCCCTGAAGAAAGAACTGGATTATCTTAAAAGAGTTGAACGTCCCAGGAATATAAAGTCAATCGAAGAGGCCCGTGCTCACGGAGATATCAGTGAAAACGCAGAGTTTGAAGCTGCCAAAGAAAGACAGGCATTTATTGAGGCGCGGTTAAATGAATTGGCATACAAGCTATCCAGAGCAGATATCATCGATCCTCAAAACCTTCCAAAGGATCGCGCTTTATTTGCCAGTTCTGTAATGCTTGAAAACACCGATACCGGTGAAAATGTTGAATATCAGCTTGTGGGACCTGATGAGGCGAATATTGAGGAAGGACGCATTTCTGTGTCTTCGCCCCTGGGGAAAGCCGTAATCGGCAAAAAACCTGGAGACGAAATTTCTTTGGAAGCTCCAGGTGGAAAAAGACACTATGAACTGTTAGAAATATTGTAAATTGACCATTTATTGTCAAACATTTTAAATTAATTAACATATTAACGGAGGTTTTTCGTGGCGCGTATAACTATAGAAGATTGCTTGAAACGGGTAAAAAACCGGTTTTTACTGGTCAACATGGCGGCCAAGCGTGTAAGGCAGATCCGTGAAGGATCCGAATACCTGGTCAGTTCACCGAAGAACGAAGATATCGTAGTCGCCCTGCGCGAAGTCGCTGCGGGAAAGATTACAATTAAAGAAGAAAAAAAAGAGGAACTCGTAGAAATAGAAGAAAATCTATAGGGAGGCCGACACTTTTCTTTTGCCAAAGTACAGCTATGCCTACAAGGTGCTAAAAAGGAATATTGGGAAGGCGTTGTACCGGTATGATATGATCTCTGATGGGGATCGAATTTTAGTCGGGCTTTCAGGAGGCAAAGACAGTTTCACTCTGATGTGGATGCTCAATGAACGCCTGAAGCGCATCCCCATAAATTATGAACTGTCTGCAGTGTATATCGATCCCGGATTTGAGGAAGGCTTCGGTGAACCCCTGGCCGAATATTGGAATAGAACAGGCCTTGAACTCAAGATTGAGCATACGGATTACGGAATTTTGGCCCATAGCTCCCAAAATCGTGAAAATCCGTGTTTTTTATGTTCCAGGTTGCGCAGAAAACGCCTTTTTGAAATTGCGGATGAACTCGGATGCAACAAGCTGGCTCTGGGGCACAACAAAGACGATATCATCGAGACGTTATTTTTAAATATATGCTATGCCGGAGAGATCAGTACGATGCTGCCCTCTCAATCTTTTTTCCAGGAAAGATTTACATTGATAAGGCCCCTTGCTTTTGTTGACGAAGATGTTATAAGACGATTTGCAAAAGAGAAAGGTTGCCCGGATTTTATCAATCCATGTCCGAGCGCAAAAATTTCCAAACGGCAGGAAATTAAGCGGCTGTTACAGCAGCTTTACACGAGTAACAGGAAAGTTAAAGGGAATATTTTCAGAGCCATGAGTAACGTGAAGACAGATTATTTGTTAAAATGAAAGACATTCAAAATCAATTCGATCATCGCAATATTCCAATCGATAAAGTCGGCATTAAGAATCTTAAATATCCCATAACAGTGCTCGACCGGAAAAACGACTTTCAGCACACCGTTGCTTCCATAAACATGTATGTCGATTTGCCCCACAACTACAAAGGGACTCACATGAGCCGTTTTGTGGAGATGCTGCATTTGTTTCGTCCGGAGGTCTCTTTAAAGAAAATTTCCGTTATTCTTGAAGAGATGAAAAAATATTTAAATGCAGCTTCGGCCAACATTGAAGTAACCTTTCCCTATTTTATTGAAAAAAAATCCCCCATCAGCAAATCCCTCGGTCTGATGGACTACGTGTGCAGTTTTTTGGGCTCAAGCGATCCCGGCGGCAAGATCGATCTCGTATCCGTGGTTGTTGTTCCGATATCTTCCGTCTGTCCTTGTTCAAAAGAGATCAGCGATGTAGGCGCCCACAATCAACGCGGTCAAGTCATGCTCAGCACGCGGTTTAAAAAATTTATCTGGATCGAAGATATGATTGAGCTGGTAGAGGGGACGGCTTCATGCGAAGTATACTCTGTCCTCAAACGTATCGATGAAAAACATGTGACGGAAACGGGCTACAATAACCCCAAATTTGTTGAAGATATCGTCAGAGACGTTGCTGACAAGCTGAAACAGGACAGCAACATAACCTGGTTTTCCGTAAGTGCGGAAAATTTTGAGTCGATCCATAACCACAGTGCATATGCTTCAATTACCAGCGGAAAAGAACCCAATTTTTAATCCAGATTGCGCAAGAGTATATCCATAATTGGATTCGGCGACTTTCCCGGGGTATTTATCAGCAAAACAAACGAATATAACCTTCCTTCTTTATTTTCTATATAACCGGCCCGTGTATGGATACCTTTGAGGGTTCCCGTTTTATAGAAAGCTTTCCCCATTCTGCGCATGAGAAAATAATGGGGCGCAAAAACTTTGAGTATTTTGTAAAAACTTACCGCTGACATCCGGTTTTTTTTCGATATTCCTGAACCTTCCACAAGCCGGAAATTATCGATTTTAAGAATATTTTTCGCATATGCTGATGCTGCCTGAACGCCATTTTCCAGAGTCCCCGGAGGTCCGTAGGCTTTTGCACCGCAAGTGATGAACAGCTGATTGGCCATAAAATTATTTGAATGTTCGAGAAGTTTTGATATGACTTGGATCAATGAAAAGCTGGAAACATATCTGAAGATGAGTTTGTCATTGTCTTTTTGAACCTTTCCTGTTCTTATTCTACCGTCGAACTGTAGCGCTTCTTTTTTTAAAAAATATTGAAGAAGATGACCCGAATAAAGTGTGTTTTCATTTCGTTGAGAGGAAAGTAGAATTCTGCCGTGATCCAATTGAGAGGCATCGATTCTTTCTTGAACAAACGGCAATAGGGGCGTTTGGGGCTCGGCACTGACAAAAATGCCGTTGGGGTTGCGCTTGAAATTGAACGTGTTGAAATTTACACACAGCGCACCGATGGGAGCGTCGTAGGGTTCATTTGACCGATTAACCCCGGGGATTGCGATGGGGGTTTTAAAGTATGAATCATCGAGAACCAGATCGTTAATATGATTAAATTCAATACCCGGTATGGATCTGAGATCGAGTGCAATTTTCGCCAAAGCTTCTGAAATGAGAAGGGGGTCTCCATATCCTTTTACTTTCAGATTTGAATGATGGTCTTGATAAAACTCGGTGACAAATCTGTAATCCGGACCCAGATAATGGAGGGCTACAAGCGCCGTAAATATTTTCAGGGTCGATGCCGGGACAAGCTGAAGGTCGGCATTTTTTGAAAAAACAATCCGTCCTTGGGGATCAGCAACCAGAATTGCATCCCGATCTCCAATAAAAGGATTTAGATCAGCGAGTTTTTCGGCATAAAGATGTTTGGCTGTCCCGAGATTCAATAGACAAAAAAGAAGTAGAAACCGGCAGGTGGTAGCTGTAAAGGATGGTTTTGATTTTGACGACAAATGCATAGAAAGGAATCTACCTGCTGTCCACAATAAGGGTCACCGGCCCGTCGTTGATCAAAGATACATCCATCATGGCTCGAAATCGACCGGTTTCCACAGTAACGCCTTTCTGGCGGACCTGTTCAACAAATATCTGGTACAGTCCGGTTGCATGATCCGGAGCCGCGGCTTGGACGAAAGAGGGGCGTCGGCCCTTTTTGCAATCTCCCAGCAAGGTGAACTGGGAGACAACCAGCATTTCGCCGCCAGTATCCACCAAAGAACGGTTCATTTTGCGATTTTCATCTTCAAAAATTCTTAAATTCACGATCTTGTCTGCAAGGTATTCGGCATCATCGGTTTTATCCGCTTTTGCAATCCCTAAAAGTACCAAAAGACCTTTGCCGATTTTTCCGACCATTTCATTTTCGACGGTTACAGAACCGGATTTAACCCTTTGTATTACGGCACGCATATTTAAACATTTCCGAAAACCTACAATTTGTTGGAAATAAAGGAGTTTTTTGCTCTGATGCTTTTGTTTTCATCCTATTCTCCTAAAACACATTATTCAAGCATTTTTCCAAAAAAACGATTTAGAATCGCCTTTTTTAAAAACGTTCGCTGCCGGCGTATCAGGATGCCAACCTTGATCGTACAGAAATCCCCTTATTTAAGAGCGGCGAACCCGCGTATTGGGGAGTTTCGAAGGAATAATATAACTTGAGACTTGATTTAATGAAGATTATTATTTTATGATTCTCACAATCTCTCTTCTTCAAAGAACAAAACATCCTAAATTTAAAAAGCTGAGTATGCTTCAAAAGGTAAGAATCTTATGGAGAAAATAACCAAGGAACTGCCGGCTGTTAAGAAAAATTTTCATATTATATTGGAGGCAATGTCAGAAGGAATTTTAGAAATAACCTCTAAAGAAAAAATTGTTTTTGCCAATCCCGCGGCAATTTCTTTGTGCAATATCCCCAAGAAAAAACTGTTAGGGTCAATTTTTACCCAGCTTTTTTCAGGAGATTCGGGTCAAAGAGTGGCCGACCTTTTAAAAACGCCCAGGGAAAAATTGGAAACAGTGACGGTCGATTTTCCTCTGGTTCTGAATGAATATCTGGTTAAAATAAAAATATTATCTTGGGATAAGGAAGAAGATACACGGGTCGTTATTTTAAGTGATATTACCGAACAGGAACGGGCGAGGGATATCATCCGATTGCGCAACCGCGAGCAGCGGTTGCACACCCAGACACGCCAGGCATTTAATTCAAGCCTAAATTTGGATCAGGTTATCGTTAGTGTTTTGGAAGAAGTCCGTCGATTGATGGGCGTTGTCGGCAGCTCAATATGGTTGATCGATCAAGACACCGGGGAGCTGGTCTGTGAGCAGGCCACCGGCGATTATGGCGAAACTTTGCGCGGTTGGCGATTGGCACCTGGAGAAGGTCTGGCCGGATGGGTGGTGCGCCACGGTGAAAGCTCGATTGCTCCAGACACGTATTCTGATGAACGGCATTATAAGGAAGTGGATCAGGTCATCGGAAAGAATATGCAATCCGTCCTCACAGTCCCTTTACATGTCAAGGGAGATGTCATCGGCGTGCTCCAAGTGGTGGATACAGAAACCGGGCGATTCGATAAAAACCATCTCGCTTTAATGGAGTCCCTTGCAGGATCAGCGGCCATCGCAATTGAGAACGCTCGACTCTACGAAAAAGCACGTCAGGAGATTTCCATCCGAAAACAGACTGAAGAAGCCCTTCGTGAGAGTGAAAATAAATATCGGACCGTTCTTGAAGCAAACCCTGATTCTGTAATGGTTTATGACATGGAAGGGAGGGTAACTTATTTGAACCCAACATTCACGAAGGTTTTTGGATGGACCTTAGAGGAATGTTTGGGCAAGAAAATGGACATGTTTGTTCCTGAAGAAAATTGGCCTGAAACCAATGAAATGATAGAGAAAGTGCTCGCCGGAGAAAAACTGTCGGGCATTGAAACGTTCCGGTACACTAAAGCTGGAGATATTGTCCCTGTAAGCATCAGTGGCGCCATTTATCATGATCGGGACGGAAATCCTGTGGGTAGCGTGGTTAATTTGCGAAATATTTATGAACAGAAAAAGCTGGAAGCTCAAATCCACCAAGTACAGAAAATGGAGGCCATTGGCACCTTGGCCGGTGGTATCGCACATGACTATAACAACCTGCTTATGGGAATCTTGGGGAACGCATCTCTCATGACTTTTGATCTGGATCCCAATCATCCGCATTATGAAAAATTAAAAAATATCGAGAAGTACGTTCAGAGCGGTGCAGATCTTACAAAGCAGCTTTTAGGGTTCGCAAAAGGGGGAAAATATGAAGTAAAACCCATTGACATCAATGATGTGGTCGGACAAAGCTCAGAGCTGTTCAGCCGAACAAAAAAGGAGATCAGAATACATCGAAAAATTCAAAAAAATATATGGGCGGTGGAGGCTGATCCGAATCAGGTGGAGCAGGTGTTGTTGAATCTCTATGTGAACGCCGGTCAAGCTATGCCAGGAGGCGGAGAGCTATATCTTCAAACAGAAAACGTCACACTTGATGACAGCTATACCCGACTTTTTTCCGTCCAAGCCGGAGATTATGTGAAAATATCTATTACGGATACGGGAATAGGTATGGATGAAAAGACCATAAAACGGATATTCGACCCGTTTTTCACTACAAAGGATATGGGCAGAGGTACCGGTCTCGGCCTTGCCTCTGCTTATGGTATCATCAAAAATCACGGCGGCATCATTAACGCAGACAGCATACTAAATAAAGGGACGACGTTTAATGTCTTTCTTCCGGCTTCTGACAAAAATATCGGAAAAACTAAACCCTTGAATCAAAAAACCCTAAAGGGCGTTGGAACCGTATTGCTTGTTGATGATGAAGAGATGATCATTGATGTTGGCAGCCAGATTCTTGAAAACCTTGGCTACAGCGTCCTATCGGCCAGAAGCGGTACAGAAGCCATCGAAGTCTATCGGGCACATCAAGATGAAATCATTTTGGTCATATTGGACATGATTATGCCTGATCTGGGAGGTGGGGAGGCTTACGACAGACTCAAAAAAATAAACCCTGAAATCAAAATTCTCCTTTCCAGCGGGTATAGTATCGATGGTCAGGCTTCTGAAATAATGGATCGGGGGTGTAATGGCTTTATTCAGAAACCTTTTAACATAAAACAACTGTCTCGTAAAATTAGGGATGTCATCGATTAGGGAACGTTATTTTAACTCGGCATAAACGGTGACATCCACAAAGGTTCAATCAAGCAACAAGTAAAATTCTTAGATCCATTACATTGGTATTGGTGGGGCCCGTTATTAAAAGGTCGTCGAGTTTTTCGAAAAAATGATACGCGTCATTGTTTGCAAGGAAATGATACGGATCCAACCCCATCTCTTTGGCCCGCTCCAACGTATATGTATCGGAAAAAGCCCCGGCCGCATCGGTAGGCCCGTCAGTACCATCCGTGCCCCCGCTGAGAACAACAACATTCTTGTGACCCGAAATATCAATGGCTGCTGCAAGAGCAAACTCCTGATTTCGTCCACCCAAACCATTTCCTGAAATGGTTACTGTTGTTTCCCCGCCGGAAAGAATACAGGCGGGTGGAGATATCGGGTTCCCGGTTTTAATGATTTCCTTGGCGATGGCGCCGTGGATTTGTGCAGCATATCGAGTTTCACCGACAATCATTGAGGACAGTAGAATGACGTTGTATTCCAAGCGTTCGGCTTTGTCTTTGGCAGCCATTAGGGATTCAATGTTGCTGGCGATAATCAGATTTTGCGTTCTTTTAAAAGCAGGGTCGCCAGCTTTCGGCGTTTCTGGTATTTTACCGGAAATTCCGGATTCAATATGATTTAAGATGCTTTCGGGTATTTTGTCTTTGATGTGGTATCGTTCTAAAATTTCCATGCAATCGGCAAACGAGCTTGAATCCGGCACCGTCGGCCCTGATGCGATGATATCAAGGTCATCTCCCACCACGTCTGAAAGTATTAGGGAAATAATAGTGGCAGGATATGCCGCTCGTGCAAGCCTGCCGCCCTTTATTTTTGAAGTATGCTTTCGCAGGGTATTTATTTCATGAATGGTGGCGCCACAGGAAAGCAACACTTTGATGGTGTCTTGTTTATCCTTTAGGGTAATGCCGTTGAAAGGAAGCGGGAGCAAGGCCGACCCCCCTCCTGAAATAAGGCACAATATCAGGTCGTCCTTTCCTGATTTTTTCGCAAGATTCAGTATGGCATTTGCCCCATTTTCTCCGTTTGGGTCAGGTAAAGGATGACCGGCTTCTACAAGATTGATTCGTTGAAGGTCGGCAAGATGATCATATTTTACGGTGATGATGCCTTCTGAAATCCTCTCCTCAAGAATATCCTCTAAAGCTGCCGCCATCGGAGCCGTGGCTTTTCCTGCGCCGATCACATACAAATTTTTATATTGAGGGAGGTGATATGTCCGATTCCCGACAAAAAGGGATTCACCGTCAAGCTTGCAGCATCGCTTGATGGCAGATCCAGGCTCAACGGCTTGTAATCCTTCGTAAAAAATTTCAGCCGCATCCTTTTTCATTGCGGAGATACTTTTTAAATGAATGCCCATAAGTGCTCGTTATCGCCGGTATGCTCATTTAGAGAAATATCGCAACATGGATCAAATATCGAAAAAATTATATGTTGAACAATTCCAACTGTCAAAGAGAAACTGCTTGCGTTTGTATTCTTGACAAAAACCGGAGATAAACGTATTCTTTAACATAGGATCGTTATACAATGCTTAATTCAGCGTACTCACTTGGCGCACACTTGCGAGGTGGCGGGTAAGTATACCGCCTAAGACGTCTGTTTGGAGGCAAAATATGGAAAATAATTCCCCGGATACTTTTAAAGGTCAGTTTCTCATGGCCATGCCTTCGCTGCTTGATCAGAATTTTTACCAGACCGTTACCTGTATTTGCGAATATGCTTCGGCAGGGGCTTTGGGTATTGTGGTAAACAGAGTTCATCCCGCCTTGTCTGGAAAGGATATTTTCAATGAGCTTGAAATGGAGTTTGCATCCACCGCGGAATCCATTCCCATACACATTGGAGGACCGGTTCATATGGGTGAGATTTTTATACTCCATGGATCCCCATTTGGTTGGGAAGGGTGTCGTATGATTACGCCGAGGCTTGCCATAAGCAATACCAGAGATATTCTGGAGTCGCTTGCCATGGATAGAGGCCCAAAATCATTTATTATTGCCCTTGGGTGTGCCGGCTGGGGACCCGGGCAGCTGGAGTCGGAAATAAAAGAAGATGCCTGGCTGACATCTCCTATTTTTGAAGAAATTATATTTGATATGCCGATTGAAATACGCTGGGAAGAATCTTTAAAAAAGATCGGTGTAGATCCGGGCCTGCTTTTGAACACATCCGGTCATGCATAACATATCTTAGGTATTAAAAAAAAAATTATACCAGCCGTTTCCCCCTTTTTATTCCGCATCAAATACCGGTTTTCTTAACACTGCGATAAGATATTATTTCGATTTTGGTTTCTTTTTCGGTTTCTTTTTTTTAAGACAAACTTTGTCTTTCCTTACAAATGCACAGAGTTTGGGATTGTAATATTCTTTGCAATTTAAGGGATTATATAGGGGGCATTCAGGATGTTTTTCTGACATGGATCAAATTTTCCCTTCATCTATTGGTTTCCGTCTTAAAAACGGCATTTTATTGCATAATAAAAAGATTGAAATCATTAATATCATAAATTTTCATATCTTACAAGCCATTATGTCCATAAGGCAAAAAATGAAATATTTTGATTCGTGAAAAAAGGAGCCCACCCGATCACCGGTGTTCCGGAGAAGTGTATTACTGGAGAACCGTGAAATGTTGAATACGGAATACGATATTTTTTTTCGCAAAGGCTATCAAGGGAAATCACTTTGACAATTAATTTAATACATTGTAATAAAAAGCGCTGCTACGCACTATGCCTTGAGTTTATCGGCCAACGTAATCATGAATGCTTGGATGGGGTGTTAATATTTTCTACGCTAAAAAATTAAAGGTGTTGCAAAGATGATTCCTTGTCCGCCACCCAAGCATTTTTTGAAATGGATACCCATTATCGATTTTTAAGAATCCGTCAAAATTAGAAATTTATGGTTAAAATGACGACATACAACTCACTTAAAGAAGATATTCTTCAGATAAATAAAGATATTTCTGGTCTTTTCCCCGATGCCCGATCGATCACCGGCGCGTCAGACCATACGTTTACAGACTGGCAGAAAACCTGTGACGCTGTCAAAAGTCAGATGTCGGGAGAGATCATTCGCGTTGCTGTTGTCGGCCCGATTAAATCCGGTAAAAGTACATTTATAAATTCACTTTTTAAAGGCGAATACTTAAAGCGAGGGGCTGGAGTTGTGACATCCATTGTTACACGCGTTCGCAACGGAAAAAAGCTTAAAGCAACACTGTTGTTCAAATCCTGGGATGAGATTAACTCGGATATGGAGCAGGCGTTGGTTCTGTTCCCCCCCTTAGAATGGCGCAATGAAAATTACAGGTTTGATATACGGCAAAAAAAAGAGCGGATGGACCTTCAGAAGGCGCTCATTTCCCTAAATTCAGAACACCTGATTTCCAATGGTGCCCGCAATGTGAACAATATACTTTTGACATCCTACCTTAAAGGATACGAAAAGATAAAAGATTTGATTTCACTAGAAACACAGACGAGTCAATACGAAAACGAGCTATTTTCTGAGCACTGGACTTTTGTGGGAGATGGGTCTATGGCGGTTTATCTGAAAGATATTCAGCTGGAAATCGACTCAGGAAATATCGACAGCAATATCGAAATTGCGGATTGTCAAGGCAGCGATTCCCCGAACCCGCTTCACCTTGCCATGATACAGGATTATCTGCTCTTAACGCATCTTATTGTATATGTTGTCAGCAGCAGAACTGGACTTCGCGAAGCGGACATAAAATTTTTATCCATCATCAAAAAAATGGGGATTATAGACAATATACTTTTTGTAATTAATTGTGATTTCAGTGAACATGAGTCGATAAATGATCTTAAATTTCTGATTGAAAACGTAAAAGAAGAACTTGCATTGATCAAACCATCTCCGGAAATTTATTCCCTTTCCGCACTGTTTAACCTGTTCAAAGCTCAACGAGCGAATCCGTCACAAAAAGATCGCCTTAGACTGGAACAATGGGAAAAAGAACCGGAACTTACCGCTTTTTCAGACTCGGAAACAGCGCGGTTTGAATCATCTTTTTACAATAGGCTGACCCAGGGAAGTTATTCCCTTTTGTTAAAAAATCATCTTGAACGTCTTCGTATAATTTCATCCGGAATGGAGCGTTGGATATACTTCAATCAGAATATGCTTACACGAGATGCCCACAGTGCCAATGAAATCGTTGAAAAGATAAAAAAGCATCAGGAAGGGATGCGTCATATCAAGTCGGTGATAAAAAATACGCTGACTGGTTCCACAAAGAAAATTAACCAGGATCTAAAAACGGATATCGAACGTTTTTTTGATATCCGATACGGTGATCTATTACAGGATATTATAGAATTTATTAGAGATTATAAAGTATCTTACCAACAATATGAAGAAAATCTTCAAGCTTCTGGATTTCCGAACACCCTCTATCTGGTATTTCAGGAATTCAAGCAAGCGCTCGATACTTACATGACCGAAACAATAAATCCTGAAGTCATCCGTTTTATTAGAGAAAAAGAGAAACGGATTCATGAAAATCTCGAGTCCATCGCAGATCCATTCGATGCCATGGTACAGGATGCCATTGTCGGCTATAACGGCATGATGGAAAATTTTGGAATCGTCCGTTCTTTTGAAAGCCCGGAAAGGATCGATCTTCCGGACATCGATACGATCAAAGCGATCACAGGGTTAACCCTTCCGCCGGCAGTTGCATACATGCGCTATACGGCTAAAATAAAAACCGAAGCGTTCATGCGTCTTGGTTTTTATACGGTTGTCAAGTTTTTTAAAAAATTATTAAAAAAACCGATTGAAAGGAAAAATGAAGAAGGAATACTCGCACTGCAGGCGGGTGTTTTGCGTATGAAACGTGAAACAGAAAGATCGATGGCTTTTTTCTTCAAAGATTATCAAGAGAACATTAAATTCCAATATATGTATAAAATTGTTGAGGCGGTATCAAACAGCCTTTATGCGTCGCTGATCGATCGTTTTCAGGCGTATGCCGCAGATCTTTCAAATACCGTTGAACTGATAAACGACACGCTGATTGACAAGGAGCAGGCGTCGACAACACTTCAAGAGATGGCGGTTACTGCCGGAAAAATCGAAGAAAAGATAAACACAGTATGTGAAAATATCAGGACATTCGCATGGGACGATGTATAAAAAGTTGTCTGTGATGCCTTTGATCTGGGGCGTCCTCGACTTTCGCTCAATTGGGGCAATACCAAATAACCGATGACGACAGGGGAGGTATTAATTATGGGTGATAAACAGACCAGAATCATCGCTGTGGCCAATGAGAAAGGTGGCGTTGGTAAAACCGTAACCGTCATTAACCTTGCAGCGGCTTTATGCAAGGAAGGGAAAACCGTTCTTGTCGTGGACATGGACCCGCAGTTTAATGCGACACGAGGACTCGGCGTCGATGTTAAAGAAGATATGTTGACTGTGTATGATCTCATAAAAGACCATCAATCGATTAAATCGGCGGATGTAATTGTACCGACAGAATGGGATGGGCTGGATCTTATACCGTCTCATGTGGATCTTGCCGGTGCGGAGATTGAACTTGTTGATGAGGTGGGACGCGAAGACAGGTTAAAAGATGCTCTTGAAAGCATATACGGCGTATATGATTTTATAATTCTTGATACGCCTCCCAGCCTTTCACTGCTGACGGTCAATGTATTGTCCTATGCCAAAGAGGTTATTGTGCCGTGTCAGACGCATCCATATGCTTATTCAGCACTGGATGAGCTTTTTGATACCATTTTTGCCGTCCGGGAAAATATTAACACGGATCTTAGAGTGACCGGTGTTGTTGCGACATTGTTCGACTCTCGAACCCGAATCAGTCATAGCATCTTGGAGAAACTGAAAAATGATTCAAGATATTCTGATTTGCTTTTTGACACGGTAATAAGGATGAATACCACCATTGCCGAAAGTGCCGGAGTCGGTAAACCTGTAATTTTTTTCAGACAGAGCAGCTACGGTTCAGAAGATTATACCCGTCTCGCACAAGAGTTGCTTAAGCCGAATTGAGCCTAAATAAACGTCTCGGAAATTCTACAACTTAACGAAATCACAAATTTTTTTATGGCAATCTGTTTATATCATCGGAATGGAAGAATGGAATGTTGGAATATTGGCCGTAAGAGCGGAACTAACCTCTTTAAATAGTATTTTTTAAACCCATCATTCCATTATTCCAATTGGAGCGAAGCCCCAAGGTTCAGAAATGATCGGATCAGTTCCGCCGCAGCTTAACCAAATTATCTCTTGCAAAGTCTATTGATGGATCCATTGCCAATGCCGTTTCATAATATTGTATGGCTTTTTCTGTTTGTCCCATATCCCGGTAATTTGAGGCAATATTCGCATAGTCAATGGCCGAGCTCGGATCGAGATGTAGAACTTTTTTGAAATACGATATGGCCTTTTCGTGTTCCTTGAGTTTAAAATGGCTGAACCCCATTAAGTTATAAATATCCGTTCTTTCTCGGTCATACTTTTCAGCCTGTTTTAATGCGGCGAGGGCTTCACGGTATTTCCCCATTTCATTTAAGCAGACGCCCATGTAGGAATAGATGCTGGGTATATCCTGTTTTGTCGGGTCGAGTTCCAAAGACTGAGTGAAATATCTGAAAGCTGTTGCCGGGTCATTGAGAGCGAGGTGGCATGAGCCGAGATAAAATTTGACGTAATATTTTCCCTTGAGTATATTTTCGATCCGTTTAAGTTCTTTAATGGCCTTTTCGGGTGTTTCGTTTTCGGTTATAATTTTGCTCGAGAACATCCCCACACTGGTCCCAAGAGATCGCTCCCTAAAATGTGCCCCCGGTATTATGGTATAGAACGCCGGTATTTCAAGGCGGGGATGCATGGTGTTGACGACGATGACTTCCAACCCTTTTTTTGCCAAAGCAGATATGCAGTTTTCCACTTCCACTTTGATATTTTCGTTTGAAAGTTGGGGTAGGCTTTTAATATCTGTTTTGACTTCAGGATTGATAATAAAATCCGCATCCTCAATTTTCGTGAATTTGGGAAGGCCGCTGGCCACATAATTGGAGGCGGTATTAAAATCGCCGGCAAGTTGAGCCACTTCTGTAAGGGCACGGCTTAACGCCTTTTGTGGATCAGGTGTCGTTCCGGCTGTCCACACAATTTCACTTTTCACCGGAAATGTAGACGGGTCATAGGCCAGCGCACCCACGGTAGGGATCCCCATGTCCAGGGAAAAATCTGAAAGGTATACTTCAACCCCGGCTCGTCTGTATTTTTGTATCATTTCCACAACGATCGGATCTGTCGCTGAATCTAAAGAAATTGCAGGTACTTTCAGCCGGTTTTGACTGATGATGGAAGACACGTGCCTTTCCACGATTTCACAAATTCCCTGGGAAAGGGCTTCCTCGACGCAATTGCCGGCAGATGGACCATTGAATTCGTTGATGGTAAAAAACCAGTTAAAAGGAATAACGACTTCTTGATTTCGGGTTAGATTAAACCCCTTTGTCCATTTCAAAGGCAGGGTTTCAAATATCTTTCGGGCCAGGTCCAAATCTTCTGAATCATCGTGAACAGATTGAGCGATCATCTCAAACGGAATTGCGTTTTCCGTAACATTACAATACTGTTCAACAAAAAAGTTTTCAGAATCTTTGCAGAAACTAAAGAAGCTAAACCGTTCTGCCAGCTCCATCACAGCGCTGGCTTCAGCCTGCTGGGGGGTGGCTCCTTTTCCCATCTGTTTTTTCGTTCCAATAATTTCCACTGCATCCTTGCCGCAGCTGCTGAAATAAATCGGGATATCCAATCTTCCGTTATCGATCCTTACCGTATATTCAAGGATATCCATATCCACCTTTCTTAATTTCTCCCTAAAGTGTTTCACCGTTTCTTCAGGCGAAATTATCTTGTCCTGGTCCAGCGTAAAGCGCTTGAAAGCGTCCTTTAAAACAATCTTATGTGTCATAATTTATCCTTTTTTGTAGATTTTGGTCCGGATATTTCGAATTGCAACCGCTCGCACAGTTGAATTTCGGGGATTCAACAGGGCGAGCGCATACCCTTAACTGATCGGTTCCAGGTTCTGGGTTCAAAGTTCAAGGGTTACAACCAATTGAAACTGGCCAAAATATTAATCAAAATCCGGAATACCTGCCATAACCTATCGAGTGGAAAGGTTTTGAAACCACGATGAAGCCAGCATCACATTGATGCAACCTGTTTGAGGTTTTTCCAACCCGGAATGTTGAACCCTGAACCGCTCAACCTATGTACTTATATTAAATAATAACCCCGCGGGTCAATTATTTTTGGCCGTTCAGGTTGCCGGAAGGTTTTTTGGCCGAAATTTTTGAATTGACTGCATTCTTTCAAATTGATATGGTTCACAAAATATCCTGTGGGGATGTAGCTCAGTTGGGAGAGCGCGGCGTTCGCAACGCCGAGGTCGAGGGTTCAAATCCCTTCATCTCCATACCGAGAAAATCGAGGACTTGGAGGTTCTATCTCCAAGTCCTTATTTTTTGTCGATGAGATCTTTTTAATTGATCAGTTGTTTTTTTTTGTGAAACTGTTATAGTATAAGAACGTTGGAAGGGGAATCGGTATTTCTTACATTAAATTTTACCAGTACCTCAATCGAGCGAATTTTGTTTGCAGTCCGTTTTGATATTACTGTAAAATCCAGTCAAGGCGACGACGCTTAAAAAGTAAGGATCAATTATATTATGGAACGCACGGCTGAAATTAAACGGGAGACCAAAGAGACCGAAATTAGTGTAAAGCTAAATTTGGACGGAAGTGGAAAAGTCAAGATATCTACAGGCATACCTTTTTATGATCATATGCTGACACTTTTTGCAGTTCACGGTTTTTTTGACCTCTCCGTTGATGCAACGGGAGACCTTGATGTCGATTATCATCACACAATAGAAGATTCCGGGCTTGTCCTTGGGGATGCTTTTAACATGGCTTTAGGAGACAGAAAAGGCATACAGCGATTTGGTCATGCTGTTACACCCATGGATGATGCACTGGCTTCGGTTGCCGTTGATTTATCAAAACGTCCTTTTCTGGTTTGCAATGTCCCTCCAAAAATGAACATTGACGGAAATACCTTCACCGCTCTGACCAAAGAATTTTTAAGGGCATTTTCAAACCGATGTGGGATGAATCTTCATGTCAATGTTTTTTACGGTGAAAATGAGCATCATATTAATGAATCGATTTTTAAAGCTGCCGGAAGGGCTCTGGATCAGGCCGCTTCTATTGATGTGCGGATAAAAGATATTCATTCATCAAAGGGCTCATTGTAAATGTAAAAATTCCCTCAACGGTAAGAAAATCCGGTAACGGAATCACCCTCAAAAGGCGTCATGCTTAAAAAAACTGACCCAGAAAAAAAACCGAAATTGCTTAGCGCTTTTCTTTTGGCGGTTATGCTTCTTGTATCGGCATGTGCAAGCGATACCGTCGTTAAAGATCGGCCCCCCATGCCGTTTGAGGTAAAAAAAATTCTAATTTTTCCTTTTGAAGATATGGCCGGAGTGTACGGACAAAATGTTGATGCCCGCTGTCCGGTCTGCGGCAAAGTGTTCATGACCGGCCCGGTCACTGAAAGCGCTACCCGAATCCTGACGGATCAGGTGTTCATTTTACTAAAAGAACGAACAGATATTGAGTTCATACCCGCCAGTCAGGCCCGGGGAGTTATGTCAGGCTTGCAGGCAGGAAGTAAAAATGCCTTGTCAGAACAAGATTTATGGATTGAAACAGGACGCGATCTGGGTGCCGATGCCGTAATCGTCGGGCATCTCTTTCGTTTCAGGGAACGCATCGGTACCCAATATTCCGTCGAGGTTCCCGCCTCTGTGGCATTTGATATCCATCTTATCGGTGTGAGGGATGGGCGTTTGTTGTGGAGCGGCAACTTTGATGAAACGCAACAGTCACTGTTTGAAGATCTTTATCAACTGGGCACCTTTTTACGCAGAGGGGGGAGGTGGATTACGGCACAGGAGTTGGCCGTATCCGGTCTTGAAGGTATGCTTGACACCTTTCCCGCTTCAGCCAAGGGCTTAACGAATCAATAGAACTATGGATGTTATACCTGCAGTCGATATAAAAAATGGAAAATGTGTGCGGCTTTTTCAGGGAAGAATGGATGCAGAAACCGTTTTTTCCGATGATCCCGCCGCCATGGCGAAGAGATGGGAGGATGAAGGCGCTGAAATTATTCATGTTGTCGATCTCGACGGGGCAATTGAAAAAAGTCCTCAAAATCTCCGTTCAATAAGAGAAATCATAAATAGTGTCGATGCCCATATACAGGTTGGGGGTGGAATCCGGAACGAAAGAACCATCAGGATGTTCCTCGAAATGGGGGTCAAAAGGGTTATTATTGGTACCGAGGCCATTCGAAACCCGAAACTCGTTAAGGATGCATGCAAAGAATTTCCTGGACAAATTGTTGTAGGGATCGATGCCCGAAACGGATGGGTTGCAATTGAAGGATGGACAAAGACAACTCAAATCAAAGCTATCGATCTTGCAATCCAGTTCGAAGACAGCGGCGTCGCCGCCATCAATTTTACAGATATTCACAGAGATGGAATGCAGACAGGACCGAACATCGAGGAAACCCGGAGATTGGCGAAAGCTGTTAACATCCCGGTGGTTGCTTCAGGCGGCATTTCATCCATAGAAGATATTCAAAATCTAATGCTCTTAGAAACCGTCGGAGTTGTCGGCGTTATTACCGGAAGGGCACTCTACAGCGGCAGCTTGAAGCTTAAGGACGCCATCGAGGTTCTAAAAAAACAAAAATAACGCGTATGGTCAATATGTTGAGTAGATTTTAACGACTACATTCTTGACAAAACAAATTTTAATAGTTACTATTTTAGGTTAAAGTATTAAGGGTTTAATCGTTGGTGTTCGGTGGAAAGTTATTTCTCCTTGATCCGTGAATATATTTGACGCTTTGACTCGTAAAAGACTTTTTAGAAATTCCTTAAAAATTGGCTTTTCAATGAGACTTGTCCCTAAAAAAGATAAAGATCTTCAAATATATCAATCTGAGCACACAATGAAAGTTATAAGGCTTCATCCTGTTTAAGTCCTCCCATCATTATCAATTCCGAATTTGTCACTCATTCCATTTATTGATGGAGGTTGGTCTTTTTGGCAGTTTATATTCCTGAAGATAAAGTTTTAGAAATTAAAAATGCGGCGGATATTGTGGAGGTCGTATCGGACGTCGTATATCTGAAAAAGGCCGGGAAAAACTTCGTTGGTCTCTGCCCTTTTCATTCGGAAAAAACCCCTTCTTTTACCGTAAGTCCCCAAAAACAGATATTTTATTGCTTCGGTTGTGCCACCGGCGGAAATGTTTTTAGTTTTATTATGAAGCGCGATGGTATTTTATTTCCCGATGCGGCGTTGATGCTCGCCAGAAGATATGGAATCCATATCCCCACTCGAACCCTGTCTCCGGAACAAAAAAGGCGGATCAATGAACGGGAAGGCATGCTGTCTGTGAATAGACAAGCGATGGATTTTTATCGCCAAGAACTGCTTGGAAGTTCTTCGGGAAAGCGAGCGATGGCCTATCTAAAGAAACGAGGGCTGAGCAGAGAAATCATCGATACCTTTTGTCTTGGATATGCGCAGGAAGGCTGGGATCATCTGTTAAACTATTTCTCGAAAAAGGGGATACCGTCGAGCACGCTTGAAAAATCCGGATTGATTGTTCAAAGGAAAAACCAAGATGGTTTTTACGATCGTTTTAGAGGACGTATCATATTTCCGATTTTCGAATCAAATATGCATGTAATTGGATTCGGGGGCCGGGTCCTCGATGATTCCATGCCGAAATATCTTAACTCGCCGGAAACGCGGTTATATAACAAAAGCAGCTCGTTGTACGGTCTGCATTTAGCTAAATTAAAATGTAGACAGAGTGAATCGGTTTACATTGTTGAGGGCTATTTTGATCTATTGGCCCTCCATCAGCATGACATTCAGAATTCCGTCGCAACTTTAGGGACATCGATCACAGCTGAACATATTCAAATTCTTAGGGGATTTATCGGAAAAAATGGTAAGGTCATTCTTGTCTTTGATTCAGACGATGCAGGTATCAAGGCAGCCAAAAGAAGCATAGAGGTATTTGACAAAGGATATATTGATGCTCAAATTCTTGTTTTACCTGAGGGATACGATCCGGATTCATATCTATTCGAATTCGGAGTCGATGCGTTTCTGGATCTTGTTTCCAAAGCGCAGGGTATCATCCCTTTTCTCATGAATTCTGCTGTTAAGAAGCACGGACTTTCCAATGAAGGGAAAATCCGTGTAATTTCAGAGTTGAAAGAACCTCTGGCATCTATTAATGATAGCGTGGCAAGATCTTTATACATCAAAGATCTCGCCGAGTGTATCAACATCGATGAGTCTGCTGTTCTGGAAAGGGTTCGAAAAATAACGGTTCGGAAGGGTGCCCCTTTTAAGGATCAAGGAAAAGTTCTGAAAAGCAAGTGGGACCGGATGGAGCGTCAGATCATCACAATGATGCTGGAATTTCCACAAATATTTTCAGAAATCTCCGAGCGTAATATACTCGACCTTTTTGAAGATAATGACTTAAGGTCCATTGGACAAACGATCCTGAAGAACAAAGATCGCTCTGAGATACGTGTGTCGGATCTGATAGATTTAATTGACAGTAAAGCCCATAAGAACTTGGTATCCTCTCTGGCGATAGGAGAGGATATTTGGAATCATGAGGCATGCCTTGGGATTATAACCCGGTTTGAATCGATACGAAATAAAAATAAAAATTTGTTGATCGAAAAAATAAAAGAAGCAGAAGCTATGAATGATACCGAATTGCTTTTGAAGTTGTTGAATAAAAGACAAAAGATGGCAGTGCTCGCTGAAAAAAAGAAGATGGCGCTGTTGAAATAAAAAAAGTAACTCATTGGCATCTAAGGGAGGCTCAGCTATATGGCAAAAAAAGCCGCTACAAAAACAAAAAAAAGAAAAAATATAACCCCAAAAGCCCTGGAGAAGCTGATTTCAAAAGGAAAACAAAAGGGTTTTTTAACGTATGATGAAATTAACAAGGCGCTTCCAGAGAACATGGTTTCACTGGAACAAATCGATGAAACGCTCATAATGTTTAACGAGCTCAATATTGAAATCATCGACGAGAAAAAGAATAAGCTGCCCGCCGTAAAAAAGATGAAAGTTTCGGACACGTCTGCCCCTGATTTTGGATCAGTAACGGATCCTGTTAAAATGTATTTACGAGAAATGGGATTGGTGACCCTGCTAAGCAGAGAAGGTGAGGTTGTCATCGCCAAGGAGATTGAAGCCGGTGAACGGGAAGTTTTAAGGGCGTTAATAGACACCACCGTTGGTGTAAATTGTATTTTGGAACTTGGGAGACAAGTAGAAAGCGGGGAGTTGCGACTCAAGCAGGTATTAAGAGATGTCCGGGAAATGGACGATGAAGACACGTATGTTGATGAAGCGGTCCAAATCGATAATTTATTAAAAACAATACATGCGATTCAGTCGGTTCATGAAGAAAATGAGGTGTTCAGGGAGAAACTTTGTTCATCCAATCTCGTTCCTGATGAACAGCGTCGTATCCGAAGATGTGTCACTCGAAGAAACAAAAAGATTTTCGTACTGCTAAAAGATTGGCGTTTTGAAAATGTTGTGTTAGATAAAATTGAGAAACGGATCAGAGTGGATATCGAATGGTTCGATTCCAGAAATAAAATGATACTGATGTGCGCGGATAAGCTGGGCACATCCGTTAAAGATCTTCGTGCCAAGCTCACAACCAAAAAAAAGTTCTCTGCATGGATCAGTCCCCGTTATGATCTCACAAAAGAGGAGATCGATCTACTTTTTACCGAGTTCGAGAGAATCAAAGATCAGATTGCAGAACAAGAATATGCTATTAAGGCCGGAAGCCGCTCTTTAAAAAGGATTATGTCCAATGTTGATGAAGGGCGCTATATCGCAAAAGTTGCCAAAAGTGAACTGACCAAGGCCAACTTGCGCCTTGTGGTCAGTATCGCCAAAAAATATACGAACAGAGGGCTGCAATTTCTTGATTTGATTCAGGAAGGGAATATCGGCCTTATGAAGGCGGTAGACAAATTTGAATATCGGCGTGGATATAAATTCAGCACGTATGCCACATGGTGGATACGACAGGCCATTACAAGAGCCATTGCAGATCAGGCAAGGACCATTCGAATTCCGGTTCATATGATCGAAACCATCAATAAGCTTATTCGTACATCCAGGTACCTTGTGCAGGAGCTTGGAAGAGAGCCGACGCCTGAGGAGATCGCGGAAAAAATGGAGGTCCCTTTGGTCAAGGTGCGCAAAGTTTTAAAAATTGCAAGAGAACCTATTTCTTTGGAGACCCCTATCGGGGAAGAAGAGGACAGCCACCTGGGTGATTTCATAGAAGATAAGAAATTTATGTTACCTTCAGATGCTGCCGTAAGTCTTAATCTTGCCGAACAAACCCGAAAGGTTCTTGCAACCTTGACGCCACGCGAGGAAAAGGTGTTGCGCATGCGGTTTGGGATCGGCGAAAAGGCTGACCATACCCTCGAAGAGGTCGGTCAGGATTTTACCGTAACCCGCGAAAGGATCCGGCAGATAGAAGCAAAGGCTTTGAGAAAACTTAGACACCCCACCAGGAGCCGTAAACTGAAAAGTTTTATCGAACAGACACAATGATTTTGCGATGTTGTATTGTGAAAATGTCGTTTTAGTGCTATCGATAAGAGCTTGACAAAATAAATTTATGGGGATAGGTAATCTACGCTTGCATTGATTTGTGGGCCCATAGCTCAGCTGGCAGAGCCACCGGCTCATAACCGGTCGGTCCCTGGTTCGATCCCAGGTGGGCCCATCAGTTTGTCGACGATGGGGATCAGGTCCACCCGCTTAACACTTTCTTGTAATAATATCGTATGGTCTTCCATACTCTCTAAACCTGTAAGACACGTATGTTATATTCCTTACGATACTGCTCATGAGATGTGGGAATTAAAGGTTATAAAGAAGTTAAGGCGTGGTTATAAAAATAACCACGCCTTTTTTACGAAATACGAATGACAGACATTTTCCCGAATCTTGCATAAACAAAATTTAGGTTTAATTTCATCGAAATGAGTGGGTAAAATATTATGGAAGCTACGATCGCCGATATCATCAAGGCAATGGAAATCATCGCGCCAAGCTGGTTGGCAGAAGAATGGGACAATGTGGGGTTACAGATTGGAAAAAAGAACTGGCCGGTCCGAACCATCTGGGTTGCGCTGGACCCTACACCTCAGGTGGTGGGTGATGCATGTAGAAACGGTGTCGACCTTTTAATCACACACCACCCCCTGATATTTCAGCCTTTAAGATCTATCCAGCTTGAAAGGCCTGAAGGATCCATTATTCAATCGGCACTTCAGGCCCAGATGGCAATATTTTCAGCCCATACCAATTTTGACAATGCAAACGACGGACTCAACGATGCCTTGGCGCGTCGGATCGGGCTCGATGACCTGAAAGTTCTGAGAAAATCCGGACAAGCTGAAATGTATAAGCTGGTTGTATATGTGCCGGTGGGGTATGAGAAGGGCATTTTGGGGGCACTTTTTGAAACCAATGCCGGTGAAATTGGTTCCTATACCGCCTGCTCTTTCAGAAGTAAAGGTACGGGCACTTTTAAGCCGGGCACTTCATCAAAGCCCTTTTCCGGCAAAATCGGTGAAATTTCCCATGTGGATGAGGTGAGAATCGAAACACTTGTTCGAAACAATGATTTAAGTCGAATTGTTGAACATGTTCGAAAACATCATCCTTATGAGACTATGGCGTACGATATTTATCCGCTACTTACAGCTGAGAACCGGCACGGTACAGGACGCATCGGCGTGCTTGATAAAAAAATGGACCTCCTTTCTTTTGCGCTGTCCATCAAGAAGAAATTGGACCTTAACGCCGTAAAAGTCGCTGGAAACCACGAATTGGAAGTAAAAACGGCAGCTGTGTGTACCGGGAGCGGTTCCAGCTTGCTGAACGACTTTATCGCTTCTGAAGCACACGTTTATATTAGTGGAGATTTGGGGTATCATGCGGCAAGAACGATAGAAGCAGCAAACTTAGGACTCATCGACATCGGGCATTTTGCATCAGAGCATCTGATCGTTGATGTGCTTACAAATCGGCTTAAAAAGGTTTTGTCTGAAACCGGAATTGATGTAACAGTTGAAGCATATAGACTTGAAAATGACCCTTTTATGATAATATAATAGCAATGCTTGGACAAAACAACCCCGTTATGGCATGATGAATTCGATGGTTTTCCAATTGATTAATTAATACCTCAATTGAGCGATTTTTGATTCGATCTGCACCAATCTCTTGCGCATCAAAGGTCTGCGAAATTCCTCGACATATCCATGGGTATGCCTGTGGATTTCGCAAATCTTGCTGCATCAAGATCTTGGTACATCTCTTCTCCAAAAATCGTTCAACTTAGGTAAAGATGAATGGATAAAGCGATATGAGAGAACAGATAGAAGTTCTTGTAAAACTACAACAGATCGAGACTGAAACCGTCCAGATTAAATCGGCATTAAATGATGTGTCTAAAAGACTTGAAGATCTTGATTCCGAAGTCAAGATCTTTGAACAAACCATCGAAGAGCAAGAGCACATTATCAATGACCTGAAAAAACAGTATCGGGACTATGAATCAAATATACAATTGAACCTTGAAAAGGAACAGAAGATCCAGGCTAAACTGAGATCTGTAAAGAACAACAAGGAATACCAGGCGTTGTTAAAAGAGATCGAGGATGTAAGGGGAAAAAATTCGGAAACTGAAGATAAAATGATAGAATTCCTGGACCGAATGGATATAACAGAGAAGATAATCGCGACGAAAAAGGATGAATATATAAATATTTTTGAACGTGCAAAAAGTGAAAAAGAAAGCATCAAACAGAACGCGGAAGCCAGAAAGAAAAGGCTTGCTGAACTCGACATGGAAAGTGCGGAAGTCTCCGGATTGGTGGATCCTGAATTTCTGAAAAGATACCTGATCATAAAAGAACAGGACCCAGGTGAACTTGCAGTTGTTCCCGTAAAGGATGCTGTATGTCATGGATGTAATGTTAATATCCCTCCACAATTGTATAACGAACTTTTTCGCTGTGACAGTCTGAGGTTCTGCCCCAACTGTCAGAGGATTATATATTATATTAAACCCTCATAATTACGGTCCGAGTCGTACAGACGATCGCTGGATCCAATACGTGGTCCAGAGGAAAGTCCGAACACCATAGGGCAGGGTGCTCCATAACGTGGAGTCACGGTAACGTGAAGGAAAGTGCAACAGAAAGTATACCGCCCTGCATTAAGCAGGGTAAGGGTGAAAAGGTGCGGTAAGAGCGCACCAGTTCTTCGGGTGACCGGAGAAGCTTTGTAAACCCCACCCGGTGCAAGACCAAATAGGGGAGTGTTTGAGAATGGCCCGTTCAAGCTCCCGGGTAGGTCGCAAGAGGTGCCGGGCAACCGGCATTCATAGATGAATGATCGTCACCCGGCTGAGGGCAACCTCATCCGGTTACAGAATTCGGCTTACGGACGGCTCGGACCGTATAAAATTTTCAGGCTTTACGAGGTCATTGCCGAAAAAACCGTCACACGGCGGTTTTTTGAACCCAGAAGGAGATGATGTAGACAATGAAATTTCAAAAAACTGTTTGCGACATCTCTTTTGCAGAAAAGGTTAGAATATTTTCTCACGATTACTTAAAATGTTTTATATATATCTCTAATTTTGATTCCTCAAGGTATCTGTTTACAAAGGTCCTCTTTTCAAAGCTCATCGGGACTTCCCAGGTCCTCGAAGACTTCCTTGATTTTCATGGCGCAAAAAATAGTAAAGACTGGTATTTTTACAGGGAACTTTCAGCCACTGTCAGGCATTTGAGCCTGGGAGGCTATTCACAAACCCATATTTTAAATCGCCTCGATTTCTATGGACTCCCGGATACGGGGACATTCGAGAAGGAAGGGACTGCTACCCTGTATTTTCTTCGAAAGTCTCTCAGGAAATTGGCACCGGTTATTCTTGAAGAAGCCAAGAGGCTTAATATCCCTTTACCTGAAAAAAATTATGAAATGGATGAATTCCCCGGTATTATAACCGGAGAGATGCTCGAATATGATATTGACGATATAGACAAGGATCAACAGAAGAAGAACATCGTGAATATTGCCAGTGAATTTTTAAGCATCGCTGCAAGTTTTGATCCTATCGGATTTTATGAGCCCTATAAATTTGAAGAAATGTTGAAGATTGTACCGGAAAAGGTCAATGAGGTTGAGATGAGACGTTTTGAAATGCTCGTACACAATCTTCAGTCTTCTTTTGATACGTATGTCATTCATGGCGCATACCGATACGGCAATCGGAAACTTAAAGATCTTCGCGGCTTTTTCTCGGTCGTATTTCATCTTCTTCAAATGATCGGCAGGCTGCTACATTTTTATGAACGGCACCTTCACAAGGCAGGATACAAAAGTATTTATAAAAAAGTGCAGGATCGATTATCATCGTTAATCGATCCTGAAGAGCTTCTGGATCGTACCGTTAATTACGGCCTTTACTATATCTGCCATTTCCTTACAACCGGTAAAGAATTGGCCCAGGAGATACTGAATGAGAATATCGAGCGTTCTTCCATTAGAGTGGGCGTACCTGTAAAGCTTGGTTTTCATAGCAGACCCAGTCTTTTGGTTGCCAAGATCGTCCAGCATTATGGAGGACAAGTAGAACTCTGTGTCAGCAAAGATAGATTTGATGCAAGCAGCGTGCTCGATATCCAATGGGCCGGGGGGAAAATCCAGAAAGAGAACATCACCGAAGTTGTCTTTGAAGGCGATGTTCGAGCCTTAAAGGATATTGAAATCCTTGCCAGTGTCAATTACGGTGAGGACACCATGGGTAAAGGCGTTCCGCTCCCCAAGGAACTGAATTACCTTAAATAGAAACAGCAGAATACCTTAACTTTAGGCATTTTAGATCACTTTAGATCACTTCACACTTTCCCTGAGAGACTCATATGGTTTCCGCAATTATCGTTGCCGCAGG
>DATKWE010000192.1:0-27917 GCA_035529735.1 Desulfobacterales bacterium | reverse complement strand
TGTGGCTGGGCGGACTGTTGATCGGTATCATGAGTGTCATCACTTTTGCATGGGCCAGACCCTGGGGCGTCGCCGGCGGCCTGAGAAACTGGGGTGACGGGTTGTTAAGCCTGGCCGGTATTTACAAACATTCTGCCCTTTCCCCGTTACTTTCCACCAACTCCATCCTTACCTTGGGATTGCTCTGGGGCGCCTTTGGATCAGCGCTTTTATCCAAACAGTTCGCCATTCGGTCCGCTCCGCTTCTGGAACTTTTTAAAGGTGTTGTGGGCGGGACACTGATGGGTATTGGCGCTGCAATGAGCGGCGGGTGCAATGTCGGCGGCTTCTATACGGCTGTCAGTGCCCTGTCCGCAAGTGGTCTTGCCATGATGCTGGGCCTGATAACGGGCGCTTATCTGGGCCTCCGCTACCTGTACTGGGAAATGGAACATCTCCCTCCAGGGTGGTCCGTGGGAGGCGGTGCGTCTTCGGAAAAAGAAAAAGGGTTTGACTGGTTGAAATTAGAGCCTTATTTGGGTGCCGTCGTGTTCCTTGCCGCCATCGTTTGTGCATGGATTTATGGCAAAGAAGCCTATACCAGAGTCGGGGGGCTTCTTTTATGCGGTATCGCATTTGGATTTATTATTCAACGAACACGCTTTTGTTTTGTCAGAGGATTTCGCGAACCGTTCATGACCGGTGAAACGGAAGTTCCAAGGGCCATCGTCATGAGCATTGTCATCAGCGTGCTCGGATTTGCCGCCCTTAAATGGACCGGTTTGCGGGGAGAAAATGTTTATGTGGCCCAGGCATTCTGGTTCGGTGCACTGGTGGGCGGAATTATCTTTGGGTTCGGCATGGTCGTGGCCGGCGGCTGTGGAAGCGGTTCGGTGTGGCGCGCCGGTGAAGGTCATGTCAAACTTATGCTCGCTGTCATCTTTTTTGCGTTGTCCACGTCATTGTTCATGACCTGGATTAACAGTTCAAAGGTTTTGAAGTCACTGATGGGTCACAAGGTCTTTTTGCCGCACTTTTTAACCTATAAATGGAGCCTGATCTTGGTTCTGGGCATCCTGTTCGGGTACTACCTCATAACCACTTGGAATGAGGAGACGGAGAAATTTGTCGTGGAGTTATAAAGAATGGACCCTCTTCTCCAACTAAATTGGAGAAGAACCTAAAGAATATCAGATGTCCTTCTGAAAAGGTTGACAATGCAGGATCGTGTCACTATATTTTATCCAATTGTTGGCATTTTTTAGAAAAAAATAAATGAAAGGAAATATGTTTATGGCAAAGGGAATTATGGAAATAGGGGACAGCAGTTTTGATTCCGAGGTGCTGCAGTCCGAAAAACCTGTTCTGGTCGATTTTTGGGCACCTTGGTGCGGGCCATGCAGGGCCATCGCACCCATGGTCGAAGAACTTGCAGAAGCTTTTGGTGACACGGTCAAATTCACGAAATGTAATGTTGATGAAAACCCGGTTACACCCACCAAATATGGCATAAAATCAATCCCCACCCTTATTTTCTTTAAAGACGGAAAAGTCCTGGACAAAATAGTCGGTATCGTCGCCAAATCAAGGCTTGAAGAAATGATAACGAATACATAACGGGAAATTTGCAGATGAAAAACGTTGATTACGATCTCGTTATTATCGGCGGTGGGCCTGCAGGGCTTACCGCCGGTCTTTATGCAGCGCGTGCCAGATTGAAGGTAATTCTGCTTGAAAAAATCGTGGTCGGCGGGCAAATCGTTATTTCCGACTGGATCGAAAATTATCCCGGATTCCCGGAAGGACTCAGCGGTTCTGATCTGGCTCAAAGATTGACCGAACAAGCCAAAAGATTTGACCTCAATATCGAAAACAATGCGGCAGTTTCTGTGGATTTGTCTGATCCGGTCAAGACGATCGTTTTAAACGACAGAACCGTTACGACACATACCATTATTATTGCAACCGGTGCTTCTCCCAAGAAACTGGGTGTCCCCGGAGAAGAAACGTTTTACGGCAAAGGCGTCTCCTCTTGCGCCACTTGTGATGCCCCGTTCTTTAAAGAACGCATCGTTGCTGCGGTGGGCGGAGGCGATACGGCTGTAAAAGAGAGTTTGTTTCTGACCAAATTTGTTAAAAAGGTCTACCTTATCCATCGAAGAGACCGGTTACGTGCAGAGATGATTCTTCAGGAACGTGCATTTGTCGATGAAAAAATAGAAATTATATGGGATTCTGTATTGACAGGCATTAAGGGTTTAACCAATGTAGAAAATATTACCGTTCAGAATGTCAAAACAAAAGAAGAAAAAACACTTTCCGTGGATGGCTGCTTTATATGGGTGGGTGAAATTCCCAACACGAAATTTCTGGCCGATGGGGTCAAATTGGATGCAAAGGGTTTTATTGTGGCAAACTTAAATATGGAGACTTCAGTTCCCGGAGTATTTGCGGCCGGTGACGTCAGAAACACCCCCTTGCGCCAGATTGCAACCGCTGTGGGTGACGGCGCTGTTGCCGCTTTCTCAGCAGGACATTACATAGAAAACCTAAAGAAATGAAACGGATTATCGCCTTACTTCTGGTTTCATTGCTTGTAATTTCCGGGTGTGCTTGGTTTGAGACCAAAAAAGAGAGAACTGCACAGGAACTTGTAAGCGATGGGATGGATCAATTCAATAGCGGAGATTATAAAAAAGCGATAGAATCTTTTGAAAACCTGAAAGATTGGTATCCTTTTAGCAAATTCGTGATTCTCGCGGAACTTAAAACGGCCGATGCGTATTACCATTTAAAAAATTATGAAGAGGCTGTGGCCGGATATGAAGAGTTTGAAAACCTTCATCCCCGCAATGAAGCCATTCCTTATGTCATCTATCAGACCGGGCTCTGTTATTTTGAGCAGATCGATACCATTGACAGAGATCATACCCCATCCAATAAGGCACTGGAAATTTTCATGCGTCTTCAAAAGCAGTTTCCAGGGAATTTATATGCAAACAGAGCTGAAGAACATATTAAAAAATGCATTAAAATTCTTGCTGGGCATGAATTTTATGTGGCATTCTATTATTTTAAGCGCAAGCATTACAAAGCAGCTCTGAGCCGTTTCAAATGGGTCCTCACCAATTACCCGGATGTGGGGGTTCACGAAAAGGCGCTTCAGTATATTGCGCTCTGTGAAGATCTGATAAAAAAACAAGCGGAAAAATAGAAAAAAATCTTTACATACTTAATGTTGTGATGTATAAAGCCAAGTTCTTATGCCCTGAATGCGCACAAAAAAAAATGAGAGAATCTATTGAACCTTGAGCATTCCGACGTTCGCTCAATTAGGGTTTTAGATTTAAAAGGAGTCATAAACATGTCCAAAATATGTGAAATATGTGGTAAAAAACCGATGGTTGGCCACAATATAAGCCATGCCCATAATTTAACGAAACGCCGATTCAATCCAAACCTGCAGCGGTTGCGAACTTTGCATAACGGCAGGGTCAAAAGAATGGTCGTCTGTACCACCTGTATAAAATCGGACAATATCGTTAAAGCGCCCTAGACCGCAAAAGATCCTGCCCCTCGGATTAGTTGTCTATTCTCGTTACTTCCTGAATATGTTTTATCTTTTTGATGGACAGGAGAATCTTATTTAATTGGTCAATATCTTCAACGGTTATGGTAAAAAAACTGTCTACCATTTTGTTTTCCCGTGTCTCGGTATTTGCGCTGATTATATTTGCGCCGTTTTTACTGATATTGGCCGCAATATCAGCGAGTAATCCTACCCTGTCGTAAGAACGAACCCGGATCTTTACAGGATATGTATCTACAATATCCACATTCCACTGCACGTCAATTTGTCGTTCTGGACTCATTTTCAAGGCATTGACACAGCTGGTTCTGTGAACGGTAACTCCGTAACCTCTCGTAATATAACCTGTAATCGGATCACCGGGAACCGGCTGACAGCACCTGCCGAACTTGATAAGGATGTCATCGACGCCTTTTACCATCACACCCGTTTTCAGTTTATTTTTCCGTACACGGCCGATGATTTTGTTCAGTATCGATTCGTCCTCTGCTTCCTCGGGTTTCGGTACGATCTTCCGAATGATCTGAAGCGGGGTAATTTTCCCGTAACCGACGGTTGCAATGAGATCTTCGATCGTCTTAAAGCCGAAATGCTCCACCACCTTTTCCATCTCTTCCGATTTCAGTAGGGCATTGAAATTGAGGCGGTATTTGCGGAAGGCCTTTTCACACATCTCTCGGCCAAGTGTTATACTCCGTTCTTTTTCCTGAATTTTGATCCACTGTCTGATCCTGGATCGGGCTTTGACGGTTTTGACAAAATTGAGCCAGTCTTTGCTGGGGTGGTGTTTTTTGGATGTGATGATCTCGACCGTATCACCGGTTTTTAATTCATATTGCAAGGGGACGATACGGCCGTTTACTTTGGCACCGGTGCACTGATTCCCGACTTCTGTGTGAATTAAATAGGCAAAATCTACCGGTGTTGCGCCTCTGGGAACCGTTTTTATTTCCCCCCGAGGCGTAAAAATGTAAACATCATCCGGGAAGAGATCGATGCGGACATTTTCCAAAAATTCCTCTGGATTGTTAAAATCTTCCTGGTTATCAACCAGGTTTTGTATCCAGGAGAATGCTTTATTGGTCTTCTCATCGAATTGAAGACCTTCCTTGTAACTCCAGTGGGCAGCAATGCCCGATGAGGCGACCCGGTCCATCTCCCAGGTTCGAATCTGTATCTCTATTCGTTCACCCACCGGCCCGATAACGGTGGTATGGAGGGACTGGTACATGTTCGGCTTGGGCACGGCGATATAGTCCTTGAACTTTTTAGCCACCGGTTTCCAAAGAGAATGGATTAAACCGAGTACTTCATAGCACTGAGATATTGAATCGAGGATTATTCTAAACGCAATAATATCGTATACTTCTTCAAATAAAAGATTTTGGGAGATCATTTTTTTATAGATGCTGTAGAAATACTTGTACCTGCCACTGACCTCACCTTTAAGATTGTGTTCATCCAACTTATTCTCGATGAGATTTTTGACCGTTTCGGTATATTTTTCGCCTTCCGCTCGATCTTTATTTACAAGGCTTTCAATCTTGGAATATTCCTCGGGCTGAAGATACATAAACGATGTATCTTCGAGCTCCTTTTTTATCCAATAAATACCGAGACGTCCGGCAATGGGGGCATAGATGTCGAGGGTCTCCTTTGCAATTTTTTTCCTTTTTGCCTCCGAGTGAAACCTTAATGTTTTCATATTGTGAAGTCGATCCGCCAGCTTGATCAAAATGACCCGAATATCGTCCGCCATGGCGAGGATCATCTTTCGGATGCTTTCGGCCTGGCGTGCCTGAGAGCTGTTGTCAAAGGGGAGCACACTCAGCTTGGTCACACCCGAGACGATATGCGTCGTCTCCTTCCCGAACATCTCATTTATCTCTTCCAGGGTGGCGTGGGTATCTTCGACCACATCATGCAACAGCCCGGCCGCAACGCTGACAACGTCGAGTTTCATGTCTGCCAGAATGCCGGCCACCGCCAGCGGATGGTACAGATAGGGTTCACCGGAGAGGCGAACCTGTCCATCGTGGACTTTGGCGGAGAAAATATAGGCACGATCGATGATGTCAAGATCGGCATCCGGGTTATACTCGGTAACTTTATCGATGATGTCGTTGATTCGGATCATGGTAGAACTAAACTCCAACTCCCTCCGCAATTTGAAATGCTGGAATAATGGAGTAGTGGAATGATGGGGTTAAAAGAATTTTGGACAGTTAAAGATGTTTTTTCCCTCATGGTTTCGATATCCCATCACTCAAGCATTCCATATGGGCGTCCTCAATCTGTTGCAACTTGAAAGTCGCATGGATTCAATGTATCGTATTTCGAGACCTTTAATTGGTGACCATCTACAATTGTAAAATAAGCATTGTGGGTTTCCGATTCATAAATGAGCAATTTTTGTTTGGATCAAGGCCGCACAAGGGTTTTCGGCGAGGCATACTTCTGTATGCCGCAGCCGGGAAACCCGCGGAGAACGCAGATCCGGGCAAAAAGGGCCATTTATGGATGGAAACCGAATTAATACGCCTTTGCAAAGATAACCCGTTCAGTGCTGGAACTGTCACAGCATATGCACTTGCCGTTTTCAGACGGGTTGTCCAAGGGAATGCATCGGATCGTAACACTCAGGTCTTCCTTTATTTTCGATTCGCACTGATCCTTCCCGCACCAGTGGGACAGCGCAAATCCACCGTGAATTTCAGGTTTTTCCGGGGTGTCGGGCGTGAAAAATTCATAAAATTCTTTATTGTCATCGATGGCAATGGTATTGGCTTTTCTAAACGACCGGGCACGTTCAAGAAGTGTGTCCTGTATTTCGTCCAGGATTCTGGCGATATCTCCAACAAAATGATCCCGTTGGACAGATACCTTATCTTTATGCCCCTTGTCTCTCCGACCCACATACACGGAATTTTCGCCAATATCTCTGGGGCCGATTTCCACCCGGAGCGGTACCCCTTTTTTAATCCATTCCCATCCCCTGGCACCGCCGATGTCGCGTTCATCGACTTCCACACCCAACCGACGATGATGATAAAATTTATCCTTCAGCTCTTTTTCCAGACTTTCCACATAGGCCATCACCTTCATCCGGTCTTCGGGTTTTCGGATAATGGGCATCAAAACCACGTGTGAGGGCGCGACTTTGGGCGGAAGAATGATACCGTCATCGTCGCCATGGGACATGATGACCCCCCCGATCAGTCGTGTGGATGCACCCCACGAAGTTGTCCAGGCGTATTCTTCCGTTTCTTCGGCGGTCTGATACTTTATTTCTGAAGCCCTGGCAAAATTTTGTCCCAAAAAATGTGAGGTGCCCGCCTGCAGGCCTTTTTTGTCCTGCATCATGGCTTCGATACACAAGGTGTCAACCGCCCCGGGGAATCTTTCGGACGCCGTTTTTCTTCCTTTGATGACCGGCATGGCCAGAAATTCTTCGGCAAGTCTTGCATAAACATCGAGCATCATTTGCGTCCGTTCTCTGGCTTCTTCTGCCGTAGCGTGGACCGTGTGGCCCTCCTGCCACAGGAATTCGCTGGTCCGCAAGAAAAGACGGGTTCGCATCTCCCATCTGACAACATTTGCCCACTGGTTGATCAGAATGGGGAGATCGCGATAGCTCCCCACCCACCTGGAAAATGATTCTCCGATGATGGTTTCAGACGTCGGTCGGACAATCAGCGGTTCGTTCAGCGGTCCTGCGGGTTCAAGTTTGCCGTCGGCGCCTTTTTCAAGCCTGTGGTGGGTAACAACGGCACATTCTTTTGCAAAGCCTTCCACATGCTCCGCTTCTTTTTCTAGAAAAGAAAGGGGTATAAAAAGCGGAAAATATGCATTTTTGACTCCGGTTTCCTTGAACATGTCATCGAGTGCGCCCACGATATTTTCCCAGAGGCTATATCCCCAGGGTTTTATCACCATACATCCTCTCACCGGTGAACGTTCAGCCATATCCGATGCTTTGATCACCTGCTGATACCATTCCGGATAATCTTCAGTTCGCGTGGGTGTAATTGCAGTTTTGATTTGTTTTCCCATTCTGAAGTCCTTTAATTCGTGTAACACATTGTATCTTTGAAGATGTCGTCGCTATGTTTTAGCATGAAATCGAATCGATTAAGGTTTTTTCAAAGTGATTCCAAACCCTTTCGAAGGGTCTCCAGTGAAAAATTCAATCAAACCCGAAGCCCGTTTGAAATCGATTGGTTTTAATGAACGACACGATGACGGATTCGTCAATCTCTCAATTCATCAAGTTTATCAACTTCAGCCAGTAAAACATCCACAAGTTTGTCTTCAGGAACCTTTTTTATGACCTTTCCTTTCTTGAACAGAATTCCTGTTCCATCACCGCCGGCAATCCCGATATCCGCCTCTCTGGCCTCTCCAGGACCGTTTACCACGCAGCCCATGATGGCAATCTTAATGGGCAAGGGCTTTAACAACAAAGCCTTTTCGACACGTTCTGCGATATCGAACAGGTCTATTTTACAGCGGCCGCACGTTGGGCAGGAGATAATGTCAGGTCCGTATCGCCGGATTTCGAGTGCTTTGAGGATTTCAAAGCCGACCCTGATCTCTTCCACCGGGTCCCGGGTCAAAGAAACACGGAGGGTATCTCCAATACCCTCTGCAAGGAGCATCCCTATCCCCAGAGACGACTTGACGATCCCGGAATAGAGTCCCCCTGCCTCTGTGACACCCACATGAAGCGGCAGATCGGTCTTTGACGAAATGAGCCTGTATGCGGCTACGGTACGATGGACATCCGAGGCTTTGATGGAAATTTTTATATTCTGAAAATCGAACGACGTTAATAAATCAATATGCCGCATAGCACTTTCAGCCATAGCTTCAGCGGTTACCCCATTATATTTCTTTAGGATGTCTTTTTCAAGGGAGCCTGAATTAACCCCGATCCGGATGGGGATGTCGAAGTCCGCTGCGCAATCGACAATGGCTTTGACCTTTTTTTCACTGCCGATATTTCCGGGGTTTATCCGCAGGCCGTCGGCGCCTGATTTAACCGAAGCTACGGCCAAACGGTAATCAAAATGTATGTCCGCTATAATCGGTATGGAAATCCTTTGTTTGATCGAAGAAATCGCCTTGGCAGCCTCAAGGTCAGGTACGGCGACTCTGACAATTTCACACCCTGATTTTTCCAGGCGATGTATTTGTGAAACCGTGTTCGCAATGTCCTGGGTAAATGTATTGGTCATGGACTGCACCACAACAGGGGCTGTTCCGCCCACCTTTACATTTCCGATCTTGATCTGGCGTGTTTTTTTTCGTTTTATTAAAAAAGGCATAAAGGCTTGCTACTGAAATAGGGATTTTTTCCGAAAGCTATATAAATAACAGACTGCTCGTTTAAGTTCAACCTAAATCCTTCACGAATTGTTTTCGGAAAAGGGTCGGCAGGTTATGATTGCACAGAAAAATACCGATGCTGTATTTGGCTTGTAAAAAATATGACGGTATAATACTAAGGATTTCATAATCCCTGGATCATCTCCAAAAGATTTGGTGATTTTGAAAGGATTTGAGATCTCAAGGGGGCGAGGGGTCAAGGGTCCAAGGATTCGAGTGACCCGCCACAAAACAGGCGGATAAAAATGCTTAAGAATTACAGAGAGCTGAAAGTTTGGCAAACGTTGTACAGACCCTGTTTTGATCTTTATAGAATAACAAAAAAAATCCAAAAGAAGAAAGATACGGTCTGACATCTCAGATCAGAAGGGCTCCTGTATCGATTCCTTCAAATACCTGCCCTGCTAAATAGCTTGAGAAATATATGTATTACCCATATGTTTTCTAAAGTAAAAAAGACGGCGATTTTTATACCGGTTTCACACAAAACCTCGGAGAAAAAACCCTTGGACCCTTGACTCCTTGAATCCTGGAACCCTCTTCTCCAACTAAATTGGAGAAGAACCTAATTCCTGGATCATCTCTAAAAGAGTGGGTGATCCGAAAGCCCTGTCTCCTGCTAATTGGGAGAAAAACCTATAAAATAGACAAAATTATGAAAGGATCGTGAAATGAATATTGATAAGCCCAATAAATTTTCGGCAAAACACAAAACGGATGCAACGCCGGACCGTTCCATTGAAGAAGAAATTTTAAAACACGGAAAAAACAAGGAAATTCCCTGTGCGGTGGCATTTGAAATTGCAAGAACGTTGCAGGTTTCACCCGATGCGGTGGGCATGACCGCCGACCTGATGAACTTCAAATTGACGAAATGCCAGCTTGGATTGTTTGGATATCAGCCTCAAAAAAAAATTGTCAAACAGCCGGATCGTGTCACAGAGGATTTGAAAAATGCCATTGCGGATCAGCTTGTCCAAGGGAGACTGTCCTGCCGAAGCGCATGGGATATCGCATCCGATTTAAAGGTCGGAAAAATGAAAGTCAGTGGTGCCTGCGAAGCCATGGACGTCAAGATAACGGGGTGTCAACTGGGAGCATTTTAGTCTGGTTTCCATCCATAAATGGCCCTTTTTGCCCGGATCTGCGTTCTCCGCGGGTTTCCGGCTGCGGCATACAGGGAGTATGCCTCACCGAAAACCCTTGTGCGGCCTTGATTCGGACAAAAATTGCTCATTTATGAATTGGAAACGCAACGTACCCATTTAATAATTATGGATGGACAATAGTCTAATTCCAAGTGCTCTGATTCATAAGTACGATGACGTATTTTTATCCGGACGCTATCCTGTATGAGCTGAAATCCAAAAGTTTGAAGTTTGAAGTGTCTAAAGTGAGCTAAATTTGAGAAACGCGCTTTCAGCTATAATTAAAATTGCTAGAATACCTTAACTTTAGGCACTTTAGTTCATTTTAGGCACTTTAAACTTTTGTATACATAGAATGAATAAACCAAATTATAAATACGTGACCGTATTTACGAATACATGATCTAGGTCGGACATCGAAGAACCCATGTTGCAAGCACCGCTTCCTGCACTCAACGATATGGAAGGCCACAACATTCCAAGCGATTTGCCGTTGGTTGTGGACGCACATGTTCACATATTTCCGGACGGTATTTTTAAGGCGATATGGGATTGGTTTGACAAATACGGCTGGCCGATTCGTTACCGGTTGACGTCTCCGGATGTCCTCGACTATCTGCTGTCTCGCGGCCTCGGTCATGTTGTTGCCCTTCAATATGCGCACAAACCCGGAACTGCTCGCGGGTTAAATTCCTATATGGCGGAAATTTGTCGAAAATTTCCCCATAAAGTCTCCGGCATGGCCACCGTATTTCCGGGAGAAAACGAAAGCGAAAGGGTTTTGAAGGAAGCTTTTGAAATGGGCCTCAAGGGTGTAAAACTCCATGCTCATGTGCAGTGCTTCGACATGAACAGTGCGGAGATGGATCCCATTTATGACCTATGTTCATCCGAGGGAAAACCGATAGTAATCCATGCTGGAAGAGAGCCCAACAGCCCGGCATACCCATGTGATCCATATGTATTGTGCAACGCGGAAAAGTTGAAACGGGTGATTGAAAATTATCCAAAACTTAAAGTTTGTGTGCCGCATTTAGGTGTAGATGAATTTCTGCCTTATAAACAACTCATTGAAAAATACGATAATCTCTGGCTCGATACCTCCATGGCCCTCGCCGATTATCTGCCCATAAAAAATCCTGTAAAATTAGAGGATATGCGGCTGGACCGTATAATGTATGGCTCTGATTTTCCGAACATTCCCTATGCTTGGGATCGTGAAATCAAGCGGTTTAAACAAAGAAAATTATCGTCTGAATCCATGGCGCGGATCTTGGGGAAAAACGCAGTCGATTTTTTTAATATAACGCCCCCTTAATTGGCCCTATCCGTTGAGAGACCTTCCACCCGTTGGAACCAGAAGATATTTATCGCCGTCTTTTTCAATCTTTAGGCCGTACATTTTTATGGTTTCCGTAATCGGACGGCCGAACAGAAAATCTGTCAAATCAGATTCAAGGCCCGCTTTCCCGACAACCAGTTCTCTGATTTTTATATCGTATTCCATGATTTCCAGGATGCCTTTAAGTGCGTCATCTTTTTTATCTGTGTTCAGGGCATCAACAAATAGTGTGAGCATGTCGTATGCGCACTGTTTCTGGTGGCTCTCCACAAGGTCCCACAACCCTTCAATGCTCGAGATAAGATCTTTACGCGTCAAACGATCTTTCGCATAAATCTTTTCGATTTCTCGGGTATCCCAGCATTTAAGCACGCTGCATTCCATGGGCCGAGTGTTGTAAATGGTACATTCAGTGTTCTTTTCATCGAAAAAAACACAGGTCCATGACCCTTTCCGTCCTTTTATTTTTATAATGTCCGTAGATGCCGGCAAGATACATCCTTTAACATTGTCAAAGGAAAGCTCATCTTTTCGGATTGTGTAGAGGTGCTTTAATAAAATGATGCCTTTTTCAACGAGCACCGTATCTTCAAGATGAAAAGAAGGACCGCCTTTTTTGCAGCAGGTGCCGCAGCGGCGACATTCCGTTGTCGTGGTATCAGGTTTGGGTTTTGAACCGTTTGACATCATTGTTCAATCCAGCAGATTCTCAAAAAAGTCGTTCCCCTTGTCGTCCACAATGATGAAGGCGGGAAAATCTTTGACGGTGATCATAACTATGGCTTCCATTCCGAGTTCCGGATATTCTAACGTCTCGATATTGGTGATACACTCTTTCCCCAGCCGGGCAGCAGGACCGCCGATGGACCCCAAGTAGAATCCGCCGAATTTTTTGCACGATTGGGTAACTTCTTTTGAACGGTTCCCCTTTGCCAGCATAATCAAGGAAGCGCCGTGCGCCTGAAAAATAGGCACATAGGGATCCATTCGTCCGGCGGTGGTGGGACCGAATGATCCGGAAGGATACCCTTCCGGGGTTTTGGCGGGTCCGGCATAGTACACCATGTGATTCTTGAAATATTCGGGAAGATCGTCACCTTTATCCAGACGATCTTTGAGTTTGGCATGGGCGATGTCCCTGGCCACCACGATTTTTCCGGTTAATCGCAGGCGGGTCGCCACCGGATATTGGCTCAGTTCGGCCCGGACTTCATCCATGGACCGATTCAGGTCCACGGCAACGGCGGCTGAATCCGGACCGCCGGGTTCCGGCAGATATCTGGCCGGGTTGGTCTCAAGGCGTTCTATGAAAATGCCTTGTTGGGTGATTTTGGCCTTTATGTTCCGGTCTGCGCTGCAACTGACACCCAGACCGATGGGGCAGGATGCGCCGTGCCTCGGCAGACGAATGACCCGGACATCATGACAAAAATATTTTCCGCCAAACTGGGCACCGATGCCCAACTGTCGCGATATTTCAAGCACTTCGGCTTCAAGCTCTGTATCCCTGAATGCATGTCCCAATCGGTTTCCTGCCGTGGGAAGATGGTCAAGATATCCTGCGGATGCCAATTTTACGGTCTTCAGGTTGGTTTCAGCGGAGGTGCCGCCGACTGCAAAAGCGAGATGATATGGCGGACAGGCCGCCGTGCCGAGGGTTTTCATCTTCCGTTTCATAAAAGCGATGAGGTTTTCAGAGGTCAACGTCGCTTTGGTCTCCTGGTAAAGATAGGTTTTGTTGGCAGATCCGCCGCCTTTGGCAATAAAGAGAAAGTGATAGGAATCGCCCTCCACCGCATAAATTTCAATCTGGGCAGGAAGGTTGCAGCCGGTATTGACTTCATCATACATGGTTAAAGGAGCGTTTTGGGAATACCGCAGGTTGTTGGACGTATAGGCGTTAAAAATACCTTTTGAAAGTGCTTGTTCATCGCCGGCGCCGGTCCAGACCTGCTGGCCCTTCTTTCCCATTACAATGGCGGTTCCGGTGTCCTGACACATGGGGAAAACGCCTTCTGCGGAAATCACTGCATTTTTCAGCATTTCAAGGGCCACATAGCGGTCGTTGTCCGAACTTTCAGGATCATCGAGGATCTTTGCCAGAAGTTCCAGATGGGAGGGTCTCAACAAGTGTGAGACATCCTTGAAAGCCTGTTCAGCCAGAAGGGCCAGCCCTTCCGGGGCCACCGTTAACATCTCGGCACCTTTAAAAGCATCTACCGAGACATGCGCATCGGTGAGCATCCGATATTCGGTGGTATCATCTCCCAAAGGAAACATTTCCTGATATTCAAATTCCATCATAGGTATTCTCCTTCAAACCCAATATTTGCGCATATCGTTTTTGAAAAGATTAAAATGAACCCCGGCCTTTCCCGAAGGGTAAACAAAATGGGATTCTATTAAAAGATTTACATCTCGTCTATAGAAGCGTTATGAAAATACATTGGTATCTACCAAAAATATAACAAACTAAACACGTATAATATTTCTCCCAGTTTGTTTGCGATCAATTAGGGTTAAAAAAAAAGCCCTCCTTGTCTGGAAGGCTCTTTAACAGTCGTTTTCCGGGGCTGTATCTCCGTGAAGAGGACAGCGGATCATTTTTCCAGAGTCAACTGAATATAATGGCAGGGACATTCTTTGGCACACAGTCCACATCCCTTGCAGAAGTCCAAGTCGAATTCGTATCCCCCGGTGGACGGCGATATCTTGACGGCAGAGTCCGGGCAGTACATATAACAGTTGCCGCAGTGGAAACAGAGACCGCAGCTGAAACAGCGTTTCGATTCTTCGATAATGTCTTTCAGATCAAAAGATGGATAAATCTCCCTGAAATTCTTCAGCCGCGTGTGAATCGACACCGCCTCTTTATTAAACGGTTTTTGTTTATTATAATAGTATGTATTCAAATCCCTGGAGTAGACCACCGGCGGCTGTGCCAGGCTGCTTTCCACATTTCCTTCAATGTAATCTTCAATGGCGGAAGCGGCCCGCATACCCTGGCCGATGGCCAAGGAGACCGTCTCCAGACCGGCCACTGCATCACCGCCGGCAAAGACACCTTCCATACTGGTCATTAAATGTTCGTTGGTATACATCCATTGATTGTCTACCGTTTGAACATCGATCCCGTCATAATCGACCGCCTGTCCAGTGGCCATAATGACCGTATCTGCCGGAATAAATGCCTCGGATCCGGTAATGGGCACCGGTCTGGCCCTGCCGCTGGCATCGGGCTCCTTCAACTCCATTTGAACCGACAAAATTCCCACAACCCGGCCTTCATCGGTGACTAATTTAACCGGGTTGGTGTGATAACGAAACATGATGCGCTCTTCCATGGCCTCGTCGATTTCGGCGGTAATCGCGGGCATTTCCATGCGGGTTCGTCGATAAACCACACTTACGTTCGCCCCCAGCCGTTTGGTGACACGGGCGCAGTCCATGGCGGTATTTCCACCACCGATCACCACCACATCCTTTCCGATTTCCATCCATTTGCCGCTGTTGACCTGCTTTAAAAAGTCGACGCCCGCATAAACGTTCTCCGCATCCTTGCCCGGAACATCGATGCCCAAACCTTTTTGGGCACCGACGCCCAAAAAGACCGCATTATATTCCCGCGTCAACTGGTCCAGGGGGATGTTGACCCCCACTTTGACATTACACTCCAGATCGATGCCCAATCGGAGTATATTATCAATCTCTTGTTTGAGGATGTAATTGGGCAGGCGATAGGGGGGGATGCCGTAACGCATCCAGCCGCCCGGCTCACCGTTGGCCTCGAATATTTTTACCTTAAAACCTCTTTTGGCCAGATGAAACGCACACGAAAGCCCTGCAGGACCTGAACCCACCACCGCAATCTTCTCTTTGCGTCCGGACACAAGTTTTTTGTGTTCCAGATTGTGCTCCAGACCGTAATCGCCCACGCGACGCTCGCTGCAGTTGATGGCCACAGACGAATCAAAGTCCCGGCGGTTACATCCTGCTTCGCAGGGATGCGGGCAGACACGGCCGCATGTGGCTGGCAGCGGATTGGTGCGCGCCAAAACATGCCAGGCTTGCTCATAATCTTCCTTTTCTGCAAGAACTTTCAAAAATCCGCGAATGTCGTTACCTGCCGGACAGGCATGGGTGCAGGGCGGCATCTGCATGATGTTTACAGGCATCAGCGTACGCCATGAGCCCGTCTTATAGGGAACCACTTTATTTAAATCGATGACCAATCCCAAAGGTAGTTTTTCCATTATAAATTAAACCTCTCTATGTTTTGGTTGGCGATTTCCTGAATTTCGGCCACTTCCGGTGTGGGTTGGCCCTTTTTGAAAAGGTGCTTGAAGCGACCCTGTAATTTCAAATACTCTTCCACCGGAACTTTTACCGGAATCTTCCTTGCATTCGTCACTTTGCCGTGGATAATTTCATATATGGGAAATATACCGGTATCTTTGGCCAGCCGGCATATCTGGACCGTAAGTTCTCCGTGATGACCCCAGCCCAGCGGACACGGGGCAAGTATGTGTATGTATTTGGGACCTTCGATGGAAAGCGCTGTTTTAACCTTGCGCTGAAGATCTCGAAAATCATCCACCGTAGCGGTGGCCACATAGGGGATGCCGTGATCGGCTGCAAGCAGGGGCATATTTTTCTTACGGGTTTTGTTCCCCATGGGCGTCGTGGAAGTCCTGGCACCAAAAGGGGTAAAGCTGGAACGCTGAACACCGGTGTTCATATAGGCTTCATTGTCATAACACACATAGAGCACATTGTGGCCCCGTTCAAACATGCCGCTCATGCATTGAAACCCGATATCGGCCGTACTCCCGTCGCCGCCCTGGGCGATGATGTTAACCGGTCCTTTGTTCAACGCCTTGTAAGCTGCTTCCACCCCGGAGGCAACTGCTGCCGCATTCTCGAAAAGGCTGTGTAAAAAGGGAATGCGCCAGGAAGGGTCGGGGTAGGGCGCACTGAATACTTCCAGGCACCCCGTGGCCACGCAGGCAATGGTATTTTCACCGGATGCATCGGCAACCAAACGAGCGGCCAGAGCCTGGCCGCATCCGCCGCAGGCCCGATGCCCACTGGTAAACAAGTCCTTCTTCTCTATCTTGTTGAGTTCTTCAGCGCTTTGTTCCATGATTATAAATCCTTCTCAGATATCAATTCTTTTTTTAGGCCTAAAAATTCCAGTTCAACCGGTTCTTTTTCGACTTTCTCGACCATATACCGCAAATCGTCCATGGGTATGTTGCGGCCTCCCAAACCGGCAATGAAGCTGCTGATGTTACGGTCCTTTTTCTCTGCTCTGGGGAACGACCAGCGAACATCACTGGCAAGGATGCCGCCTCTTCCCAGGGAAACCGATTTTTCAAGGACAACGATGTTCATTTTGTCTTTTAAAACATTGTAAATCTCATGCCTGGGGAACGGGCGGTAGGAACATATTTGCACGAGTCCCACTTTTTTCCCCTCTTCTTCCATCCGGTCGATGAGTTCCTTGATGGTGCCCACTACAGAACCCATGGAGACAATGACCAGGTCTGCGTCTTCAAGTTTATAAGTTTTGATGAACCCACCGCTGTTTCTGCCGAAAGTCTTTGCAAAATCCGCACTGACCTCCTTGATGGTCTCTTCGGATTTCTCCATGGCCCTGTGTAAAGTATAACGGGTTTCCAGATAGAACCGCGGATCTGCAAACAGACCGATGCCCTTTGGCGATCGGGGGTCAACGATATTTTTCGGAAGAAACGGGGGCAAAAAATCGTCGACTTGTTTGGGTTCGGGGATGTCCACCGGTTCATAGGCATGGGTCAGAATAAAGCCGTCCATACAGACCATCACCGGCAGACTGGTTTGCTCGGCAATCTTGAATGCCTGTATGTGTAAATCCGCTGCCTCCTGATTGTCCTCTGCATGGAGCTGAATCCAGCCCGCATCTCTCAACGCCATGGAGTCCTGCTGATCGTTCCAGATGCTGAGCGGCGCGGATATGGCACGATTGGCGCATGTCAAAACAATGGGCAATCGCATCCCGGCAATGCAATAAATGACCTCGCACATTAATAACAGCCCCTGGGATGATGTTGCCGAGTATGCTCGGGCACCGGCAGCACTTGCCCCCAGAACCACCGATGCAGCGGCAAATTCACTTTCCACATTTATAAATTCCGCATCCAGTTTCCCCTGGCCGACAATCATGGCCAGATCTTCTACAATGTGGGTTTGCGGAGTAATCGGATAAGCGGAAATCACATTGGGCCGGCACATGGCCACACATTCCGCAACAGCACGAGATCCTTCGATTTGTTTAAGCATGTAACTACCTCTTTTGCATGATTTCATGGGCCCGTTCAAGGGCAGCCACATTGTTTTCGCCAACCCTGCCGGGAAATTTTTCCATAATGGCTTCCTGCACGGCGTCCAGGCTCACCAGGCCGGTAATGGAACAAAACGCACCAATCATCACCGCGTTGGGTATAGGCCTGCCGATGATCTCCAACGCTATTTCAGTGGCGGAAATGGTTTCCACGGTTGCAGTGGTTTTAAGTTGCAATTCTTCGGGTTTTTTTTCCGAGTTTACCAGAATCATACCATCCGGTTTAAGCCCGTCCAATACCGGAACCGTCTCCATCAAAAAAGAGTCCTGGACGATCAGATAATCCGGCGTTCGTATATCTTCACGGGTACGAATTTTTTTGTCATCAATTCTAACAAAAGCCATGACAGGGGCGCCGATTCGTTCGGCTCCAAAAGAAGGAAACGCCTGGGCAAACTTGCCGTCCTTGAAGGCGGCAATAGATAAAAGCTCCGCAGCGGCGACATTTCCCTGTCCGCCTCGACCGTGTATTCTGATTTCAATCATATTTGTCACCTTATAATCAAATACCACTTTAGTGTATTAAAAACGCTTGATACGCCTGCGCTAACGAACTTTCTGCCGGGACAATCAAAATTGGATCCTGCCGGCTCCGGATATCCCTCAAAAAATATAAATTTATAAATAGTAACTGTCAATAAAAAAAGGTTTGTCCGTAAGGTCCGTCTCTTTAAAAGGTCCTTGATATTTCGAAAGGTTAATTCATTTTCGCCGTTTCTTAATAAATAATGAGATTTTTAAAAACCTTATGTGGATACCGTGGATTCTGTGGTGGCGGAATATGAAAATTTCTGAAATTGCCCCCTTACGCGATTTTTTCATAAAAGACCTTGAATCTGTCGAGTCTTTCAGAAAGGACACGGATACCGGTTCCGGTCCCCTCGGGGATTTTTATGAAGCCGTCCGGCTGCAGAACCACGGGTGTGTCAACGATATCTTCAGTAAAGTATCGTGAGGTTTCAGAAGTATCTCCCGGAAGGACAAACCCCGGAAGTGTTTGAAGATGAATATTGAAGGCTCTTCCGATTCCGGTTTCCAGCATACCCCCTGACCACACGCCGATATTTTTGTCTGTGCAGAACGCCTGAATCGCTTTAGATTTCATCATTCCGCCCACGCGTCCCTGTTTGATATTGATTATTTTACAGCTTCCAAGCGCTACAGCGGTTTTTGTGTCGTTTAGATTCTTTATGGATTCGTCGAGGCACACCGGCGTAGCGATCTGTTTTTGCAGGAATGAATGAAGATAGATGTCATCGTAGTTCAACGGCTGTTCGATCATCATGAGATCAAATGCATCGAGCTGTTTCAAAATGTGGATATCTTCGAGAGCGTAATCGGCATTTGCATCGGCCATCAGGCGTATGAAGGGAAATGTCTTGCGAACCGCTTTCAGAACTTCAACATCGTTGCCCCTTTTTATTTTTATTTTGATTCGGTGGTATTTTTTGTCACCGGCCGCTTGAATCGATTCAAAAAGATCGTCCATATCGTCTTTGATTCCAATACTGATTCCCGACATAATTTTTTGATCTTTTCCCCCGATCAGTTGGAACAGCGGCATCTCATACTGTCTGGCCAGAAGGTCCAGCAGGGCATTTTCCACAGCAGCTTTTGCCATATTGTGCCCTCTAATCCGGTCAAATTTTTGCAACACTGTTTCAATGGAAAAATTTTTCAGGGTCATCAGAATGGGGATCAGAAAGCCTTTTATGATGTGCGATGACGTGGAATTGGTTTCGTAACAGTAGTAAGGATCCGGCGCAGTGACGCACTCTCCCCACCCGGAAACGGCGTCTGAAGTGATTTTTAAAAGCAATGCCTCTCTGTGGGTCTGTACGGAAAAGCTAGTCTCAAACGGTTTGACCAGCGGCAGCCTCACCACATACATGTCCACCGAATCGATCTTCTTTAAATGTTTCACCGATCTATTTTCTCCTTAATATACCATCGCTTCCCGATGGTATAATTTGTAAAAAACTCTCTGTTTATCCTTGGAAAATACGAAATCTTCGACAACATAACCTTTCTGGAACGCCGATTCAAAAAGATGCCGCGTTTTCACCCGCCATTCATTGGCTTCGCTTAAACGCGTCTCTTTCAATGCCCGTATATTTTTGGGAATTTCGATGTAAGCCGTGTCGTGTGTAAAATTTTCCAGATTTTCTTGGGGGATGTCTACCAGAATAGACGGATCTTTTTTGTCCATTTTTTTGACCACCCGATCCGAATCGAGTTTCCAGATGGCGATCAGCCGGTCCGTAGGAAGCCCTTTGTGGAGGCCGCTTTCCCCAATTCCGTAAATATCTCTTTCATATTCAACGCTGATAATGCCGAGCCGGTGGATATTAAAAAAGGCATTCATGGATTCCAGGGGATCGAAATTCCATCGCATCACATGGTATCCCATTTTTCGAACTTCGTCTCTTTGTGCTTTTTTCAGCAAAAAGCCGAACCCTTTGTCCTGGTGCTCTTTCTTTACCGCGGCCTGGTGGGAATAGACAAAATACTCTCCGTCCCATTTGCCGATGAGCGCATAGGTATAACCGGCCAATTCGCCGTTAAAGTAGAGTCCTTGTACCAGTCCGCCATATTTTTGGGCCCGTGTCATCACGTAATGGGGTTCGATATCTAGGTCTGAAAAACCCCAGGCACTTCTCTGAATCCCGGGTAATTTCTTAAAATCTTCCATCTCTTTTATTCTTTTCAACTCGATCATCTTAAATCTCCTGATAAAATAACATGGCAATTCCAACTAAATTAAGCTTTGATAAAGATAACATTGAGGTAATTTTTGTCAAACAGTTAGAAATTAAATGACTTGACCCCTTGGATCCTTTCAGAATCATCAACGCTTTTAAAGATGATTCGAAATTTAATGGCTTGACAACCTCCCTGAAAATACGTAGTTTCTTCCGAGTATATACTCAAAAAAACTGTAATGGCGGGTTCTTATGGCACGACCTAAAAAACGTCGTATGGTGGCGTTTAACCCGGACATCAACTATTTCAAACCCAGGGGCATTCCCATGCGCGATCTTTCCGAGGTGCGCCTTACGGTGGATGAACGGGAGGCCATAAGGCTTGCCGATTTTCTCGGCATGTCCCATGAAGCGGCCGGCCGTCAAATGCATGTTTCAAGGGCCACTTTCGGGCGGATCATCGAGCGGGCCAGAAGCGTGGTTGCAGACGCTTTGATCAACGGGAAAGCCATCAATGTAGAAGGCGGAAACTACAAGATGGTCGATGGGATTCGGACGTTCGGATGTCGCAAATGCAATCACAGATGGGTGGAACCCTGGGGTACGGGAAGGCCGGAAAACTGCCCGAGATGCAACGATGAAGATTTTTATCGGTGCAAAACTTGACGGTTTCGTAAAAAGTCAGTTTTGCTCGCTCAGTGACCATTTGGGGGCGTTTCAAGCAATGCTGCTAAATTTCAAGAACTCGTCGCAAGCTCCTCAAACAGCTTGAAATTTTTTACGCATCACCGCTTGAAACGCTGGATCCCCAAATGATCAGATATCGCTTACAAAAGACTTTTTACGAGTTCATCAAAACTTAGATCAAAGGATTAGGAGATCAAGATTATGGTACAAATTCATGATAGTGTTGGGGATGCACAGACGCCGAAAAAGGCGCAGACGGAACAGGACCTTGCTGTGGATCGATCCTTAAAAAAAATAAAAAACAAATTCATAATTCTGAGCGGCAAGGGGGGTGTGGGCAAGACGAGCACCTCGGTGAATCTGTCCATGGCCCTGGCCAAGAAAGGGTTCGATGTCGGGATTATGGATGTTGACCTGCATGGCCCGGACGTACCGAGAATGCTCGGTCTCAAGGGCATGCTGGATCTGAATAAAAACAACAAGCTGAATCCGATGAAATATTCGGATCATTTAAAGGTGGTTTCCATAGAGTCTCTGATCGCCAGCAAAGACGATGCCATCATATGGCGGGGACCGCTTAAGTATTCCGCCATCCGACAGTTTATTGGAGAAGTGGAGTGGGGTGATCTCGATTTTTTGATTATCGATTCTCCTCCCGGAACCGGTGATGAACCGTTGACCATCGCTCAGACCATCAAAGATGCCAAAGCCGTCATTGTCACGACACCCCAGGAAGTTTCCCTGGCGGACGTCCGGAAATCCATAAGTTTCTGCAGAACCCTAAAGATGGATATCTATGGTCTTATCGAGAACATGAGTGGCTTTACCTGTCCTCACTGCAATAAAATGGTCGACCTGTTCGGGTCCGGCGGTGGAGAAAAAACCGCCCGGACAGCCGGTATTCCATTTCTGGGAAGGATACCGTTTGACCCCAATTTTGTAACGTGCGGAGATAACGGCATCTCGTTTCAGGAAAAATATGCGGACTCCCAGGTGGCCCGGGCGTTTGCGGAGATTGCCGAGAAAATATCCAATTCCTAGAAATTCCAATGGGTTTAAAAATTTGTATCGATTTAGCCCGTTGAAAAAATGTCGCATTCCAGACAATCCGGTTTTTAACGGCTCAGACAGTGACCCGCTTAAAAACCGGATCACCTGAATACGTCTTGCCCGCCTTGTTCAATCCAGTGAAACCAACTTCTCAAGTTTCCCACCCTTTTGTTCGAGCAAATCCAAATCTTCCCAAACTTAACCCTGTTTTTAACGCATTTTTAATTGGACACGTGCACTCGCAATACGATGTATTTTTCGTGATACAGAAATGTCCCATCTATCTTTTTGTGAGACATGTGCTTGAGGATGTTTCTTCCGAAATAACAGTTGGTTATACAATGTAACTATATTGGCATGGGTGTTGCTCTATAAATTATAGTTGTCCAATCCTTGCTATTCGACCATCTGCTTTGTGTTATGGCAGTATCAGAAAAACAAGGAAAATTTCTTATTATTAACCGCTCTATTACATTAGGAGATACACCAATGAAAAAATCACGTCACAGATTATTAAATGTTCTATTTGCAGTTATTATTGGCACGTTGATTGTCGGAGTTTCCATGCCGGCAACAGCGGCCGACCCTATTGAGCAGCAAGGGCTTGTGGACAAGGCCCGTGTAACGTTTGAAAGCTTTATGACCGATAAAAATCAGGCATGGTTACAGGAAAACCTGAACCAGGCCAAAGGTCTGCTTATCATTCCGAGTTTATTGAAAGCCGGATTTGTTATTGGGGGTTCCGGAGGCAGTGGTGTGCTCATCGTAAAAAACGATAAAACAGGACAATGGAGTCAACCGGCATTTTACACTCTCGGTTCTGGAACCTTTGGGCTTCAGATCGGTGCCGAGGCAGCGGAAGTTATCATGATGGTGAGAACCCAGAAGGCTGTGGATGCACTGTTTGCCTCTTCTTTCAAGCTCGGGGGGGATACTTCCATCGCCGTTGGGCCGGTGGGTGCAGGTGCCAAATCGAATATCGTGGCTGACATTCTTTCCTTTTCGCGAACAAAAGGCGCTTATGCGGGTGTTTCATTGGAGGGCTCTGTCATCTCGACGAAGGACAAGTGGAATGAAGCTTATTACGGTAAAGCAGTGAGCCCCGTCGGTATTATTGTGAAACGCTCTGTCAGCAGCCCCGGATCAGAGGCTTTGCGTACAAGCGTGGCCAAGGCTGCAGCTGGGAAGTAAAGAATCCTGGCCCAGAGGACCAGGCTTTGGTTTCACCCGATAGGGGTGTCGTATAAACTTCAACTCAAACAGTTGGAGTGTTGGAATAATGGGGTATTGGAGTGTTGGGTGTAAAAGCTTAATTTTTCTGAATAAGTATCACAGAAATGCTCATGGTACTGATAAAATTGATAATGTTCTTCAAGCCCCTCATCCCATTACTCCATCACTCCATTATTCCGGCTACAGGATGTTGGATATCCCGGATCAACGTATACTTTAACCTACAATCCTCAAAAAGACACGTTGTTCGGCGTGTACTATCAAGCGGCAATGGGACAAAACTTTGATGTGGTGTTCGTGCGCACGCGTTGAATATGTTCTGTCCAATACTGCACCTGAATTTACTCAAACCAGTATGGTTAGTGTTTTATCTTTTTAATCAATGAAAGGATGGAGATCATGAAAGTAAAAGGGTTCTTTCTTATATTGATCATCTTTTTCCTTACACACGGACGGATGCTTCCCGCATCCGCTGCCGACAAGAACCCAAAAATGGTTCTGCAAATCACAGTCGATCAATTGCGTGGTGACCTGCCCATGCGTTTTAAGGATCGCCTCGGCCAAGGAGGTTTCCGTTATTTATTGGAAAACGGCACCCATTACAACAACGCCCACTATCAACACGCCAACACGGAAACAGCCGTTGGACATGCAACACTTGCCACAGGTGCAGATCCGTCCAGACATGGCATTGTCGCTAATGACTGGATCGATCAGAAAACCGGTAAGTCTGTATATAACACCGAAGACCATCGCCATCACATCATCGACCGTAAACCGAAACCCCACCAAGGCGTCTCACCTCGCAATCTTCTTGCCACCACAATTGGGGATGAGCTTGTTGTTGATAATGCTGGACAGTCAAGGGTGTTCAGTGTTTCAGTCAAGGATCGCGGGGCCATCCTTCCGGGAGGACATGTGGGCAAGGCCTTCTGGTTCTCCAAGAGCAGTGGCAGGTTTGTTACCAGCACCTACTACTATAACGATTATCCTGAATGGGTGAAACAATGGAACGCCGCCAAACCGGCCGACCGTTATAAAGGAAAAACCTGGGACCTCCTGCATGATCGTTCTTCCTATGTTGCCGGGAATATTGATGATCGACCCTACGAAGCGGCGTTTGCGGAATTGGGTCGGACATTTCCCCATGCACTGGGAGGTGGAAGTGCGAAGTATTTCTATTTAACGCTTACATTAACCCCCATCGGTGACGAGCTGACGCTTGATTTTACCAGAACACTCATCGAGAACGAAAAGGTAGGCCAGGGGAATGCCACTGATTATCTGGCAATCAGTTTTTCATCCACCGATTATGTCGGCCATCTTTTTGGGCCTTCCAGTCTGGAAACAGAGGATAATATCCTGCGTCTGGATCGGGTACTGGCTGAGCTTTTCCAGTACGTAGACGAGAAAATCGGTCTCGACAAGACCCTGATCGTGCTTTCTGGCGATCATGGCGCGCCCGAAGCCCCTGAATACATGGCTGAACACGGAATGGAGACAGGCCGCTTTCCATTAGACTGGTTTAAAAAAGGCTCTCACTTATCGGATGCGCTTAAGAAACGGTTCGGACGGGATGACCTGGTTGCCGTCCACAGTCATCCCTATCTCTATCTCAATCTTGACGCCATAGAAGATGCAAAGCTTGATATCGAAGAAGTGGAGCGCTTTGTTGCCGCAGAAATGATGAAAGTAGACGGGATTGCTTATGCCATGACACGCAGCGACTTATTCGCCGGGCGAATAACCGAGTCGCCGATCCAGAACCAAATCCGGCGCAGTTTTCATCCAACACGTTCCGGCAACATCCATATGGTGCCCGAGCATTACTGGTTTTTACACTCCAGTGAGGAAGCCGAAAAGATGGGCATCGAAAAAATTGCTGCAATCCATGGCTCACCGTGGAAGTACGATACGTATGTGCCTATTTTCTTTGCCGGCAACGGTGTTCCGGCGCAGACGATAAGCAGGCCGGTGGGACCCCAGGACATCGCCGCGACGATCGCAGCATATCTGGAAATCAAACCCCCATCCGGGTCGGTGGGAGTTCCGCTCGTGGAGGTGCTGAAAGAGTAATCCGTAAATACCGAAAAGATGCCCTGGCTGGATTTTACTGTCAACCCTCAACTGGACAGACTTACGAAGTGGTATTTATTCGCCTTCGCCTGAATACCCTGCAGCTTGCTTCGGGGAGCTTCATTTGAAAACGAACCCATGAAACATGTCAGATTTGTTTTGATAAAAAAACTTAACAATAAAAAAGGAGGGGACAATGAAAAAAATATTATTTTTAACATTCATTATCATGGGGATGTTAACCTGGTCATTAAGTCCCGGGATGGCAGCAGACAAGCCAAACATCCTTGTCATCTTCGGTGATGATGTTGGCATGTACAATGTTAGTGCCTATCATCGCGGTATGATGGGGGGCCGCACGCCGAACATTGACCGCATTGCCAATGAAGGTGCCCTCTTTACGGACTATTACGCCCAACAGAGCTGTACCGCCGGGCGTGCAGCATTTATTACCGGACAGCATCCCTTCCGAACAGGCCTCCTGACCATAGGAATGCCCGGCGCGAAACAGGGTCTGCAGGACAAAGACCCGACCCTTGCCGAGTTGCTGAAACCGCATGGTTACACCAGTGGCCAGTTCGGCAAGAATCATCTGGGAGATCTCGATCAATTTCTTCCAACCGCGCACGGGTTCGATGAATTCTTCGGGAATCTTTACCACCTGAATGCCGAGGAAGAGCCCGAAACCTATCATTACCCGAAAGATCCTGAATTTCACAAGAAATTTGGGCCTCGTGGAGTGATACACAGTTACGCAGACGGAAGAATCGAAGACACCGGGCCTCTGACGCGCAAGCGTATGGAAACCGCAGATGAGGAGTTCTTAAATGCCTCGCTGGACTTCATCGAACGGGCGCACAAGAATGGAAAGCCCTTCTTTGTTTGGCACAATGCCACACGAATGCACGTCTGGACCCATCTGAGCCCCGAGTGGGATGGTAAAACCGGTTATGGCCTTTATGCCGATGGAATGGCACAGCACGACCACGATATCGGCAAGCTTCTCGACAAGCTCGATGAACTGGGTATTGCCGACAATACGATCGTGATCTACTCAACCGATAACGGGGCGGAGAAATTTACCTGGCCCGATGGTGGAACGATTCCATTCAGAGGGGAAAAGGGAACGACTTGGGAAGGTGGTTTCCGTGTACCTGCCGTTGTACGGTGGCCAGGCAAAATAAAACCCGGTACGGTCATCAATGACATCTTCTCACATGAGGACTGGGTGCCCACTCTGATGGCTGCAGCGGGTGATCCGGACATCAAAGAGACGTTGAAAAAGGGTCTTAAAGTAGGACAAAAGACCTTCAAAACTCACCTTGACGGCTATGACCAGGGAGATCTGCTCGCAGGCAAAGGACCCGGGGCCCGGAAAGAAATCTTTTACTTTGATGCCGGAGGTAACCTGAACGCAATGCGCTACGATCAATGGAAGATTCATTTCACAATCATGGAAGGATCGATCAACGAGGCCTACCGGAAAACACCGAGTTGGCCGCTGGTCGTCAGTCTTCGCCAGGATCCTTTTGAGGTCTCACCGGATGCAGCACTCTACACCCGCTGGTATGGAGATCAGATGTGGATGTTCGTTCCCGCACAGGCGTATGTTCAGAAGTTTCTCTCTACATTCAAGGAATTTCCACCAAGTCAGGCGGTGGGGTCGTTAAGTGTGGAGAAAGTACTTCAAAAGATGCAGTCGGCACCTGCCCGACAGTAGCCTGTACATACATTAAAGCAGTGCCCAGTGTTACCATAGAACTGGGCACTGGCTGAAAAGCCGTGTGCCAATTATCATCATATTGAATTTTAAATAAGACCGCTTTAAACACTAAAATTTCAAACGGTTATTACTAGTATGGGCGTACAAGATATGGAGATGATCCAATCTGGTACGAAACCTGTACTATATCCAACATAGCTTTTCGGGTAAAACTGATATAGCTGCAATGAAAACCAATTATCAATGGTCCGCAATTTTTGTGATACCTTAATACCATATCACCCAACGATAGTTGTGGCGATTTTTGCTATAAATCTTGACGTTGACTAAAAATTTCGAGGTTGTGTTTTTAGATATCAAGAGATAACAATCCCGCAATCTGTCAACCGATGTCGCAACTCGATTTTAGGTTCTGTCAATTCAAGCATAGTTATGACAAATAATTAATAAACTCCTTAGTATATGTGCGGTGTCGAAATTAGGGTTGGGGCTTGATCCAGATTCCCTGCTTTAAATACTGTTGGGTAATCTCTTTGAGCGCTTTTTTCTGCTGGATGAAACGGGATTTCATGCCCAGGAGCCATTGTTTGTGCTCGAGGACCGCTTCCTTGCTGGAAA